>JAJYCS010000029.1 GCA_021778115.1 Deltaproteobacteria bacterium
GGTAATGATTCCGGCGCGGCTCTCCAGGTAGTCAAGGGCAGCCTTGAAATCACAGCCCCGAACCTGCATAACCAGATTGAACAGGTCCCCTTTGCCACTGCAAGCCTTGCAGTTGTGAAGCCCTGTTGAAAGCTGAACAGACAGAGAAGGCGTTTCTTCCGTATGGTAGCAGCAACGGACAAGGGCTTGTTCCCGGCCAACCGGCGTATATTCCGGGAACAGGTCCAGAACAGCAGCAGAAATGCCGGACGGTCCCAGGCGGTCAAGCAAGGCGGTTTTACGGTCTGAAGGCATGGCCGCCCCTACTTGGCCGGACGGGCTTCAACGCGAGATGATTCAGCAAAAGCGGCAACTTCAGACAACCTCACCCGGCGAAGTTTGCCGATCTTGTAGGAGGGAATGACGCGGGCAAGGCACATTTTGTAAAATGTGTTAACCGGGACCCCCAGGAAGGCAGCGGCCTCTTTTACGGTTACATAGCGTTCAGCATCGGCGGCTTCAGGCGTGGTCATGGTGTTATTCCTTTCTCTTTAGGGGCGGTGTGCTACATCAATTCAACGGCTATGGTGTCCAGGCGATCTGCAATCATGCGAAGCTGGAATATATTCATCCCCAGGGGTGAAACGCTTGACCCTTCACAATCAGCGGCCATATCGTCACAGATAGCCCGGATACATGCAGCGGACATCATGACACCCTGGTATGTTTCTTCCGGCGCGGTGGTTGTTGGCTCTTGCATGGCGGCCTTCCTTTTCATTATAGGGTTTTGTGTTGACGAACAATCTTTTGTTCGATAATCTAAACAATAAATTGTTCGGGTGTCAATCAATAAATTGTTCAGCAATAAATACAGGGGGGACAAATGGTTGCTAGAGGCAGGGGCGGCGGTAAAACACCGGAAAGGGTAGTGAAAGTTTTAAGCGACGAAGTGGCAAAACACGGCCAAAACGCTACAGCACGGACAATCGGCCTTTCGCTATACAGCCTTCACCGATATTTAAAAGGCATCGGCGAACCAACCCAGGCAACGCTTGAAGCCATAGCAGCTTATTTCGGGGTTACAGTGGCGTGGTTAAGAGGGGAAGAAGAGGAAGACAGGCAAAAGCGTGTATTAGAAAAAATTGGAGAAATGACCGGCGAAGAAATGCTTATGCTGGTTACTAAATCGCTTTTTGGAGGCGAAAAGGAAGCACTTGAAGAGCTCAAAAAGGCCGGGTTTACCGAAGAAGAGGCCACAATATATACAAAAAGCATCGGGGACCGTTTCGGTAAAGAATTGCTTCCTAATTTACTGGAAGGGCTTCATTTAACTATTTTCAAACCGCTGATAGATCAAGCTCTTAACATATCGCTAGATGTAACCCCGAAAAACGAAAAAAAGTTTGCAACCATGCTGAAAAACATCGGCTCAAACTTAGAACTAGACGTACTCACGCCAACATTAAAGGAACTTGCTCTTATGCCTGCTTCAGAACTTCCGGGCATAGCAGCTATAATCAAGCGTTTTCGAGAAAATGAAGCCTTCAATCTTGAAGCTAGAAAGCTATTGAACAACTCTGTAGCTCATTCCAAGTAGCCATTCAACACAACAAAGCCCCAACCGATTAAGGAAGGGGCTTTGTTCAATCAGCATCCATCAAGTGAAGGAATCAGGCGGCAACCTCTTCAGGCATCACATTCAGGCGCAAACCAACCCCATGCAGCAAGTTAAACAAGGTACGTATTTCAGGATTACCCCGGCGTGACAAGGTACGGTACAGGCTTTCCCGGTTCAGGTGCGCCTTTTCAGCAACCGCTTTCATTCCCCCGTTGGCTTCTGCAATGTTCCGCAAGGCAAGCAAAAAGGCCTCCTTGTCTCCCTCTTCAAGCGCAGCATTCAGGTACGCAGCAGCTTCAGCCGGGTCTTTCAGGGCTTCAATCAGGTCCCGTTGATAGTCAGTTGTGTGTGTCATGGCTGGTGTCTCCTTTGGTACTCTTCCAGGTATCCGGCGGCCCTGGCAATATCCCGCTTCTGTGTGTCTTTGTCCCCGCCGATCAAAAGCAGGATCAACCGCCCGCCCTCTCTGGTGAAATAGACGCGATACCCAGGCCCGTAATCAATCCTCATTTCCCATAAACCGGCGGCAAGCTGTTTATGGTCCCCCAGGTTGCCCAAACGGGAGCGGTCAAGCCGAACCCTTATCTTTGCCCGCCCGTTCACATCCCGCAAGGCTTCAAGCCATTCCTTGAACGGAGCAACACCTTCAGCGGTTCGGAAATACTCTATGTCATGGGGGAAAGTCTGCATGGTGTTATTTTAGCTTATAAGCTACAGATAGCAAGGAAATTGTTGAAAGTGACAAGCTCAGTGACAAGTAAAAAAATGGTCACTCCACTTGTCACGGTGTTTTCTTTTTTAATTACGGCATGTTGTGACCAAGGTGACAAGCGTGACGTTCCATATTTTTCTATAATAAAAGGGAGTATAGAAAAGCCGGATTACTGTAATGTAATTGTAATGTAATGACCGAAAAACAATACTGTTGCATCATCACTGTGAAAATGTATAATGGCCGCAACTTGGCGTATTTCCAATACAAAGAAAAATAAACAAGGTATTGAAAATAATTGGCGATTGACTCCGAAGCCAAAGGTCGGGAGTTCGAGTCTCCTGCCGCCCGCCAATACGGCACTCTGGGGACCACTGGTCCCCTTTTTATTTACGCATGCCGGAGGTATCCCATGGCTCGTGCTGGTTTTACGTTGTCCGACGCCATTGCGCCGCTCATGATCCGTATCCCGTTAGGCCTGATCTTCATGGCACACGGGTCCCAAAAGCTGTTGGGACTGTTCGGTGGCAGCGGTCTGACCGGCACCTTTGCCACCTTCGAGCAGAAGCTGGGCATCCCACCGATTTTTACCCTGCTGGCGATCATCGCCGAATTCGGCGGCGGCATCGGAGTCCTGACCGGCCTGCTCACCCGGTTCTCCGCAGCCGGTATCGCCTCGGTGATGGCGGTTGCCATCGACAAAGTCCATTGGGCCAACGGTTTTTTCCTCAACAGCTCGTGCCTGCCCGGCCACGGCAACGGCATCGAGTACACCCTGGCGCTGTTGGGGATGGCGCTCTACCTGGTGGTTAGCGGTGGCGGCAGATGGTGTATCGATCGCTTTATTTTTAAGGGATAATTCCCCAGGCGGGCACTGCCCGCCTGGTGCATGAAGGAGCTGTAACGGTGAGCACCCTGCATAACCAGCCAGAAGTCGACAAACGCCGCACCTTTGCCATCATCAGCCAC
Source organism: Deltaproteobacteria bacterium (assembly GCA_021778115.1). GTDB lineage: Bacteria > Desulfobacterota > Desulfuromonadia > Geobacterales > Pseudopelobacteraceae > Trichlorobacter. Next base: position 3,279 of record JAJYCS010000029.1, read on the forward strand.
CCGGACGCCGGCAAGACCACCATCACCGAAAAGCTGCTGCTGTTCGGCGGCGCCATTCAGCAGGCCGGCGAGGTACGGGCCAGAAAGTCCGCCCGCCACGCCACCTCCGACTGGATGGAACTGGAGAAGCAGCGCGGCATCTCCGTCACCTCGTCGGTGATGAAATTCACCTATGCGGATTACGAGATCAACCTGCTGGATACCCCCGGCCACAACGATTTCTCCGAGGACACCTACCGGGTGCTCACCGCGGTCGACTCGGCCCTGATGGTGATCGACTCGGTCAAGGGGGTGGAGAGCCAGACCAAAAAGCTCCTGGAGGTCTGCCGCCTGCGGGACACCCCGATCATGACCTTCATGAACAAGCTGGACCGGGAGGGGCAGGAACCGCTGGACCTGCTGGATGATGTGGAAAAGAACCTGGGGATGCAGACCGCGCCGATCACCTGGCCGATCGGCATGGGCAAACGGTTCCGCGGCACCTACCACCTGTACAACAAGGAGGTGCAACTGTTCGATCCCGAGGCCCAGAACGGGGTTGGACGGATCGTGACCGTCAAGGGGCTGGACGACCCCCAGCTGGATGAACTTCTGGGCAGCCAGGCCCAGGAGCTGCGCAACGACGTGGAACTGCTGGAAGGGGCGGCGCACCCCTTTGATCTACATGCATACCTGGCCGGCCGTCAAACCCCGGTCTTCTTCGGCAGCGCCATCAACACCTTCGGCGTGCAGCAACTGCTGGACACCTTTGTGGAATACGCCCCAGCGCCACGCGAACGCGCCACCGCCACCAGGACGGTTTCCCCCTATGAAGAGCCGTTCACCGGCTTTGTCTTTAAGATCCAGGCCAACATGGATCCGGCCCACCGGGACCGGATCGCCTTCTTCCGGATCTGCTCCGGCCGTTTCGAACGAGGGATGAAGGTGCGCCACCTGCGTCTTGGCCGCGATATTCAGATCAGCAACGCCACCATCTTTATGGCCCAGGACCGCACCAACGTCGAAGAGGCCTTTGCCGGCGACATCATCGGCATCCACAACCACGGCACCATCAAGATCGGCGACACCTTTACCCAGGGTGAGGAGCTGCGGTTCACCGGCATTCCCAGCTTTGCCCCGGAACATTTCCGCAAGGTACGCCTGTTAAACCCGATGAAGTCAAAGGCGCTGGAGAAAGGGCTGGTACAGCTTGCAGAAGAAGGCACCACCCAGGTATTCAAGCCGCTGTTCGGCGCCGAATGGGTGGTCGGGGCGGTGGGGATGCTGCAGTTCGAGGTGGTATTGCACCGCCTGAAGTTTGAATACAGCGTCGAGATTGCCTACGAGCCGGTGGCCTATGCCACCGCCCGCTGGGTAGACGGCGAGAGGAAACAGCTCGAGGAGTTTGAGAAGCGCGAGAAGATGAACCTGTATATCGATGGTGAGGGTAAGCTAACCTACATGGCGGCCAGCCAGTGGCGCCTGGACAATACCATCGAGAACTGGCCTAAGATCGCCTTCCACGCAACCTCCGAACACTCGTGAAGACCGACTGGAAGCGCACCTGGCAGGCGATCAACGCCCTGCCGACCGACCATTTTCCACTGATCCTACCCGGCGTGCACCGGCTCGCCGCCTTCTTTATCCTGCGCCGTCTGAAACGGCTGGGGTTTTCAAACTGCAGGGTAGAGAGCAGCCGGAGCGGCCTCGTCGTGTACGCACAGCGCTAACAAAAGGGCGGCCCCTCCGGAGGGGACCGCCCGTGCTGTCCTCTCACGCCACCCGCAACGCCGTCACCCCATAAACCTGCCGATTTCATAACCGATCTGGCCGATCGGCAACACCTCGTCGGCCACACCGCCATCCACACAGGCCTTGGGCATCCCATAGATGGTAGAGGTGGCCTCATCCTGGACAATGGTGACCCCCCCCCGTTGCTTCAGCTGCTGCATCCCCTTAAAGCCATCATTGCCCATGCCGGTCAGCACCACCCCTAGCATGGAGCCTCCCGATGCCTCGGCCATGGAGCCGATCATCAGGTCCACCGAGGGGATATAGACGTACTGCGGATACGCCGCGGTGGGAGCGGTCTTGACCACCAGGCCGGCACCACTGCGTAGCAACTGCGTATGCATACCACCAGGCGCAATCAAGATAGTACCCGGCTTGACCTGGTCACCATCCACTGCCTCCCTGACGGTGATGGAACATTTGGCGTTGAGGCGATCAGCGTATGGGCCGGTAAAGGCCTTGGGCATATGGATCGCCACCACGATGCCATAGGGAAAATTCATCGGTATCCGGGAGATCACCTCCTGCAGGGCGACAGGCCCCCCAGTTGAGGCGCCGATCCCGACGTAGTTGATCTTCTTGCCGTGAATTCGGGAGCTGCCACCGACAGGGCGGGACGCGCCAACCGTCGGCCGCTGTGTGGCGATGCCACCAGCCCCCGCCAGGGAGGGAGCGATCCGCATGAACCGGGAGCGGGTGGCCTCACGCACCTTTTTCAGCAGTTCTTCCCGGAAGATGTTCTGGGCCTCACTGGAATCGGTGACATTCTTAGGAATGTAGTCGATGGCGCCGGCATCCAGGGCCTCAAAGGTCGCCCGGGCCCCCTCGTTGGTCAGGGTGGAGACCATCAGCACCTTGGTGGGGGCCTTCGCCATGATCTGTTTGAGGGCGGAGATACCGTCCAGACGCGGCATCTCCACATCCATGGTGATCAGATCAGGCTTCAGGAGCAGTGCCTTCTCAACCCCTTCCACACCGTCATTCGCCGTTCCCACCACATCAATGGTCGGGTCTTTGGAGAGTATCCCGCGGATCGCCATCCGCATGAAGGATGAATCGTCAACAATCAGTACCCGCGTCTTGGTACCCGCAATGGAAGAAAGCATCCCGCCTCCTCTCTGTACACGAACGGCTACTGCCGGGAGAATATAGAACTGACCAGTTCTTTGACATCCGGAACGGCATCATCCAACTCATAGCAGAACCGCTCAACATCCAGCTGCGCCAGACTGGGGAACTGCTCCTTGAGGATCTGCCAACCATCCTCTTCCACCAGATTAAAGCTCACCCAGGAACGACCGCCGTAGTTCAGCTCCCGCACCGAGCAGAAGAGGTCGGCCAGGTTGATGATAGAACAGAGCACCGGATCGGAGCTGGCCCCGCGAGGGTCGTGATGAAACAGGATCGCCTCACGGTAGGCCTCGGGAAAGTTCCACTTCTCAGCAATGCAGTAACCGATCTCGGCATGGGTCGTGCCGAAGGTCGCCATCTCGACATCCACCAGGTTGACCGGCCGCTGCCGGGTCTGTTCCAGCACAGCCGCAAACTCCGCAGAGCGGTAGTAACTCAGGACAACCTCTCCGATATCATGAATGACACCGCCGATATAGGCCTTCTCGAGGTCGTTGTAATGGATCTTTTCGGCGATTACCTTGGCAACCATGCCGACGCCAAAGGCATGTTCCCAGCAGGGGCCCACCTCCAGCACCCCCCCCTTGTCCTCAAAGGCGTTGATAAAGGAGGAAGTAAGCGCCACCTCCTTGATATGCCGGAGGCCGAGATAGACCAGCGCCCGCTTGAGGGAGGTGATCTCCTGGGATGGACGGTACACCGGCGAATTGACCATCTTCATCACCCGGGCGGTCATCACCTGGTCGGTCAGCATCAGGTCAGCCACCTCATCCACATTCACATCCGGGGAGTTCAGCAGTTGCAGCACCTGTGTGGCCACGGCCGGAATGGTGGGGAGATCGTCGATCGTGGCCACCATCTGCCGGGCTGTTTCCATCATCACCTGTCTATCCATAAACGCCACCTTCGCTATTTTTTGTACCCAAAGCCGCCGGGGAAGTGAACCGTCTTGAACTTGTCATTCACCCCGTGCAGAGACTCGGACTGCCCTACAAAGAAATAACCGTAGGGCTGCAGGTTGTTATAGAAATGCTGTACCACCTTTGACTTGGCGGCCAGATCGAAGTAGATCAGCACATTGGCGCAGAAGATGAAGTCAAAGCTCTTCATGAATACCATCTTGGTGTCATCGTAGAGGTTCAACTTGTTAAAGGTGACAAACTTTTTGACATCCGGGGAGAGGATAAATTTACCCCCCTCCTCGCGGAAATATTTGCGCTTGTAGAGTTCAGGGACGTTGCGCACCGAGTAGGAGTTGTAAACCCCCTCCTTGGCCTGGGAGATCACCGTCTCGTTGATATCCGTCCCCACGATCTCGATGATCCAGTCCTTCAGTAGGGTGGCCCGCTTCTCCAGCAGCATCATGGCAAGGGTGTACGCCTCTTCACCGGATGAGGAGGCAGCGCTCCATATCCGTAGCTTGCGAAAGCCCATCTTGCCCTTGCTTTCAACGATTTCCGGCAGAAACTTCGTCTCTATGGCGTTCAACTGGGGGACACAACGGAAAAAATAAGTCTCGTTGGTGGTGACTTCATCCAGCAGAAAACGAAGCTCTTCACCGCCCCGCGGGGACTTCAGCAGGGTATAGTAGTCCATGGCGCTCTTGGTGCCGGTTGCTTCCATCCGTTTGGTCAGACGGCTCTCCAGAAAGTACTTTTTGGTGCTATGGAAGTACATGCCGCAGAGGTTGTAGATAAAATCACGCAACAGCTCGAAATCTTTATCAGAAATAGCCACAATACGATCCCTTCCGTTCTCTTTGCCTATCGACCGCCAGTGGCGCCATCACCACTGTCAATCATGCCGACCGGATCGACAATCAGGGTCACACGACCATCTCCCAAGATCGTGGAGCCGGCAATGCCCGGGATATTGGCCAGATAGTTCCCCAGGGACTTGATGGCTACTTCCTGTTGCCCCACGAGACGGGTCACCACCAGGCCGACCCGCTTATCGGCCGCACCAATCACCACCACATAGCAGAAGGGATCACGCTCGACGTTGGGCTGCACCTTGAACACCTGCTCCAGCCGGATCAGCGGCAGCACCGATTCCCGCAGCTTGAGCACCTCCTGCCCCCCCACCAGATGAAACTGACGCTGGTCAACCCGCAGAGTCTCCAGCACGGAAGAAAGCGGGATGGAGTAGACCTCCCCCTCCACCTCCACCAGGAGCGACTGGATGATGGCCAGGGTGAGCGGCAGGCGGAGGATGAACTCGGACCCCAGCCCCTTCTCGCTCTTGATCTCGATCAGACCGTTCAGTTTCTTTATGTTGGTCTTAACCACATCCATGCCGACACCACGGCCGGAGAGGTCGGAGGCCTTGTCCTTGGTGGAGAAGCCCGGCAGAAAGATCAGGTCGAACATCTCCCGCTGACTCATGGTCGCCAGTTGTTCTTCAGTAATCAGCCCCTTCTCAATCGCCTTGCGCCCCACCCGTTCGGTATCGATCCCCCGACCGTCGTCCTTGATGCTGATGATGATGGAGTTTCCCTCATGGACCGCCGCCAGCACCAAGGTACCGGTGCGGGGTTTACCGACAGCCAGACGCTCATCAGGGGTCTCCAGGCCATGATCCATTGCGTTGCGGATCAGGTGGATAAGGGGATCGCCGATCTCATCCACCACCGAACGATCCAGTTCGGTTTCCTCACCAAAGATCTGCAGATCCACCTCCTTGCCGAGATCACGGGAGAGGGAGCGGACAATCCGGGGAAACTTCTTGAAGACCTTTTCCACCGGGATCATCCGCATCTTGAGGACCTGCATCTGCAGCTCGGACGTCACAAAGTTCATCCGTTTGGTCAGTTTGCCAAACTCTTCGCCAAACAGCACATGGTCGGAGTTACCACCCTGCAGATCCTGGTTCAGCTGGATCATCCGGTTCCGCTCCAGCACCAGCTCACCCACCTGGTTCATCAGGTCATCCAGCCGCTTCACATCCACCCGCACGGTTGAGCTGTCGGTGAGATCGTCCCCTCCCTTTTCCGCAGGCTTCGGCGGAGGGGCCTTCTTCGCGGCGCTGCTCGGGGGAGGGGCCATGACGACCGGGGGTAGCGACGCAGCAGGCTGCTCCGACGGTTGGGGAACAGATTCTTGCACGGGGTCAGGCGTCTCGGAGACCGCTGTGGATGACGCCTGGAGAGGAGGAGTGGCCGGCGGCGCCTGTTGGGCGGCGGATACCTGTTCGGACAAGAGCGGAATCAGCTTGTTGATCGTCTCATCGACCTCACGATCGATGATATCCCCACCCTTGATATCAGCCACCAAGGTCTTGACCAGATCGGTTGCCTCAAGCACCACGTCCATGATCTCGGGGGTCACCAGCAGTTCGCCCTTGCGCAGGCGATTCAGCACATCCTCGGTCTTGTGGGTCACCCGTACCAGCAGGTCAAAGCCCAGGAAACTGGAGGCCCCTTTCACGGTGTGAATGGAGCGGAAGATCTGGTTCAGGAGATCGGTGTCGGTTGGGGCCTTTTCCAGGGCCACCAGGTCATCATCCAGTTTTTCCAGGAGCTCCGTGGTCTCGGTGAGGAATCCTTCCAGAAGTTCCTGGTCTTCACAATCAATCGGCATCACACACCTCTGTCGGTTGAGATGGATAGGGGCTGCAGCGGCACACGACGCGGCTACAGGTTATGAAAAAGTCGCCGTTCATCCTGGGTGAATATCTTTTCCAGATCCAAGAGCACCAACAGACGTTCAGCCTGGTTGATGACACCGGAGATGCACTCCTGATCGATCCCGCTGCTCACCACGGCCGGCGACGGCTGGATCTCGCTGCCGGAGATACGGATTACCTCGGAAACGGCATCCACGATGAAACCCATCAGCTCGCCACCTACGTCCATCACCATGATCCGGGTTTGTTTATCATGCACAGCGGTGTCCAGGGCAAACCGCTTCCGCATGGCGATGATCGGGATCACCTTGCCGCGGAGGTTGATGACCCCCTCCACGTACTGCGGGGTATTGGGGACCCTGGTGATGCTCGGCATCCGGATGATCTCCCGCACCTTGAGGACGTCCACCCCGTACTCCTCCTGGGCGAGGTTGAAACTGACCAGCTGAATCAGCTCACCATGTTCACTGCTGCGGAGATCGTCAAGCTTCATCGGCGCCAGGGCATTCGACATGAACCGCCTCCCGTTCACAGATCTGGATCGTTTCCGGGATACTACGCGGTCCCCGGAAAGCCTACGTGCGGTGTAATCTACCATGCTGCCCAACGCTGTGCAAGCAAAGGAAACCATTTTTTCAGACCGAGAATCCACGCTGACCCTCAGCGTCATCCCGCATGAACGCCAGACAAAAGTCATATTATTGACATGCCTGCACCACTCCTGCTATACTCAGCAAACGTCACGCCAGATTCTTTCAAACGGCCTGATAACAGACAGGATACGTGCCATGAACAGTGAGCTGCTGATCGTTGAGGACGACCGTAAGACCAGGGATCTGGTGTCGGCTTTTCTGACATACCAGGGGTATAGCACCGCCATCCTCGGCCACCATGACGACATTTTTGACACTATCACCCGCACCCCCCATCGGGTCATGATCGCCGACCTCGCCACCCTGCTGACCCGCAGCCACGATATCCTGGACAAGGCGTGGGAGGCCAGTCCCGACCTGGTGGTTATCGCCTACGGACAGACCGATTCCTCCCGCCCCCTCCCGCACAACGAACGGCTCCTCTTCATACCCAAACCGCTCAACCTGGACGAGCTGGAAAGCGTCGTAATGCGGGCGCGCGAGTATCAGTTCCTCAAGGCTACCACTGCCGAGCCCGCCACGTCTGAAGAGTTCCCGCACTTTCTCTGCTCAACCATCATCGGCCGCAGCCGTCAGATGCTGTCGCTGTTCGAACTCTTGGAAAAGGTGGCCGAATCAAACGCAACCGTCTTGGTGCAGGGGGCATCGGGAACTGGCAAGGAACTTGCAGCACGGGCCATACACCAGCTCTCCAGTCGCAGCAACAAGAATTTCGTGCCGGTCAACTGCGCCGCCATTCCCGATGAGCTGCTGGAAAGCGAGCTCTTTGGCCATGTCAAGGGGGCCTTCACCGGGGCCTATGCAAATCGCCCCGGCCGATTCGACCTGGCCGATAAGGGGACCCTGTTCCTGGACGAGATCGGCGACATGAAGGCCAACCTGCAGGTGAAACTGCTGCGGGTGCTGCAGAGCAAGGAGTTTGAGCCGGTGGGGTCGGCCCGTTCCCAAAAGGTGGACGTCCGGATCATCGCCGCCACCAATAAAAATCTTGAGGAGCTGGTGGCGAACCGTGACTTTCGCGAGGATCTCTACTACCGGCTGTCGGTGATCCCGATCACCATCCCCCCCCTCCGTGAGCGGCGGGAGGATATTCCGCTCCTGATCAACCACTTTCTGGGGCGCTTCAATCGCGACAAGCGTCGTCTGGTTAAGGGGTTTTCCCGAGAGGCGTTGGAGATACTGCGCAATTACGACTGGCCCGGCAATGTCCGGGAGTTGGAAAACCTGGTGGAACGGATGGTTACCCTCAAGGAGAGCGGCTTTATCTCCCCCGACGACCTGCCTGACCGCTATCTGTCACGCAGGCAGACAGGGCGCCAGGTGGCGCCCCCCGCCCCCCTTGCGCCCCCCCCCTTGGAAGAACTGCCGGCGGAGGGGATATGCCTGAACAGCGCCGTGGACGCCTTTGAAAACCGGCTCATCCTGCAGGCCCTGCAACGCACCGGCGGTAACAAGAAGGAGGCTGCCGCCCTGCTGAACCTGAAACGGACCACCCTGATCGAAAAACTCAAGAAGAAGAATCTGCAGTTTGATCCCTGAGGAGCGGGGCGCATCATGTCGCTGACCCCCACACAAACCCTGTCGCTGCTGCAAACTATGCTGCGCAACCCGACCGTCCCGGCTGCAGACAATCGGACCGGTTCCAGCGACTTTGCCAACCGCCTGGACCAGGCGCTTGAACGAGGCGTGGTGCCGGATGGCGCCTCATCCGAGGCGATACAGCGGGCGGCGGAGGGGTTACGCCTGGCCGCACTCCGCAGCTCCCTGGAACTACTGGACGACCAGCAGGATCAGCAGGAAACCGGCAGCGCCCTCTTCCCTACCCCGGCCCCACTGACAACCACCATGCAGGCCTACCTGGCCAACCAAACCACCCCCCAACAGGGGAACACCGGGGGAGCAGCACCCAACGCGGCACAACCACCGCCATCGCATGAGGTGCCGGCAGCTCAACCCGTAAACCGCCTCTCCGCAGCGAGCAACGAAAACAACTCTGGCAGCGCCATCGATCCGATCATCCAGAAGGCCGCCCGCCAGCACGGTGTCGACCCTGCACTGATCCGGGCCGTCATCAAGGCCGAGAGCAACTTCAACCCGCGGGCGGTTTCCCCAGTCGGAGCCCGTGGACTGATGCAGCTGATGCCGGCCACGGCACGGAATCTAGGGGTCGACAACGCCTTTGACCCGGAGCAGAATGTCATGGCGGGGACCCGATTTTTAAAAGGGCTCCTCACCCGCTATAACGGCGATCTTGATGCGGCCCTGGCCGCTTACAACTGGGGACCCGGCAATGTGGACCGCCGCCCTGACCGCCTCCCCCGGGAGACCCGCGACTACCTGGCCAAGGTCAAACAACTCTACGCCAACTACAGCGCCTGACCCTAGTAACGCTGCCAAACCTCTTGAACCACCGCCACGCTTCCCGTATCATCACTGCCAGCTATGAACCATCCATCCCTACAGACCTCCCCTGAAGGGGCGCTCACCGTGGTGGGCAGCGGCCCCGGTCTCGCCGACCACCTGACTGCCGCCGCCCGCCAGGCCATCGATCAGGCGGATATCCTTATCGGCTACGCCCCCTACCTGGAACAGCTGGGGACGCTGTGCGCCGGTAAAAAGCTGCAGAGTTCCGGCATGATGCAGGAGATCGACCGCTGCCGGTCCGCCATTGCCGCCGCCCGGGCAGGGGCACGGGTAGCACTGATCTCCGGCGGCGATGCCGGCATCTACGGCATGGCCGGGCTGGTGCTGGAACTCGTCGACGCCGAAGGTGGCTCCGATCTGCCGGTAACCATCATCCCCGGCATCTCTGCCTTCCAGGCCGCCGCAGCCAGGCTGGGGGCGCCGCTCATGCACGACACGGCCCTCATCTCCCTCTCCGATCTGCTGACCCCCTGGGAGACGATCCGCACCCGGCTTGCGGCCGCAGCCGGGGCCGATTTCGTGATCGCCCTCTACAACCCCAAAAGCACCAAGCGGATCACGCAGCTGCAGGAGGCCCAAACCATCATCCTCGCCGCACGTCCCGCCGCTACCCCCGTAGGGATCGTGCGCAACGCCTGCCGCACGGGAGAAGAACGGCTGGTGACCTCCCTGGGTGAGCTCCACCGGCAACGGGTGGATATGGCGACGGTGGTGATCATCGGCAATCGGAGCACCTTTGTCGACCGCCAGGGGCGGATGGTGACGCCGCGGGGGTACGCGGCCAAGGAGACATTCCGGGCAGTGCGGCCAGCAGCTGCCATGGGAGCCGTCAGGCCTCCCGCCACCACGTCAGCGGCGCTGATGGTGGTGGGGACCGCCTCGGATGTGGGCAAATCGGCCCTCACCGCCGGGATTTGCCGACTTCTTACACGGCGAGGCCTACGGGTGGCGCCCTTTAAGTCCCAGAATATGGCGTTAAACGCCGCTGTCACCCCGCAAGGTGGTGAGATCGGCCGGGCCCAGGCGTCCCAGGCCACCGCCTGCCGCATCCCTCCGCACACTGACATGAACCCGATCCTGCTCAAACCGACCACTGACGTGGGCAGCCAGGTGGTCGTGCAGGGGGTGGCGATCGGCACCATGTCGGTGGGTGAGTATGACCAGTACAAACCGGCCGCCTTTGAAAAGGTGCGGGAGAGCTATACGCGTCTGCGGCAGCAGGCCGATTTCATCGTGATTGAAGGGGCTGGCTCCATTGCCGAGATCAACCTCAAAGAGCGCGACATCGCCAACCTGGCCGTGGCCAGGATGGCTGGCAACGCGCCGGCCATCCTGGTGGCCGACATCGACCGGGGCGGCGTCTTTGCCCAGCTGGTGGGCAGTATCGAACTCCTGGAGCCGTGGGAACGCGCCTTGATCAAGGGTGTCGTCATCAACAAATTCCGCGGCGACCCCTCGATTCTGGAGCCGGGCCTACGGTATGTCGAACAACGTTGCGGCATCCCGGTGCTGGGGGTACTGCCCTGGTTGCACGACCTGGCGCTGCCGGCCGAGGATTCGCTGGCGCTGCCGCCAGCGGACAACGGCAGCCGGCCGTCAGACCGGCTGAACATCGGCATCATACAACTGCCGCGCATCTCGAATTTTACCGATTTCGAACCGCTGCGCCGGGAACCCGATCTCAACCTCTGCTACCTCGACCGGCCGGAACAGCTGGCCGGCCTGGACCTGGTGATCATCCCCGGCAGCAAGGCGGTTGCCGCTGATCTGGCCTGGCTGCACAGCCAGGGGCTGGCCGTGGCGCTGCAGGGATTCAGCGGACCGATCCTGGGGATCTGCGGCGGCTATCAGATGCTGGGTGAACGGATCGACGACCCCCACGGCGTTGAGTCGGCTGATCAGCAGGTGATCGGCCTGGGACTCCTGCCGGTGGTGACCGAACTGACTGCCGCCAAGACTACCCGTCTGGCGGAGGCCGCCCCCGCCCAGGGGGCGCTGCAGGTGCTGCCGGCCTGGCGCCAGCCGGTACAGGGATACGAGATCCACCTGGGGATCACCCGCACTACCGGCACGGCTGCGCCGTTCATGCTGCTGCACCACCCGGAGCGCAACGAATCATTGCCCGACGGCACGGTGAGTCCCGATGGCCGGGTCATCGGCTGCTACCTGCACGGCCTGTTCGATGACCCGTACCTGAAAGAGGCACTGTTGAACCGCCTGCGCAAGGCCAAGGGGTTCGCGGAACGGACCGCGGCGCCACCGCCGGCCGATCCCTACGACCGTCTGGCCGACCTGCTGGAACAGCACCTGGATATGGTCCGGCTGCTGGCCATCTGCGGGCTCTGATGACGCCGCCACCACCATACCTGCTGGCGGCAGCGCTTGCACTGGACCTCATACTGGGGGACCCCCGCTGGTACCCCCACCCGGTCGTGTTGATCGGACGGTTGATCAGCGGACTTGAGCGCTGGCTGCGACGCTCCGGCTGGAACGGGTATGGCGGGGGCGTTGTGCTCTGCCTGCTGACCGTCATCGGCACGGCCGTGACAGGCTGGGGGATACTGCACTGCTGTCGGCTGTTGCACCCTGCACTTGAGGCTGCGGCGGCCCTGCTGATCGCCTGGAACTGCCTGGCCCTGCGCTCGCTGCACCGGGAATCGGCCCTGGTGGCCCAAGCGCTGCACCGGGGCGATCTGGTACAGGCCAGAGGCTTTCTGTCGTATATTGTCGGAAGAGATACGGGAAATCTCGATGAAACGGCGATCTGGCGGGCAACCATCGAGACGGTGGCGGAAAATAGCAGCGACGGCGTCATCGCCCCCCTCTTCTGGCTGGCTGTCGGTGGACCGGTGGCCGCGCTGGCCTACAAGGCAGCCAGCACCCTGGATTCGATGGTGGGCTACCGGGATGAACAGTACCAACGCCTGGGCTGGGCCTCGGCCCGTCTGGACGACCTGCTGAATCTGCTGCCGGCCCGGCTCACCGCCCTGGCAATGATCCTCGTCGCTCCGCTCGTCGGCCTGTCCGGCCCCGGCAGCTGGCAGATCTGGCGGCGGGACCACCGCAACCACCCGTCACCCAACAGCGGCCATCCCGAGGCGGCGGCGGCCGGGGCACTGGGGGTGCAATTGGGCGGCCCCTCGTGCTATCAGGGCATCCGCAAGCTGAAACCACTGCTCGGCGATCCCCTCCGCCCCTGTGACGCCACCGCCTATCGCGGGATGATCCGGCTGCTCTATGGGGCCGCCGGCCTAACGGCACTGTGTGGCATCGCGGCAACCGCGTTCTGGAGGCAGCATGGCCTTTGATCATGGCGGTACCATCTACGCCGCAGCCCGGCAGCTGGGCTGCCACCCCTCCGAGATCCTGGATCTCTCGGCCAGCATCAACCCCCTGGGACTCTCCTCGGCGGTACGCAGCGCCTGTCTGGCCGCCCTGGAGCAGGTACCCCACTACCCCGATCCCGCGGCGAAGCGCCTGACCGAGGCCCTGGCGGCCCACTTCCGGGTTCCGGTTGAGTCGGTACTGGCGGCCAGCGGTTCCACCCACCTGATCCACCTGCTGCCGCAGGTCGTTCCCGGTTCCCGGGCACTGATCGTGGCACCGGCCTTCAGCGAGTATGCCCACGCCCTGACACGGCACCACTGGCAGGTCGACTACCACCTGCTCTCGCCGGATGACGGTTTTCGTCTTGAACTGGAACCGCTGGTGGAAGAGCTGCGCCGGCGGCAGCCGCAGCTCCTGTTTCTCTGCAATCCGGCCAACCCCAGCGGCACCCTCTACCCATCCCGGCAGCTGCGTGAGCTCTTGGACCGATGCGCCCCCACCGGGACCCTGCTGGTGCTGGATGAGGCGTTCATGGACTTCTGCGGTGAGGAACATTCAGCCGCCGCAGCGGTGGTACAGAGCGGCCGGGGGATCGTCCTGCGCTCCCTCACCAAGTTCTACGCCCTGGCCGGTCTGCGTCTGGGCTGCGCCCTGGCGGCACCAGAGCTTGCCAAACGGCTGGGGGCGGCACTGCCGCCGTGGGAGGTCAACACCATGGCCCAGTTTGCCGGCGTTGCCGCCCTGGCCGATCATGACTACGCCGCCGAGACCCGGGAGCTGGTGACTGACGAACGAGACCTGCTCGCCGATACCCTCGCACGGCTGCCCGGGATAACGGTGTTCCCGTCGTCGGCCAACTATCTGCTGCTTAGGCTGGAGGCCCCTCGTACCGCAGCGCGCCTGCAGGAGGATCTGCTTGCGACGCACCGCATTCTGGTGCGGGACTGCTCCACCTTTGTCGGCCTGGATGCACGGTTCATACGGGTTGCGGTGCGGACCCGCCCCGAGAACGAACGGCTTATCGAGGCCCTCGGCCAGGAGATCCAAACAGCGGAAGGGGAAAGGAGCCGCCATGCCTGAGTTGATGAACTTCCGACCGGTCAATACCGCCTGCATCGATCCGGACAGCTTCCCCCCGGTGGCGCTCTATGTGAAGAGCGGCGCCAATTATGTCCTGTACAAACCGGCTGACCGGACGCTCACCGGTCAGGATCTGATCCGCCTGGACAAAAACCAGGTGGAGACCCTCTACATCAAGAGTGACGAGATGGCGCCGGTGGCCGTCTTCCTTGAGGAGACCATCGGCGCAATCATGGCCCGGGAGCAGCTGCAGCCCCAGATCAAGGGGCAGATCCTCGCCCAGGTCGCCATGAACTACGTCATGGACCTCTTCACCACGCCGGACAACCTGACCGACCTGGAACGGTGCCGCAACCTGGTGCGTCAGCTGATGCAGTTCATCACCCAGCATCGCAACGCCTTCGATTCGCTCCACGCCGTGATCGAGCACGACTACTACACCTTTGTCCACAGCGTGCAGGTGGCGGCCCTCTCCATGCTGGTCCATGCCGAGATCTACAAGCTGCCGCTCTATGAACTGGAGGATGTAGGGATTGGCGGGATTCTGCACGACGTGGGGATGATCTTCATCCCCACCAATATCCTGGAGAAGCCTGATATCCTGACCAACTTCGAGTACACCATGATCAAGCGACACGCCCAGCGGGGGTATGAATGCCTGCGTGACCTGGGGGGGTTCAGCGAGATATCCCTGGCCGCGGTCCGTTTCCATCACGAGCGCTACAACGGTGATGGCTACCCGTTCAACCTCAAGGGGGACGCCATCCCCCGCACCGCCCAGATCACCGCCATCTGCGACGTCTACAGCGCCCTCACCTCAAATCGCCCCTACCGCTGCGCCATCGGCAAACAGGAGGCCCTGACCCTGATGGAGCGGGAAGGGAGCGCCATCTTCAACCCCAACCTGCTTGCCCGCTTCAAGGAGATCGTCGGCGGCAGCGACCAGGAACAGCCTGCCGCCGGCTGAGTCCGGTTTTAGTCATGCGCGCTCCGGTACGGCTGGTGGCCGTACTGGTCGGGCAGGTCGGCCAGGGTCTCATCCTCAATCTCCAGGGGGACGATCGGTTCGAACAGCTCCATGGCCGAGGCGGGGAGGATGCCGGTCTCCACCCGCAGGTAGGTCAGGACCTCCTTCAGGGTCGGCAGGATCACCTGTTCATCCTTGGGCAGCTCGTGCGGGCTCACCTCAAGGGTCACACAGCCCTGATAGTCGGTATGTCTGAGGTGATTCAGAAAACGGGTCAGCGGGAGGCGGCCGTGGCCGGGAATCAGATGTTCCCGATCAAAGCCGTAGTCGGAAAAATGGACGTTGCGTATCCTGCCGGACTCGTAGCAGAGGTAGAAATCGTTGATGAAGTTCACCTTGCCCGAGCCCATATGGGTGGTGTCAAAGGTGAGAAACAGGTTATGATCCTGGACAAACGTCACCAGATCGCGGGTTGCCGAGAGGATGTTCGGGTTGATCTTGAGGCGTCCCCCTACCCAGGGCATGTTCTCCAGGGTCACCAGCACCTCCCCTCCCAACCCGACCTCCTGCTGAAAATCCCGTATCTTGTACAGCCAGCGCCAGAAACCGAACTCCCCCCCCATCCAGGAAGGAGGGTGAAAATTGACCAGCGGGATGCCGGTCTCTGCGGCCAGCTCTACGGAGTGGGAGAGGGACTGCGCTGGACCGCCCCAGCCGTCCAGCGGCATGAACGGGGCGTGGATCGAGTTGATCGGGCAGATCTCCTGAAGTGCGCGGACCACCTTGACCGGGTTCACCCGCTGGAACTCCTGGTTGATGATCAGCTCAACCCCGTCGAAGCCGGCCTCCGCGGCCAGTTCGAAGCCTCGACGCAGGGGAAGGGTAAACAGTGACCCGCTGGAAAGCGAGATCTTCACCCCACCCTTCATGCCGTCTGCCCGAAACTGGCCTGCAGCAGGTGCTGCAGATCGGCGACCGTCTCCAGGGCCGCGCGGAGCTGCTGCTGCTGCTGGTGACTCAGGTTGTCCGGGTCCAGGTGCAGGATATCCCGGCAATCCTGGCCCACCGTCGCCTGCAGCTCCAGGGTCAGCCGGAAGGAGCAGAACAGCTGCCAGGCCTGCAGCGCCCGTTCCGCAAGATCGATAGCCAGCCTGCCGTTTCGCACCAGCTCCCGCACCCGGCGTGGGGTGCCATCCTCCACCAGGTCGTGCAGCAGACAGAGGCCGGCCACCGAGGCCGCCAGAGGCAGCAGGGCATGTCCCAGGAGGTCAAAGGTGCCGGGGTGACTGTCCCCCTTGGTCAGCCGGAACCCCCCCATGAGCCCCAAGCCGTTGGAGAGGGCCGTGCAGCGCTCCACCAGGTTCTCCACCGCCGGCCGTCGATGCAGCTGCCGGGCGCACAACGCCCGGAAGCGATCGGCAAGGCCGGCCTCATCCACCAGCACCGCCTGATCCACCAGGCGTAACAGTGTGATCATCTCTGCCGGCCGGGCGCGGTTGATCCCCCCCTCAAGACGCCGCTCCCACTGATCGAGCGTCCCCCGCCAGACGGGATGGACCGGCGTAACCGCCTCCTCAAGCACCACCCCGCAATCCTTGAGCCAGGTAACGAGACCAGCGGCCAGCTCCGCCATCGCCCGATCCTCGGCAGCGCTCCCCGCCCCCTCCCAGACCAAGACCAGCTGCACGCGACAAAAACGGGTAGTCTCCAACCTGCCGGCCGGCCCCAGGGCCAGGAGCGTCATCGAAGGCAGCGGGGAGGCGAACTGCCGCCGCAGACTGGCAACCAGGAGGGCGGTCAAGACGCTGAGAAAACCGTTTGCCGCCGCAAAAAAGGCCGGTACCGAGGCAAAACCGCGGAAATGTTCGTAGGCATGATGATAGAAATCGGCCAGCACACCCCGTAGTCCCTGTTGGTCCGGCAAGGTGTGGAGGAAATCCAGGATCTGCTGGTTTTTCCGGGCAAACAGCCGGTTCCGTTCGGCAAGCTCCCCCAGATCGTCACGGATGGCTGACAGGGTTCCCGCCATCGCCTCCGGATGAGTGGCTGCGGCCAACCTGATCACGGCGTCCCGATAGTCGGCGACGAATTCATCCACACCTCGCCAGTCCTCCAGATGTTCACCTTTTGCCAGAAGCAGGGCCATCACGGTCCTCCCACGTCATGGACGTTACGGGCCAGAAAGGTCATTACCTGCTGCGAAGGTGGGCGGGTGAGGAAGGAAACCACGATCATCACCACCACCACCAGTGGCGCGCCGAGAAAGGCGGAGGAGGTGAGGGGAAACAGTTCCCCCACCCAGGGGAACCACCCACCGGCGAGAGGGGCCGCAAAGGTGATCAGCACCCCTGTCAACATCCCGGCCAGCACCCCGGCGGCATTGGTACGGCTCCACCATATCCCCAGCAGAAAGGCCGGGAAGATGGTATTCCCCGCCAGGGCGAAGGCCACGGCGGCGATCTCGGCGATCATACCCAACGGTCTCAGGGAGAGGACCAACACCCCGGCGGCCAGCACCAAAAAGACCGCCTTGGCCATGGCCAGCTTGTCGCTGTCGTTGGCCACCGGACGCAACCGCGGATAGATGTCGTAGGCGAAGGCGGCCGCGCCGCTCTGCAGGAGACCCGATATGGCGTAGAAGGCAGCCGCCAGACCGCCGGCCACCAGGAGCCCCACCGCACCCATCGGGATCCCCCCCCGGAGGGCCGCCGTCAGGGTCACCAGATCGGCGGTCGCCGGGTCGGGCTTCACAAAGGCCAGACCTGCGCGGGCATCATAGAGACGGGCCAGCACCCCATAGGCCGGGGCCGACCAGTAGATGAGAGAGATAAAAAACAGTCCCCAGACCACCCCCCAGCGGGCATCGCGGATACTGGGGGCCATATAGAAGCGGGCCAGGACATGGGGGAGGCCGGCGGTGCCGAACATCAGGGTAAAACAGAGGGCAAACCAGTGGAACAGCGAGATGGTGGCAAACGGTTCGGACCAGTAGAAGCCGTAATGGTCCTGCAGGTCGGTGATGGCCTGACCGTAGCCGAACTGCGGCAACACCCAGAAATAGCCCAGCTTCCGGGTGAGGAGCATGAGGGGCAGGACAAAGGCGATAATCAGGACAAAATACTGCAGACGCTGATTCCTGACCACCCCCAGGGTACCGGAGATCACCACGAAGGTCACCACCAGGGCGGTACCGGTGATCACCGCGGCCTGGTACCCGATGCCGAACAGCCAGGAAACCAGCAGCGCCACCCCTCTGAACTGAGCAACGCAGTAAATGATCGATATCATGATGGAGATCAGGGCCGCCACGGTGCGTGCCGCCTCGGACTCATAGCGGAACGCCACAAAATCGGGGGCGGTGAACTTGCCGAAACGTCGTATCTGGGTTGCCAATAACACCAACAGCAGCACATAGCCCCCGGTCCACCCGATGACAAAGGCCATGGCGTAGTACCCCTTCAGATAAAACAGCCCGGCCAGGCCCAGGATGCTGGCTGCGCTCATCCAGTTGCTGGCGATGGCGGCGCCGCTCCCCAAATGGCCGCTGTAGCTGCCGGCAAAACCGTAATCGGTGGCCTGCCTGAGCTTGCGCCCCAGACCGCTGACGATAAACAGGGCGAACATGGCGGCAACGATCAGAAGCGGCACCAGTTGCACCGAGGTCGTGGTCATGGCTGCTGTTCCTCCTTCCGTCGTCCCGTGGCACGGTACCGGATGGTCCCGGCGAACTTGCGGGATTCGTGGCGGTCCATCCAGAGGTTAAAGAGCACCCCCAACAGGATAAACCAGAGCGGCAGAAACTGGCCTGAAATCCAGAAATGCAACGGCAGATTGCAGAAGATGATCTCCGAGAGCCAGTACTCGATGATGTTGTTTTCCAGATACCAGACCGCCAGCTGGGAGCCCAGCACCGCCAGGAGCCAGGCCGCCATGATCAGCGCGATCACCCGGATCTCCCCCCGCATCGCATCGGTCTGCGGCCTGAATAGGTTGATCCCCCGGTTGTGCCCCCCTTCGCCCTGGTCACTCATGGAATCCCCTCCCCTGCCGGTTGTGCGGTGCGGCGATAGTGGACAAAATAGATATCCTGCCCCTCGGCCATGAATTTCAGCATGTACTTGCTGCGGGGATACTCCGGCAGGTCGTGCCGCCACAGATCCGGCGCCAGCTGATTCTCAAAATCACGTTGACGGGGCATGAAAGCGGCCACTTCGCGGCCGTAATCGGCAAAATCAGTACTGAAATACAGATCCCCCCGGGGCCGCAGATAGGCGCTCAAGGTACGGACAAACTCCTCGTTCACCAGACGCCGTTTGCGTTGACGCCGCTTGGGCCACGGATCGGGACAGTTGATAAAGACCGCCTGCAGCGATGCCAGGGGCAGGCAGCGGGTGATAAAGGCGCGGGCCTCGTCCCGCACCACCCGGAGATTGGCCACCCCCAGCCGCTCGGCGCGTCGACAGGTCTTAAGGCAGCCTTTGTTGTAGAAGTCGAGGGCAAGGTAGTTCCAGTCGGGGTGGCGGCCGGCCATGGTGACGGCAAAATCGCCGATGCCGCAGCCGATCTCCAGCACCAGCGGGTTGCCGTTGCCGAAGAGCATATCCCATGCCGGCTGATCGTCAAGACCGTCAACGGGCAGAAAGAGTGGCGAATGTATCGGCAGCAGGGTCTCCATGGCCGGCAGTTGTAGCACAGGCGCCGACCATTTTCATTCGTATTTTGCGCCCGCAGCCCCCCTGCATGCTCCCCGGGCCGGCCATTTGCCATTTGACTGCAGGTATGCTATAGCTTTCCAAATTTGGCCGTATCTGGGATAGACGGAGGAGCGACAGATGGAACTGCTGGGGGGCGTCATGATCATGCTGGTGCTGCTGACGCTTATGCTCGGCGCGGTCTGGCTCAGCCTGCCGTTTCTGATCATCGGCCTCGGTCGGCGTCTGGAGCGGACTGCCGGGCAGCTTGACCGCATCGAGGCCCGTCTTGACGCCTTTGAGCGCCGGGGCGCCCCGCAGGAACCGCCGCCGGTCGCTGAGGCCACCATGACCACCGCAACTGCACAGGAGGGAGTTGATGGGACTGCTTGATGGAAAAAAGGCGCTGATTCTGGGTGTCGCCAACGAGAAGAGTATCGCCTGGGCCATTGCCCGGCTGTTCCGGGCCGAAGGGGCCGATCTGATCCTGACCTACGCCGGCGAGGCGATCGAGAAACGGGTCCGCCCCCTGGCGGAATCCCTGGGGGCGGCGGTACTCCCCTGCAACGTCGGCAGCGACGGTGAGATCGCCGCACTGATGAAGCACGTTGAGCAACGCTGGGGCCGACTGGACATCCTGATCCACTCGGTGGCCTTTGCCGAGCGGGATGAGCTGAAAGGGACCATCCTCTCCACCACCCGGCAGGGATTCGCCACTGCCCTCGACATCAGCGCCTACTCCCTCATCGCCCTCCTGAAGGAGGCACAGCCCCTCATGGCGGGGCGCAACGCCTGCGCCATGGCCATGACCTACTTCGGGGCGGAAAAGGTCTTCCCCAACTACAACGTCATGGGGGTCGCCAAGGCGGCTTTGGAGGCCTCGGTCCGCTATCTGGCTGCCGGCATGGGGAGCGACGGCGTCCGGGTAAACGCCATCTCTGCCGGGCCGATCAAGACCCTGGCCGCCTCCGGGGTCGGGGAGTTCAAACAGATCCTGAACACGGTGGAGGATCGGGCGCCGCTGCACCGCAACATCACCCAGGAAGAGGTGGCCAAGGCGGCCCTCTACCTCTGCAGCGACCTGGCAAGCGGTGTCTCGGGGGAGATCCACTACGTAGACGCCGGTTACAATATCACCGGCATCTGACCCGGAGCGCCCGCCATTCACGACCTCCACGGCAATCTCGCCGGCCTGCGGCAGAGCCAGCTCCACCCCCTGGAACGGCTCTACCGCCGCCGGGTCCAACCGGACGAATGCTGTTCCGGTGAACTGGCCCAGCGGCTTATGGAGCTCTCCCATGACCTGCGTCGCCAGCTGGGGGTCCTGATCAACCGCCAGGGGGTGGTGACAGCCGTCATCATCGGTGATGAGAAAGGGCTGCTGATCCCCGAGCTGAAGGAGTACCCCCTGGGGCGGCGGCCGCTCCGGGGCCTCCGTCTGATCCACACCCATCTGAAACACGAACCGCTCACCGAAGACGACCTGACCGACCTGAAACTGCTGCGCCTCGACCTTATCGCCGCCCTCTCCTCCGTACCGGGCAGTCCCCAGTGCATCATCCAGCTGGCCCATATCGCCCCCACACCTGAAGGGATTACCATCCTGCCGCCACAGCCATTCGACCGGCTAAGCGGCTACGGCAGCGACGCCCTCGCAGCATTGGAGCGGGACCTGGAACATCGGACACGTCGTCCTCCACAGGGCCAGAGGGGGGAGGAACAGGCGATCCTGATCTCGGTGCGGGCCGGCGGCGAGCGGCGGGAGGTGGAGGACGCGCTGGCCGAGCTACAGGAGCTGGCTCGCACCGCCGGGGTCGAGGTCTTGGACAGCTTCATCCAGCTGCCACGTAAGCTGAACCCCCGCACCCTGATGGGGGAAGGTAAACTGCAAGAGGTCGTGATCCGGGCCATGCAGCGGGGTGCCACCCTGCTGATCTTCGACCAGGAACTGACGCCGGCTCAGGTGCGGGTCATCTCCGCCATGACCGAACTGAAAGTCATCGACCGCAGCCAGCTGATTCTGGATATCTTTGCCGGCCGGGCCAGGAGCCGGGATGGCAAGGTCCAGGTAGAGCTGGCGCAACTCAAGTACCTGCTGCCGCGCCTGACCGGCCGGGGGGTACAGATGTCGCGGTTGATGGGGGGGATCGGCGGCCGCGGACCGGGTGAGACCAAGCTTGAGATCGACCGTCGTCGCATCCGCGACCGGATCACCGCGTTGGAGCGGGAACTGCAGGAGCTCTCCCGCGACCGGGAACAGCGCCGCAGCCGACGGGTACGGGCAGGGGTGCCGATCATCTCGATCGTCGGCTACACCAACGCCGGTAAATCCACGCTCTTGAACAGACTGACCCAGAGCGAGATCTTCACCGAAAACCTGCTGTTCGCCACCCTGGACACCTCCAGCCGCCGCCTGCGCCTGCCCCGCGAGCGGGAGGTAATCATCACCGACACCGTCGGTTTCATCCGCTCCCTGCCCAAATCGCTCCTAGGGGCCTTCAAGGCCACCCTGGAAGAACTACAGGATGCCGACCTGCTGCTGCACCTGGTGGATGCCTCAAATCCCCGTTTTGAAGACCAGATCAGCCAGGTCCACGCCATCCTGGGCGAACTGGGGCTCAGCGACAAACCGGAACTGGTGGTCTTCAACAAAACCGACCGGCTCGAAGGACTCAAACGCAAAGACACCATCGCCTTTCTGCGGATCGCCCAGGCCCGCCGCCGTCACGACGCCATCAGCATCAGCGCGGTAGACCGCAAGAGTCTTGCCCCGCTGCTGGATGAACTGAAACACAGATTCTGGCCAGAGGCAGATGACACTTTTCAGGCACCACCAGATCCCCCCTGAAACGCAGCCAGGCCGCCCCGATCAGGAGCGGCCTGATCCACTGACGTTCCCCCTTGCATTAAGTCAACAATAAGTTACAATAAGCGTAACTTACTGCTAACTGGAATCCACTAATGCAACCAATCAAAACACTCAGGACCGTTCTGGAAACCCTTGCAGACGCAGAACACTACCTGTTTACCCTGAGCGACCTGCAGGGCGCAGTTCCTGCACTTGGTACCGGCGCGTTTAAGACGCTCATCTGCCGGGCTGAGAAAGACGGCATCCTTACGCGGATCTGCCGTGGTTTATACCTGTACCCTAAAGCCAACTATCAACGGGGGCTGTTATTGTACCATGCTGCCGCCAGATTGCGCGCCAGTGAACTCTGCTACATCAGTCTGGAATCGGCCCTGAGTGATGCCGGTAGCATATCCCAGATTCCGATCAACTGGATTACCCTTATGACGTCAGGGCGAAGCGGCATCATTCCATGTGGCATATATGGCCATATAGAATATATCCACACCAAGCGCCGAGCGGAAAGCCTGACAGGCGATCTCACCTATGACACACGCTGTCACCTGTGGCGAGCCTCGGTCAGACTGGCTCTTATGGACATGAAGCTAACCAGACGCAGTACCGATTTGATTGAGAGGGAGGCCGGCCATGAGCCTGTTTGACACCCTTGTTGCCCAGGCAGTACAAAATCAGGGAGAGCTCGCACCACTTCAGACTGTCGTTGAAAAGGAACTGCTGCACCATGACATTATACGGGAAATGAGCGCCGCAGGGTTGCTTGGCAAGCTCACCTTTATTGGCGGAACCTGTTTGCGGGCCTGCTATGGCTCAAACCGTTTGAGTGAGGATCTTGATTTTACCGGGGGAGCAGATTTTAAACGGGAAACCCTGAACAGACTGGGAACGGTTCTTGTTGAGCAGTTGGCTGTCAAATATGGTTTGCGGGTTGAAATGAGCGAACCGGCGAAAGACACCGGCACGGTAGACACCTGGAAACTACGGATGATCACACGGCCTGAGCAAAAAGGGGCACCATCCCAACGGATCAATATCGATGTCTGCGCCCTGCCAAGCTACGACAAACGACCGGTAGTGCTGCGCAATCTGTATGGCGTTGATATGGGGACCGCCGGCCTGATTATGCAGGCAGAGAGCCGCGAAGAGATCCTTGCGGATAAACTGATTGCCTTTGCCCTGCGTCCAAACCGGCTTAAGAACCGTGATCTCTGGGATATCGGCTGGCTCAAACAGAATAATGTCAGCGTGCCCCTTGATCTGATCCCCAAAAAAATTCTGGATCATCGCTGCACCGTTGACACATATCTGCTGAAACTGTCGGAACGCAGCCGGTCACTACACCATGATCCAGCTGTAAAAGTTGCTTTTACGCATGAAATGAAGAGGTTTCTACCCCGAAAAACCATACAGGACACGGTTACTCATGCCGACTTTTGGGACTATCTCAGCACGGTACTCCAGACAGAGTGCGATCAGGTCACACAATTTCTGAAAGCCCCTGCAACCGCACCTGTCTTCACCATGTAGGCACCACCAGACGCCCCCTGAAACGCAGCCAGGCCGCCCCGATCAGGAGCGGCCTGACTTTTCAGCACCCGCAGGACGCAATCTATCAATACCGCACCACGGCCTGCAGATAGACCGTTGGTTTGGTACCGGCAGCATTGTCGGAAGTGGGCAGTTCTCCCATCCGCCAGGCCACGCTGCTCTTCAGGCTCACCAGTTCATCCCACTGCCAGTTCACCCCAAAGCCGGTGCCGTACAGATGGCGGTAGTTGTGGCTGCTGCTTGCAAGGGGGCTTTGATTAACTTCGCCATAGCCGTGGTCAAACAGAGCGGCAAGCTGTATCCGCCCCGGCAGACTGCCCAGGTTGGGAAGCAGATAGCGCAACTCAAGGGTGCTGATGACGCCAAGGTCGACACCGGCCTCGCCAACCGGATAGGCCCGGACTGCGTTGGGGCCGCCAAGGGAGATCTGTTCGGAGCTATCGAGGTTGGTATCGCTCCATTGGCCGCTTGCGGCGGCATAGAGACTTAAGGAGTCGTACAGGTTCTGACTGCGGCTTACGCTGCCGCTGATTTTGTTGAACACACCTTCGGTATGCAGGCCGCTGCTGCTTTGGTCGTTGCTGCGGGCGCTGTCGTTGTCAAAGCTCAGACTGCCGCCGGTATATGTGATACCACAACTGGTGCTACCGCCGCCCAGCAGCGTATCGGTACTGTAGAGGGTGATACCGGCCTGACCGCCTGCGCTATGGCGTTTGTTGATCTGGTCGCTGCTGGTGATCCGGTCGTCAAGCAGTTTGCCTTCTCCGCTTATGAAGCCGTTGAGGTAGAGGTTGCTCTGGCGGATGAGCGGTTGCGTGACGGTCAGGCTGACCTGGTGGGCATCACCTTTGGCGTCAAGGCTGGCAAAGCTGCGTCCCAGTTGGTAGTCGACCCAGGAGTAGTCAAGGGCCAGGCGGGTACCGCTTGAGGATAGTGGTACGCTCCAGCTGATGCCGGCGCTCTGGCTGTCGCCACTGGTGCTGGATTGGCCCTGCAGGCTGAGTTGGTCACCCAGATGAAAGGGGGAGTAGAGGTCTACTCCGGCCCCTACCCGGTAGTAGCCGGTGCTGTAGTTACCGTAGTTGTCGCTGTAGAGGGAGACGCTGTACGGTTTGCCTTCAGTAACATCAAGAACAGCCCGGGTGGTGCCCGGTTGCGTCCCCGGCTCCATCAGGAAGCGCGCCCGGATGCCGGGCAGTTCGTTGACCAGCAGGGCGGTTTCGGTCAGTTCATCGCCGGTGACCGGCTTGCCGGTGGCTATCCGTTGGCTGTAGCGTTCAAGCAGGCTTTTGGGGGTGCGGGTGTCCGGCGGTTGGGTCTTGATGTCGATCTTTTCCAGTTTACCTTCCAGTATCCGTATCAGTACCGGCTGATCCGGCTTCAATGCCTGGGGCGGGATGATGGCGGATGCCAGGAAGTAGCCCTTGGCCCGGTAGGCCTGGGTGATCCGCTCCACGGAGCGTTCCAGTTCCGCCAGGCTGATCTCCTTGCCGATGACCGGGGCCATGACGGCGTCCAGTTCCTTGGCGGTGAAGACGGTGTTACCGGTGTAGCTGAAGCCGCTTATCCGCACCCTGACGTTCTCCGGCAGGGACGGTTTGCCCGGTTCGGTGGGTGCCGTGATCTCCGGGGCCTTGGGGGGCGGCGCCAGGGTTGGCGGCGGCGTGCTTTCACGCAGCAGACGCCCGGCATCGGGGATGTCGGCGGCAAAGGCGGTGCCTGCAAGCAGGCTAAGGGCAATGACGGTTGAGGCGGTAACTTTGGTGAGCATGAAAATAAAAGTCCTTTCGGATGGCTTAAATTGTTCTTGAAAAGCATCTGAAACACGGAGCAACAGAGTAACGATGTACGGTTCTTTTCAGGGTCATTGTCTACCACCGCACCCCGCCATCAATAATGCTGATCAGCCCATTTGGACCAGATCCGGGCACGCTGTTTGTCTCCCCGCCACGTGCATCCTCTGCTATTTGAAGTTTAAGCAAATCAGAAGGTGATAACGGGCCTGATGACGGGCTCAAGGACGCAAGCAGCGGTACCAGTTGGTCGTCTAAGTTGTTGACCGGACGGATGGTGAGGCTGCCGTTTTGATAGCTGATGGTGTAGTTGCCACTGCTCAGGCCGGAGGGGATGATGCTGTAGCTGCCCGTGTTGACCGCCCCCTGGCTGGCGCCGCCGTAGGTCAGGCTGCCGGAGAGCACGGCTGCTGTTTCGCCACCCACCAGGCCGCTGTAGCTGACGCCATTGCCGCCGGAGTAGGCGCTACCGTCGTAGGTCTTGCCGGCGTTGTTGGCGGTGACGGTCAAGGCGGCAGGGGTGATGCTGGCGGTGGTGGTGCCGGTGGAGGAGGCCAGCACGTAGTTGCCGCTGTCGGTGCCGGACAGGCTGTCGGTATAGCTCACCGTCTTGCCCGTGCCGACGTTTTTGTCGGAGAAGCTGCCGGATTGC
>JAJYCS010000030.1 GCA_021778115.1 Deltaproteobacteria bacterium
CACCGTCCACCCCTGGTTGTTCGGTGGTACTGCCGACCCTTGCTACCTGCACCGCCACGCCGACAGCTTCCGGTTGCAGCGTCGTCCTGCCCAGCCTGAGCAGCTGTATCAGCGCACCGTCCATCCCCGGTTGTTCGGTGGTACTGCCGACCCTTGCTGCCTGCACCGCCACGCCGACAGCCCCTGGTTGCAGCGTCGTCCTGCCCCCCGTAGTCACCTGCGCCACGGACCCGACCCTGCCCGGTTGCTCGACGGTGTTGCCGCCCCAGCAGCAACAACAGGTGGTCGGAGGCTCAGGTGCGGTGCTCACGGCCGTCAATAGCGTATCCATGACCCCGGTTGCCCCAGTGGGTCTCCAGCTGCTTGGTCTTGCCCCGATGCAGCGGGCTGGCACGCCGCCGGAAGGTGGAACTGGCAGCAGCGGTAACGGTGGCGACGAAAAGGACAAGAAGAAGGGGGCCGATACGAATAACCAGGGTGGTACGCCACCGGCAGGAGATAACAGCCATGCCAACGCTCCAAAAAATTACTGCAATTAGTCTGCTGCTCTCCGGGCTCCTGCTCTGGGCGACGACGGCTCTGGCCGCGCCGGTGGCCACCGTGACCAACCTCTCCGGTCCATTGGCGGTCCGCACGGCAATAGGCGCCATCAAGGCCTTGGGTGTCGGTTCCAGGCTGGATGAGGGGGATACGGTGGTGACCGAGCGACGTACCTATGCCCGGCTCAAGTTTACCGACGGTAGCGAGGTGACCCTGAAGCCAAACAGTCAGTTCAGGATCGACCGATACGCCTTTGATCAGGCAAAACCACGGGAGGATGCCGGCACCTTCAGTCTGATCCGGGGAGGGCTGCGGACCATCACCGGCAAGATCGGCAAGCGGGGCAATAAGGATAGTTACCGGATGCAGACCCCCACGGCCACCATCGGCATTCGAGGCACCATTTACGACGCTACCTACTGTAGCGGCGGTTCCTGCGGCGCCATCAGGCCGGGACTCTATCTGGGGGTCACCTATGGCAGCGTCGTTATTACGAACAGTGGCGGGGTCCCCACCACCCTGCAGCTGCATGCCGGACAGTTCGCCTTTGTGCAGAGTCCCATGACCCCGCCGGTCATGCTGCCGTCCAGGCCAAATATACCGTTCAATCCGCCGGTCTCGATGGGGGGGGCGACGACTTCAGGGCGCCCCGGATCAACAGGGGGTGGTGGGGAGTGTCAGGTGCGTTGACGGTTGAGTATCCGCTGGTAGAGCCCGGCCAGGGCTGCCCCCTCCTGCACGGGTGAGCAGTGGGCGGCGACATAGCCCCTGGCCGCCTGGCCGGCTGCGGCACAGGCCTCGGGGTTTGCGGCCAGTTGGCGGATCAGGGCCAGCAGGTCCTGTTCTCCGTTGAAGAGCCAGCCGGTCTCGCCGTGACGTATCAGGGAGCAGTTACCGGCCACATCCCGGGCGATTACCGGTCTGGCTGCCGCCATCGCCTCCAGCAGGGTGTTGGCCATACCCCCCTCGAACTGTGAGGTGTTCAGGACCAGGTTACTGGCGGCGTAGACCGCTCCCATCAGCTGGTGGGGCACCTCCCCCAGCAGGGTAACCCAGGGGCGTTCTGCCGCATAGTGCCGCACATGCTGGGCATACCCGGGATCAAGGTCCCCACCTGCCAGCCAGAGGTTGAGTCGCGGCAGTTCGGCAGCCAGGGGGGTAAGGGTTTGAAGGGCCTCCAGCACCCCTTTTACCGGCCTCAGGGCCGCCGGCAGCAGCACGATAAAGCTGCCGGCCGGGCGAACTAGCGGCTGCTGCACCGGGAGCGGGGTCACCCCCTGGGGGATGACCGTCACCCTGTTGGCGCAGCGGGGGGCGATGGCGGTGAGCTGAGCGGCCGACAGGGGGTCGAAGCAGACGATGGCGGCGGCATCGGCCAGGGCCTGCTGCGTTGG
Source organism: Deltaproteobacteria bacterium (assembly GCA_021778115.1). Taxonomy (GTDB): domain Bacteria; phylum Desulfobacterota; class Desulfuromonadia; order Geobacterales; family Pseudopelobacteraceae; genus Trichlorobacter. The sequence goes on from JAJYCS010000030.1 coordinate 1,935, forward strand.
CGCCTGCGCGGAGAGGGCCGGGTCGTACAGGTCGCTGCCGGTCATGGTGATCAGGTAGGGGCGTTGTTGCTGCAGGGCCAGGGTCCGTACCAGCGGGCCGGTATGAAAGGCGTGGAAGGCGTGGAGCAGGTCTGGTTGGCGCTGGCGCATCAGCCGTTCGCACAGGGGATAGTCGCTGCTGTCCAGCGGTATGGTCACCACCTCCCAACCGGTTGGCGGCAGATGCCGGGCGATCCGCTGCACGGTGATGAGGTTGCCCCGCAGGGGGCCGGTGTTGAACGGACTGAACAGGGCGACGCGCATGGCGTCATTATCGGCGGCGTCGGCCGTTCATGCAAGGGGAAAAGGGGAAAAGCGCCTTGCCCTCGAGGGCGCGCCTCTGGTATGCTGCCGCCCCTATGAAGATCACCATCTTGGGAAGCGGCACCTCAACCGGTGTGCCGATGGTGGGCTGCGACTGCGCGGTATGCCGTTCGGACGACCCCCGCGACCGTCGCACACGGGCATCGCTGCTCATTCGGCAGGCGGACAGGAATATCCTGGTGGATACCGGTACCGATCTGCGTCAGCAGATGTTGCGGGAACGGGTCGAACAGATTGACGCGGTGCTGTTTACCCACGCCCATGCCGATCATGTCAACGGCATCGACGACCTGCGGGGTTTTTACTTCCGTCACCACCGGGTGGTCCCCTGTTACGCCTGTCCGGCGACGATCGACCGTTTGCTGTACGGGTTCCGGTACGTCTTTCTGCAAGGAGAGGGTGATACCCATCCACCCCTTCTGGAGGCGCACCCCATCGAGGGGCCGTTTGACCTGTTCGGCCTCACGGTGGCGCCGATCCCCCTGCTCCATGGTCCCGGCCTCGCCTGCGGCTACCGGATAGGCGCCTTCGCCTACCTGACCGATTGCAGTGCTATCCCGGCCGCTTCGTTTTCTCTGCTGCAGGGGGTGGAGACCCTGGTGATCGACGGCCTGCGCTGGTCACCCCATCCGTATCACTTCAACATCGAGGGGGCCATGGCGGTGGGGAGAGCCCTTGGGGCGCCGCGGACTGTACTGACCCACCTGACCCATGAGGTGGCCCACGCCGAATCGCTCCGTCTTCCCGCAGGCGTTGCCTTCGCCTATGACGGTATGACCTTCGAGCTGTAGAGAGGGGACCATGCAGAAGGATATACGGCTCCATGGCCACTTGGGGAACGGCATTGAGTATTTTGTCCTGGTGGTGGGGACCGAGGCCTATCAGCGTTATTTCTTCAATATCGTCCATGAGAACAACGAACTGCGGATCTTCTCCCCGGGCAACGAATTCGTTCTGGGCCCCCATGGCGTGGCCTATGAAGGCAACGGCGGCTACTTCTGCGAATACATGTTCGGCGTGGAACAGCCCGCCACTGATCTCGCCAAGCCGGAGATCATCAACCGGCTGGTGATGTATGGCGCCCGCACTGATCTGGCCAGGGGCACGATCAGGTTCAGCGAGCGGACCGCCGGCGCCGACTCCTACGACACCATCTTCTTTGAGGGGAACGCGGTCTGTAACTACTTTTTTTTCGTCCATTCGCAGAGACTGCCTCGCCAGCTGAAGGAGCAGCAGGAGGAGCTGGTTCGGCTGCTGGGCAGGGTGATCAAACGGAGCCCCGCCGTCGGGGAGGAGCGGGATGACCAGCTGCTGGGCGAGCTCTATCCCCTCCTCCAGGACCCGATGGCCCAGTTGTTCATGGTGAAGCTGGTCAACAGCCGCCACAAGCAGTACCGCGACCTGTTCCGCACCCTCTATCTCCGCAGCAAGAAGATCGCCGATGACGATTTCGCCCGGCTGGTGGACCTGGCAGCCGCCCATCGGATCGACCGCTACCAGCAGGAACGGATCCGGATCGACGTTATGTATCGCCATCCTCTGAACCGGCGGATCGTCGATGAGTATCGCACGATCCTGGTGGCCTGCAACAGCCGCCAGGGGATCACCCCGCTGGAGAGCGCCCGTCTGAACCGTCTGAAGACCCTGTCGGTGCGGAATAAGATCCCCGGCGCCCTCTTCGCCACCCTGGACGAGCTGCTCAAGAGACGGCGCGAGTTGCGGGAGGAGGGGGCAGAGGCTGATTACATCGCCGGGACCCGGCAGATCCTGCAGGGTTTTTTCCTCCACGAGCGGGATATCGATAGCTCCGTGGACCGGACCGACCTCCTTACCCTGCTGCGCGCCAAGAAACGGGCCATCGCCGGCAGGGATCAGCAGTTCGATCAGCTCATGCTGGATTTCAGCCGTGACTGCGATGAACGGATACGCGACGGCGCCGACGCGGCCCTCCTGGAAGGGTTTTCCTATATCGTCACCTATCTGGATCGTCTCGACAGCACCCTTTCCCTGATCGGCCAGCTGGCCTTCATGGAAAACGTCCGGATAACCGAGGAGCTGCTGCAGGGGTTGCTGGAACATAAGGCCGCCTTTGACAATCTTGCAGCTGGCTGTTTTGAGGAGTTCTTTCTGCGGGATCTGTTCACGAACCCCTATCTGGGACGGTACGGCCGCCTGAAGATGACCGCCCTTGTGGAGGGGCTGGAACAGGTCAGGGAGGAACGGTTGTCCCTCTCTCAGCTCCTGCAACGGCTGACCGCCATCGACGATGAAGAACGGCTCGCCCTGCTGCTTTTGGAACAGGTCCGGCGCCGGGTACGGAACTTCTACTCCAGCTTCAGCACCAGGGCCGATCAGGAGGCCTTGCGACGGGAGGTTACGGCTGAGTTGCGGGCCCGAAAACGGCTTGTGGGGGACATCCCGGAGCCGCTCTTTCGACAGACCATCCAGATGCTGCAGCAGGAGGCCGTCTACCTGCAGACCCTGCTCCCCCGGATCATCGCCACGGGGGATCGGACCACGCGTGAGGAGTTCATCTGTTCCTCGGGCCTGGATCGTTTCTACGTCGAGGAGCTGGAACGGGAGTATTACGAGATGAATGGACTTCCCCTTGAAGAGCTCTACCAGATCCGCCAGGGTCTCAGCTGACCCTTGCGCTCCCTTCCACCCGCATCCCCGCAAACCGGTTGACCCCACAAAGTAGGTAGTCTACACTGCCGAGTGGTTTTGTCACACACGGCAAGGAGCACCCATGGAGCAGCATACCGGCCTCCTGTTACAGGAACTGCGGGGCAAGATTGCATCCTACGGCAAGGAAAATCAGACCGAGCTGCTGTATGTGCTGGCAGAGGGGGTCCGGCTGATTTCCGGTCAGGAGCGGCTCAGGGTCTACCTGGAGGACCTGGTGACCGGAGCCTTGTCCTGCGTGGCCGCCACCGGGCCGGCCGGCGAGGATATCCGGCGGGTGCCCTTCCCGATTGTCGCCCAGGACGCGATGGTGTCGCGGGTGTTTGCCGGCCAGTACCCGGCCGAATTACGGCAAACGGACGCCCTCCCGGCCTCACTGGACCGCGGATTTTGCGACCGGTTCGAGATCTTCGGCAGCACCGGCTTGCCGCTGGTCAGCCGCGGTAAATCCATCGGCGTGCTCTGCGTCGACCGGGGCCCCACAGAACCGGAACCGGGCGTCCGGATCAAGAGCCAGCTGGCCGATTTTTTGACCCTTGTTGCCGATCGCCTTGATGATGCCTGGGGGTACCATCAGCAGATTCAGATGGCGAGGCGGCTGGAAGAGTCCAAAAAACGGGAGGCAGCCGGCCTGATGGTCCGCTCTGCCGTCCGCCTGGTACACAAGGTGACGTTGGCCGCCGTACTGACGCCGAAGCCGTCTGTCGACGGTTCCGTCACGCTTGAGGTGCTGGCCAGTTACGCGGAGGATGGCCAGCTCTGTGAGCAGTACGACCGTCTGGGGGCGATCCAACTGGAACCGGGCGCCTCCCTTATCTCCCGCTATGTCGACGAACAGGCGGTCATCAGCGATGAACGGCTCCTGAAACCGCTCTTCATCGCCGACCTCGCCCGGTACAGCCTGCAGAAAAAGGCCTTGACCGAGCAGATGGCGCTTCGCTCCCTCTACGTGGTCCCCCGTTTCGATCCCCGCAGCCGGCGGTTGATCTGCCTGGTCAATTACTTCTGCCGCGATGAATACCGGTTCTCCGAGTTTGAGATGGGTCTGTTGCAGGGGCATGCCCAGATGGTGGAGAGCGTGATGAGCGGCGTCGGCGGTGGCGAACATCTGGAGATCCAGGTGCTGGCCGAGATCACCGAGCTGCTCAATGATGGCGGCGAGGCGCTGCAGCCGTTTTTGACCAAGGTGCTGGCCAAGGCCACCGAACTGATCGGCGCCGACACCGGCAGCATCGCCCTGGTTGAGGAGCGTGAAGGACGGCGCTGGCTGGTGGTGGAGGATGAACAGGGCACCATCATCGGGGCCAAGAACAAGGAGTGGCTTAAGCGCTACATTCCTCCCTTTCCGGTTGGTGGCCACGAACTGGCCCCGGAGGAGCGGAGCCTGACCGGTTACGTGGCCTGGTGTCAGCAGCCGAAGATCATCGGCAGTGTCGATGAAGAGCGGGCTACCGAGGGGTTTCACCGTTCCATGAGCGACCTCTTGAAGAGCGAGATCGCCGTGCCGGTGGTCTGCGATGGCGAGGTGATTGCCGTCATCTGTCTCAATTCGCTCCGTTACGGCTATTTCAGCGAGGAGCACCGCCGGATTCTGCAGATCATCGGCTCCCTCACCGCCCGGCACATCTCCGATCTGCAGCGGATTGAGCGGCTGCAGGGGGAGGTGCAGCGCCTGACCACCGATGTGGGGTATAAAGACCCTCACGTCTCCTCCTACCGGCTGGGAAACATCATCGGTCTCGCCCCCACCACCCAGGCGGTGGTCGATTTCATCACCACCGTCTCCGGTCCACTCTTCAACCGGATCGCCTTCTGGCACAAGAGTGTCATCCAGGAGGCCACCATCGGCCTGCCGTCGATCCTGGTGACCGGTCCCACCGGCTCAGGCAAGGAGTTCTTCTTCAATAATCTCTACAACAGCCTGAATTCGCTCTATCGGCAACAGCTCAGCAGCACCGGAGAACTGTCCGTCAAGAAATCGAACATCGCTGCTTACAGCGGCGAACTCACCTACTCCGAGCTGTTCGGCCACAAGAAGGGGGCCTTCACCGGTGCCTACAGCGACCGGCGCGGCATCCTGGAGGAGTGTATGGGCGGTGTGGTCTTTCTGGATGAGATCGGCGATGCCGATCCCAAGACCCAGGTGCAGTTGCTCCGTTTTCTCGATAACGGCGGGTTTGTCAGGCTGGGGGAAAATACGGAACGGTACAGCCGGGTGCTGCTGGTGGCGGCAACCAACAAGGATCTCCCGGCCGAGATCGCCGCCGGCAGGTTCCGGGAGGATCTCTACCATCGCCTGGCGGAGCTCTCCATCAGGTTGCCGTCCCTCAACGAACGGCGTGAGGATATCCCGGACCTGGCGGTGCACTTTCTGGGCAAGTTGTACCGTACCTACCGTGGGGCCACCGATTCTGAGGATCCCCCTGTATTGAGTGAAGAGGCCAAACAGGCCCTGGTGCGTCACCAGTACGAAGGAAATATCCGCGAACTACGTTCGATCCTGCTGCGGGCCCTTTTTTTCCGGCGCAAGGCGGTGATCTCCGGTGAGGCGGTCCGGCAGGCCATTGCCGGGGTCGGCCTGGGGGTGGGGACGGTCGGTGAAGTCGGGCGACGCGGTCTTGCCGAACAGCTGGCCGGAGAGGTCGTGGAACGGATCCGGCAGGGGGGGGATTTCTGGCAGGACGTTTATGAGCCGTTCTCCCAAAACGATATCTCGCGGGATGTGGTCAGGCTGGTGATTGAAAAGGCCCGTGCCGTTGCCGGCCGGCCGTTGCCGGCCGTTGCGCGGCAGCTGCGCGCCGTAGACGGTAACGCGGCTGAGGAAGAACAGCGCAAGCAGCTCTACCGGTTCAAGAACTTTCTGTACAAGACGGTCCGGTTGTAGGGGCGCGCAGACCCTGCGCCCCGACAACCGGGTTGCCGGCGATGCTACACCGCGTCGGTGAGCCGTTTCTGTCTGCCCTGCAGACGATTCAGGGCGTGGATGTACGCCTTGGCCGAGGCGACGATGATGTCGGTGGAGGAGCCTTTGCCCACCACGGTGTGGCCGCTTTCCTCAACCCGGACCGTTACCTCGCCCTGGGCGTCGGTGCCGCCGGTGATGGAACCGACGTTGTACTGGGTTAGTTTGGCCTTGCTTTTGGTCAGCTTTTTGATCGCCTTGAAGGCCGAATCCACCGGGCCGTCACCCAGCTCTGCCGTGCGGACCGGGGTGCCGTCGATCTCCATCTGGACCGTTGCGGTGGCCACGGCAAAGGAACCGCAGGTCACGGTGATATGTTCCAACTTGTATTTGTCCTCGCCCCGCGCCTCGTCGGTGACGATGGCGTCCAGATCCTCGTCAAAGACCTCTTTCTTCAGGTCGGCCAGGGCCTTGAAGCGGTCAAAGGCCCGGTTCAGCATCTCATCGTCCAGGTCGTGTCCCAACTCCTCCAGACGCTTTTTGAAGGCGTGGCGGCCGGAGTGTTTGCCCAGTACCAGGGCACTGGCGGTCAGTCCCACCGACTCGGGGGTCATGATCTCGTAGGTGGATTTGTCCATCAGCATGCCATGCTGGTGGATGCCGGCCTCATGGGCAAAGGAGTTGGCTCCCACGATCGCCTTGTTGGGCTGGACCGCAATGCCGGTGATGGCGGTCAGCAGGCGGCTGGCCGGGGTGAGCTGTTCGGTCACGATGTTGGTGCTGAAGGGAAGGATGTCGCGGCGGGTGCGGATAATCATGGCAAACTCTTCCAGCGAACAGTTGCCGGCCCGCTCACCGATGCCGTTGATGGTACACTCCACCTGCCCGGCGCCGGCCTGCACCGCGGCAATGGAGTTGGCCACCGACAACCCCAGGTCGTTGTGGCAGTGCACTGAAATCACCGCCTTTTCAATGTTTGGGACGTTGTCCTTCAGGTATTTGATGATGTTGAAGTACTCAAACGGCACCGTGTACCCGACCGTATCCGGGATGTTGACCGTGGTGGCCCCGGCCGCGATCACCGCCTCCACTACCTGGGCCAGAAACGGCAGCCGGGTTCGTACCGCATCTTCACAGGAAAATTCGACGTTGGGGGTGTAGGAGGCCGCCCGTTTCACCGCTTTAATGGCCGATTCCAGCACCTGTTCCGGCTTCATCTGCAGCTTGTACTGCATATGGATGTCGGAGGTGGCGATGAAGGTATGGATACGCCCCTTTTCACCGGCGTACTTCAGCGCCTCCCAGGCCCGGTCGATGTCTTTGGTGCTGGAGCGGCACAGGCCGGCGATCTCAGGCCCCTTGATGGCCTGGGCCACCTTCTTGACCGCCTCGAAGTCGCCCTCGGAGGCGATCGGGAAGCCGGCCTCGATCACGTCCACGTTCAGCTTCTGCAGCTGCTTGGCCAGCCGCAGTTTTTCTTCGATGTTCATGCTGTTGCCGGGGGCCTGCTCGCCATCCCGCAGCGTGGTGTCAAAGATCTTGATCAGTTTCCGGTCGTCCGTCTGTGCAGCCTTTGCCTTAGCCATGCCGCCACCTCCTCTGGTGTGTGGTGTCTGTAAATGCAAAAACGCCTCCGCCCCGTTGCAGGGACGGAGGCGTGTCGCTTCCGTGGTACCACCCTACTTCGCCCGGTCGCTTCGTCTTTTGTCCGATACCGGCGTTGGCTTCGTCATCAACAGCTCAACGTACGACTCGGTACGCGTTCGCTGCCTCTTCCTCGCCTGCCTTGGTCTCGGCCAAAATACAAACCGACGTTAGGGCCTCATTTAATCCGTTACGTGGACAAGGCGGCTCCGACTACTGCTGGTTCACCGGAGCGGCTCCGAGGCGAGTTCACAGGTTCCCTCCACCGGTTCGCACCACCCACCGGCTCTCTTAAGAAGGTACCTCTGCTACTACTCCTCTTCCCAGCCTTTACAAAAAATGTAAAGTCATCATAAAAAGAGCTGATCGGTCCGTCAACTGTTTTGTTTTTCAGGGGTTAGGTTTGAGGTGATCAAACAGATGACAGCTCCTGCGGGAAGAGGGTAAAGCCCTCTATGCGGGCAGTATCACGCAAGCGTTTGTCCAGGCAGACGAAGCCCAGATCGTCAGGTTTGTTTGCAGCCCATACCAAGGCCGCAGCCAGCTGCAGGGCATCAGCAGCCCGAAGCGGGTGACGCAGGAGGAGGCGCCGTGCCGTTGCCCGGACCTCTTCGGAGGGCGATAGTTCAGTGCCGCTCTCGGTAAGCTGATCCACGAGATGACGCACCTGCTGCTCATCATCTGCCGATATGGCGCCTTCGCGCCGTAGTCGGGCAACAGAGGAACTGCATTCCACCGGTGTACCCCACCAAAAGGCCAGTTCTCCATCGTCACGGGCCAGTAGACGCATGGTTTCTGAATGCGGTTCTTCAATACAGAGGGGGATAATGGCGGAACTGTCCCAGAATCTCATCGTCCATCTTCCCGTTCGTCGAGCAGCGCCGCCAGAGCGCCTCCCCGTTGATCCCGGGGCCGTGGAGCCGCCCAGAACTCTTCCGTGATGCCGCCGCTTCCCCTTCGTATCATGCCGGTCCGTTCAAGCTGCATCATGCGGGCAGCCACTGCATCTTCAGACCGGCGAAGCGGAATAATTCTGGCAATCGGCATGCCACGGTCGGTTATCAGGATTTCTTCACCGGACTTAACCTTCGCAAGGTACTCGCTGGTTGATGCCTTTAATTCTGAAACAGCAGCTGTCTGCATGACTTAACCCCCTCAGATCATCTTAGTATGACCAGTATAGTTATACTAAGATGTACGGTCAAGGCCTGGAGCTAATTTTTTGTGTGCAAAGATGGCGAAATGTATCGTTTTAATCGGCTTGCTTGCTTGACAAGTGGGGTAATCTCTGGGATATATCAAGGAAATCAAGCCCGACAACGGAAAGGAGGCGGTATGAGATTTTACTTTGTCTGTCTGATTATCCTGATGGCAGCCATGATGAGTGGGTGCGCGACGTCGTCACCGATCACCATGGAAAGCGGCTTTCAGCGGAAAATAATCACGCCGTGTGATAACGATGTGCTTTGTTTTCGGCATACGTATGATGTCACATGGGATACAGGGTGTCGTACGGCAGGGGTAGAGTATACTACATCATGTGGCTATGCGGCGCAAAAGGGATATCCTGTTAGCTATAGAAGTAATGAATATATCTTTGAAACAGGAGAGTACGGTTATTTGATAACGCTGCCGGCTGGCGGATCAATACGCATGATTGACCCTCAGGATGCTCAAAAATAACGATACGGAGATGCCATGAAACGGTCTTTTCTCTATGCAGTGAACCTGCTTGTGGTGGTGGGAATTACGTTGTTACAGTCGGGCTGCTCTGACGTTGCGGTGGTAAATTCGGGACAGCGCCATATTGTGAATGAACAGTTGGCGTTACCGGTGACACAAGGCGCCGCGGCCAATTTTAATGCTCGCATTATCTTCATGGCTGATCAGCTGGAACGCAATCTCAATCGTAAAAATTTTTCTAATACATTTATTGTTACCAGCTTTGCTAATTTGAATAAACTCTCAGAGACCACATCCTTCGGTCGGCTGGTTGCCGAGAACCTCATCCATGAACTGCAGGTCCGCAAATGGCAGCTTTTTGAAGTCCGCTTGACGAAAGATATAATTATCAACGAGTCTGGTGAGTTTTCACTAAGCCGTGATATCAAGAGGCTGAAAGACCAGTACAAGATCAGCGGGATAGTGACCGGTACCTATTCGGTGACCGGAAACAGCATCATCGTCAATGCCCGCGTGGTTGATATCAATAGCGGTATTGTCATTTCTTCTGCACAAGCCAACATGCCGGTCACTTGGTTCACTGATGAGCTGCTTTTCAGTGAGGACCATCTGCAAACTATGAAGGTAGTGGGGGATACGCCGTTCAGCTGCCGCGATGTGCTGACCTGCACCAGTAGTAGCGGCTCAGTACCGCCCAAGGCAGTAGGTGGTGGACATTGAACGTTCGCGGCGCCGTACTGCTCATTGTGCTCCTTCTGCTGTTGAACGGTTGTGCGACGAACACGATGATCTATGGCCCCTGTTATGGTCGAACGCTACCGCAACTGCTTGATGTAACGGACCTTAAACCGTTGTTTCAGGATTTGGCGTATGAGCTCTGTACCGACAGCTGTCATGATTGTACAATACGTTCAACAGCTCTTCCCGTCCCGCGACCTAAGGCCTGTACGCTGGAGGAGATCCATCGTCAGACGGTGTTGGTAACCGATTTTGTCGATATCAAATCCTACGTGCCCGAACATCCTGGGCTGTTGATGGGAGAGCTTATGCGAGGCGCCCTGAACCAGGTCTGTTGCTACAAGATCGTGCAGGCAGAGTTCGGCAGGTATTTTAAGCTCAATGAAAATGGTCTGGTTTCTTTGACCCGTCGGGTCAGTGAGATCAAAAAAGATGACTACATGCAACCCGAGGCGGTTGTTGGTACTTATGATTATCTCAATAATAACAAAGTGGTGCTGTTTGTCCGGAGAATCAACACCACCACTGGACAGGTGGTGAAGATGGTGACCCGTGAGATAAACTATTCATGCCTCGGCCGTCAGACTCGGTATAGTGTCAAATAACGGTTGAGCCTCCGTTAATAACAAGCATCGATCGTCATCACCCCTTCCAATGTTCATGTTGGAGGGGGTGACGGTTACCTGCTGTTCCCCTTCCCAACCCGTTCTCCCAGCCCTTCCTCCAGAAATTCCCGCGAATAACGCACGTAGTTGCCGGCCGATTTTTTGAGCCAGGCGATCTCGTCCGGGGTCAGATCCCGTTTGTACTTGGCCGGAGCCCCGATCCAGAGGGTGTGGGGTGGGATGATGGTCCCTTCGGTGACCAATGCCCGTGCCCCCACCAGCGCCCCTTCACCCACCACCGCCTTGTCCATCACCATGGCCTGCATGCCGATGAAGCAGCCGTTTTCCAGGGTGCAGCCATGCAGAGTCACGCTATGGCCGATGGTGACATCGTCACCGATCACCAGCGGCGCACCGGGGTCGTCGGCATGCTTTTTGTGGGTCACATGCAGCATGGTCAGATCCTGGATGTTGCTGCGTGCTCCTATGGTGATGCTGTTGACATCACCCCGGGCCACCACGTTGTACCAGAGGCTGGCTTCCGGGCCGACTGTCACCTCACCGATCACCACGGCGGTCTCGGCGATAAAGGCGGAAGGATCGATCTGGGGCTGCATCCCTTTGAACGGCTTGATCATGGGTCGTCTCCCTCTGGTTGGTGTGACAGGGGCAAAGTATAGCCGCAATCCTTGGCCGGCGTCCATGATTTCGTCTTGTTGGCATGGCGCTCTTCTGTTATTTTCCTTACTCATCGCTTACGATTCTGATGGAGGATGAGAGTAATGAAATTTACCAAGATGCATGGTGCCGGCAACGATTACGTCTATGTAAACTGTTTTGAGGAACAGGTGGCCGACCCGGCCGAGGTGGCCATCGCGGTGAGTAACCGTAATTTCGGCATCGGTTCCGATGGTCTGATCCTGATCATGCCGTCGGACAAGGCCGATCTACGGATGCGGATGTTCAACAGCGACGGCTCCGAATCGGAGATGTGCGGTAACGGCATCCGTTGCGTTGCCAAGTACGCCTATGACCACGGCATCGTCAGCACGACCGAGATCACGGCCGAGACCGGGGCCGGTATCCTGACCCTGCAGCTGTTCCCCAACCGGGAAAACAGGATCGAGCGGGTGCGGGTCAACATGGGGCCGCCGCGGCTTTCCCGTGAAGAGATCCCGATGAACGGCAGTCCGGCTGCCCAGGTGGTGGCCGAAGAACTGACCGTGCTGGACCGGACCTTCAGGATCACCTGCGTCTCCATGGGGAACCCCCACTGCATCATCTACGTGGACGACGTGGCAGACTTCCCGGTGGCCACCTACGGGCCGCTGATCGAAAACCACCAGCTGTTCCCGCGCCGTACCAATGTGGAGTTTATCCAGATCATCTCCCGCACTGAAGTCAAACAACGCACTTGGGAGCGGGGCGCGGGCGAGACCCTGGCCTGCGGTACCGGCGCCAGCGCGGTCTGTGTGGCCGGCGTGCTGAATAACGTCACCGACCGGAAGATCCTCAATCATCTGGCCGGCGGCGATCTGGAGCTGGAATGGGTGGCGGATGGCCCGGTATTCATGACCGGTCCGGCAACGGAGGTCTTTTCCGGAGAGATCGTCCTGTAAGGCTTTTGCAGCGCTCCCCCGCATCTCGAGGTGTCCCATGGACTTTACCAAACTGCTTCACAAATTCACGGTGGTCCCTTCATTAACCGGCGATTTGGCCGCCCTGCAGCGGATTGCCTACAACCTCTGGTGGTGCTGGGACCCGGATGCTATCGCCCTGTTTCGGCGTCTGGATGAAGACCTCTGGGCCGCCACCCGCCATAACCCGGTGGAGATGCTGGGCATCCTGCAGCAGACTACCCTGGAGTCGCTTAGGCTGGATGAGGGGTTCATGGCCCACCTGGCCATGGTGGACGAAAAACTGACCGGCTACCTGGGTGAAAAGACCTGGTTCGATCGGGAGTACAACGGTGATACCAAGCTCAAGATCGCCTATTTTTCCATGGAGTACGGCCTGCACGAGTCGTTGCCGGTCTATTCCGGTGGCCTGGGGGTGCTGGCCGGGGATCACTTGAAGAGCGCCTCGGACCTGGGGTTGCCGTTGGTGGGGATCGGTCTGCTCTACCGTCAGGGCTATTTCCGCCAGTACCTGAACAATGAGGGGTGGCAGCAGGAGATCTATCCCGAGAACGACTTTTACAACCTGCCGCTGGTGCAGGAACGGGATGCCGAAGGACGACCGCTGGAGGTGGAGCTCGAATGTGGACCGCGTCGTTTTAAGATCCATGTCTGGCGGGTGCAGGTGGGCCGGATCCCGCTCTACCTGCTGGACACCAATCTGGAGGAGAACAACCCGGAGGACCGCCTGATCACCTCCCAGTTATACGGTGGCAACCAGGAGATGCGGATCCTGCAGGAGATCGTGCTGGGGATCGGTGGGGTCAGGGCCTTGCGGGCGCTGCATATCATCCCCAACGTCTGCCATATGAATGAAGGGCACGCCGCATTCCTGGCCCTGGAGCGGATCCGGCTGGTGATGGAGAAACGGGGGGTGACCTTCCGTGAGGCGCGGGAGATCGTGGTGGCCGGCAATATCTTTACCACCCACACCCCGGTGGAGGCGGGTATCGACCACTTCCCCAGCGATCTGCTGGACAAGTATTTTTCCCGTTACATCCGCTCGTTGGCCCTTTCCCGGGACGAGTTCCTCGGCCTGGGGCGCCAGAACCCCCGGGATCAGTACGAGTCGTTCTGTATGGCGGTGCTGGCGCTCAAGCTGGCCGGCCACGCCAACGGCGTCAGCCAGCTGCACGGCGAGGTCTCTCGGGCCATGTGGAAGAATACCTGGCCGGAACTGCCGGAGGAGCAGCTCCCCCTCACCTCCATCACCAACGGGGTCCATGCCCGTACCTGGATGTCGGGGCAGATGGCTTCGCTTCTGATCCGCTACCTGGGGACCCGCTGGCTGGAGGACCTGACGGACCACAACGTCTGGCGCCGGGTGAGCAGGATACCGGATGCCGAGCTGTGGCGGACCTGCCAGACCACCCGGGAGCGGCTGGTGGATTTTGCCCGTCGTCGCCTCAAGGCACAGTTGCAACAGGTGGGGGCCACGGCCAAGGAGATCGCCGTCGCCTCGGAGGTGCTGGACCCGGAGGTGCTGACCATCGGTTTCGCCCGTCGCTTCGCCACCTACAAGCGTGGTACCCTGCTGTTGCGGGATCTGGAACGGTTGGACAGGATCCTCAACAATCCGGGGATGCCGGTGCAGATCATCTTTGCCGGCAAGGCCCACCCCCACGATCAGGAGGGGAAGGAGTTGATCCGCCAGATCGTGCAGGTGTCGCACCAGGAGCGGTTCCGGCACCGGATCGTCTTTATCGAGGACTACGACATGGAGGTGGCCCGGTATCTGGTGCAGGGGGTGGATATCTGGCTGAATACCCCCCGCCGGCCGATGGAGGCCAGCGGTACCAGTGGGATGAAGGTGGCCTTTAACGCCGGTCTGAACCTGTCGGTGCTGGACGGCTGGTGGTGCGAGGGGTACCAGGGGAACAACGGCTGGGCCATCGGCAAAGGGGAGGTGTACGAGGATCTGGAGTACCAGAACCAGGTGGAGAGCCGCGCCCTGTACGACCTTCTGGAGAAGGAGGTGGTGCCGCTGTACTACGAACGGGGCGCCGACGGGATCCCCCGCTCCTGGGTGGCCACCGTGAAGGCCTCGTTGCAGTCACTCTGCCCGGTCTTTTCCACCGACCGGATGGTGGAGGAGTATGCCCAGCTCTCCTATATCCCCTCCTATCGGCAGTGGGCGCGGCTTGAGGCCGATGATCTGGCCCTGGCCAAGGGGCTTGCCGCCTGGAAGGGGCAGATCTTCACCGCCTGGTCCCAGGTCAGGATTGAGACGGTGGATGCCCCGCTGGGTGCGGCTATTGGGGTCGGCAGCAGTGTCCCGGTGACGGTGGAGCTGACCCTGGGTGATATACCGGTGGATCAGGTGGCGGTGGAGGGGTACTTCGGTGTGCTGGATTATCAGGGGGTCATCCGGGGGGGTGAAACCGTGCCCCTGCAGCATGCAACGGACCTGGGCTCTGGCCGGCACCGTTTCAGCGGGGAGTTGGAGTGCCGCTTCTGTGGCCGCTACGGTCTGTTGGCCCGCGTCATGCCGCGACATCCCCAGGTGGGGGCGGTGTATGAGCCGGGCTACCTGGTATGGGGATAGCGCGTGACGCAGACACGCGCTGAGTTCGTTGGCTGCGTCGTCGGCTCATCGACGTACTGAGCATGTACGCCCGCGTCGCCTCCTCCTTGCCGCCTGCTCATCATCGTGTCTGCACCACGCTTGAGGGTGTCAGTCGTAGAGCGGGCCATCCTCGCCAGGTTTTGTGCGAGACGTCGCTGTTTTCTGTAGCCGGTTATCATCCCTGCCGATAAAAGATCTATGGCCATAGCAAACGAGGTACAGAAACAGGTCTACGATCTGCTCTCCCGCAGTTCAAACCTCTCCTTCGTCTCGGCTGAACCGGCTGCTGCCGGTGGGGTCCAGAACCTGGCCCTTACCCCGGGGCAGCGGGTGACCGCCGAGGTGACGGGACAGTCCCAGGCGGGCCGGGTCCCGGTGCGGATCGGGCAGCAACAGATGAACCTGGAGCTGCCGGTCCAGGTGCGGGAGGGGCAGAACCTCGAACTGACCTTTGTCGGCAGTGATCCCCGCCCTACCTTTGCCATGGCCCGGCCAGGGGTGCCCGCCCCGCCGGTCACCCTCACCGATGCCTCCCGGCTGCTCTCATTGTTGGTCTCCAATGACGAACTGCTGAGCGATCCCCGGATGCGCTCTTCCCTGCAGAGTATCGGTGATCTGCTCCGCCGTTCCTCCGGCGACACCAGTGTCCTGGCCAATTTTCTGGATGATTTTCTGACCTATCGTCCCGATGGCAGGGTGGCGGTGGTGCCGACAGGTGACCTGCCCAATCGTCCAGGACAGCAGGCGGGGGGGGAATCGGGGCAGCCGATGGCCTCGTCGGCCGGTCTTGGAGGGCGTACCGCCACGCCGTTTGAGGCGGCCGCCTCAAAACTGCTGCTAAACCTGGCCCAACAGGCGAGGTTTACCCTGGTGGAGGCGGCCCACCAGCCGCTGCATCCGCTCCCCCTTATGCCGGGCGATGAGGCTGCCGCCTTGGTGCAGGGGACACTGCCCGGCGGCAGGGTGCTGGTGCAGCTCGCCGGGGAAGGGCTGGAACTGCAGCTGAGCAGGCCGGTGCAGCAGGGGGAACTGTTGCGCCTGGCCCTGGTGACGCAGCAGCCGAAGCTGGTGTTCGCCCTGTTGGGGCAGCCGGTACCGGATCAAGCTGCTTCGGTCAGCGATGCGGCCCGTTGGTTGAGCAGCATGGCGCAGGGCGATGCAGGGCAGAACGAGATGCAGCAGGCGGTCTTAGGACGCCTGGAACAGGTGCTGGGCGCCCTTCCCCCCGGTTCTCCGGCCCTGGCCGCCATCATGGATGAGGCGATGGTCTACGGCGCTACGCCGATGCTGACGGCCCGTTCCCTGATGGGACAGCCGGCACTGCAACCGAGCGGCGAACTGAATGATAATCTCTTCAAGCTGTTGCAGGGGCTGATGCAGGGGAACCGGATGGCCCTGGTGGAGCCGCAGCTACCCCCGGCGTTCTCTCTGCCGTTCCAGGCGGGACAGCAGCTCAAAGGGGAGGTCCTGCAGAACCTCGGTGGCGGTCGTTTCCTGCTGCAGGTGGCAGGCCAGACCATGGAGGCGCTCTTACCCAAGGGGGCACGGGTCGGCGATGGCCTGAACCTGTTTTTTGTCGGCAATGAGCCGCCGGCCTTTCTGCTGGTGCGCCAGGGGAGCGGTGGCGATGCCCTGGTCAGCGAGACCGGCCGCTGGGTGAGCACCCTCCTGGGGATGCAGGACAGCTCGGCCCCAATCCAAGAGGGGCTGGGGATACTGAAGACCCTGCTCCAGGGGGCGCCGGCCGATCCCCGTCTCCTGGAACAGCAGCTGGCCAAGGGGCTGCAGGAGAGTGGGCTCTTTTACGAATCCCATCTGGCACGCTGGTTCAGCGGTGAGTACCCCCTTGAGGGGCTCCTTATGGAACCCCAGGGGCGGCTTTCCGGCCAGCCGCAGCTGTTGCAGCCGTTGCCGCTTCTACCCAAGGCGGCCACGGCCGACCAGCTGGAGGCGGCACTAAGATCCCACGCAACTTCCGGACAGCTTCCGGTGGGGGCTGCCGATCCCCGGACCATGCCGCTCATCAGGGAACAGCTGGCCACCCTGCAGACCGGCCACCTCCTGTTTCATGGAGAACTCTTTCCGGGGCAGACCATGGAGTGGCGGGTTGCCGAGCGTGAGGCCGGGGGCCACCGGGAGACTCCTCCTGAGGAAACCCCCTGGCAGACCTCGCTCTCCCTCAACCTGCCCGGCCTGGGGGCCCTGGAGGCATCTCTCACCCTGACCGGCAGGCAGCTGAAGGTACAGCTGCAGACGGCCCGTCCCGATGCGGCGACCGTACTGGCCGAAGGGCGTGGGGAGTTGCTTGAGCAGCTGGCGGCTGCCGGACTGGAACCGCAGTCCATCGAGGTGCGTCATGGCATACCGTCGCCGTAAGGTCGATGAACGGATGGCGGCGGCGCTCTCCTACAAGCAGGGGCAGTACGCCCCGGTGGTGGTCGCCAAGGGGAAGGGGATCATGGCCGAGGCGATCATCGCCTGCGCAAAGGATGCCCAGGTCTATGTCCATGAATCCCCCGAGCTGGTGACCCTGTTGATGCAGGTGGACATCGACCAGCATATCCCGCCTGAGCTGTACCGGGCCGTGGCGGAGCTGCTGGTCTGGCTCTATAAAATGGAAGGACGGAAAGGACCGTAATGAGAATAACATTTGGTACCGACGGCTGGCGGGGGGTCATCGCACGGGAGTTCACCTTTGATAATCTCTCCCTGGTGGCCCAGGCCACCATGGATTGGATGCAGCGTGAAGGGTTGGCGGAACGGGGGTTGGTGGTGGGGTATGACCGCCGCTTCCTTTCCCCCGAGTTTGCCCGCCGGGTGGCCGAGGTGGCCGCCGGCAATGGCATCCGGGTCCTCTTGTGCGATGATGTGGCGCCGACCCCCGCGGTCTCCTGGGCCGTGCAACACGAGGGGGCCGGGGCGGGCGTCATGATCACCGCCAGTCATAACCCACCGAGCTATAACGGGTTCAAGATCAAGGAGTCTTTCGGCGGCTCGGCCCGTCCCGCCACCACCGCGCTCTTGGAACAGATTGTGGCCTATAATCAGGAACAGCGGCGTCTGGTACGGGAGGTCCCCTTTGACGAGGGCAGTCGTACCGGGCAGATTGTGCCGTTTGACGCCGCAACCGGTTATCTGCGGCAACTGGGTCGTTATGTGGATCTGGAGCGGATCCGGCAGTCAGCCATCCCGGCCCTCGCCGACCCGATGTACGGTGCAGGCATCGGTTATTTCAAACGGTTGCTGGGACTGGAGGAGATCCACGCCGAGCATAATCCCTCCTTTGGCGGCCGTCCCCCTGAGCCGATCGGCGAGAACCTGGAGGAGCTGCAGGTGCTGGTGGGTTCCGGTCGTTACCGGGTGGGGCTGGCCCTTGACGGCGATGCCGACCGGATCGGTGCCGTGGACGAACAGGGCGATTTTTTCTCTTCCCACGGTATCTTTACCCTGTTGCTCAAACATCTGGTAGAGCGGAAGGGACGTCGCGGCGGGGTGGTCAAGACCGTCTCAACCACCCGACTGGTCGATTGTCTGGCGGGGCAGTACCGGTTGCCCCTTCTGGAAACGCCGATCGGATTCAAGCATATCTGCGAACTGATGCTGGAGCGGGATATCCTGATCGGTGGCGAGGAGTCGGGCGGTCTGGGGGTGGCCGGGCATATCCCGGAGCGGGACGGTATCCTGATGGGGCTTTTGCTGTTGGAGACCATCGCCGTCACCGGCAAGGGGCTGCGGGAGCAGCTTGATGAGGTGATGGCCGAGCATGGCCGGTTCGCCTACCGCCGGATCGACACCCATACCGGACCTGACGAGAAGGAGCAGTTGCTGACCCGCCTCCGCAACGAACCGCCCGACACCATCGCCGGCCGGCGGGTGAGCACCACCAACTTCAGTGACGGCTTCAAGTTCATCTTCGATAACGGGGACTGGCTGCTGATCAGGCCATCGGGCACCGAGCCGGTCCTGCGCCTCTACAGCGAGGCCGGTACGCCGGAGATGGTGGAGACTCTGCTGCGGGGTGCGCAGCAGTTGGCCAAATTCAAGGTTTGAAATGGCGGGCAACTGTGGTAAACAGTACCGTTAAGCGGTCTTTACGCATATACGTCCCCTGAGGACCCAAGGAGGCATAGAATGGCAAATATCCTTATCGTTGACGATTCATCCACCATGCGCAAGATCATCTCCCGCTCGTTGCGCCAGGCCGGTCTGTCGATTGATGACATCCTGGAGGCGGGAGACGGCATTGAAGGGCTGAATGTCCTGCAGACCTCCGGCAAGACCGTCAACCTGATCCTCTCCGATATCAACATGCCGAACATGGACGGTCTGGAATTTGTCAAGGCGGTCCGGGCCAACAACTACACCATGCCGATCGTCATGATCACCACCGAGGGGGGGGAGGATGTCATCGCCGAGGCCATTGCCAGCGGCGCCAAGGACAGCATCAAGAAGCCGTTCACCCCGGAGCAGCTGAGTGAAAAACTGGGAGGGCTGTTATGAGCCTGAACCCCGAGATCTCCGAGTCTACCAAGTTCAGCGAGCAGCAACTGGCGGAGTACGTCATCAACGCCACCCAGGAAGTCTTTTCCACGATGGTGATGATGGAGCCTGCGGATGACTTCCCCCTCAAGGAGCCGATTACCCACTTCAAATGCAGCATTACCGGAATGGTCGGTTTTGCCGGCACCTATTCGGGGGTCATCTCGATGCACTGCCCGATCCTGCTGGCCAAGAAGGTCACCGCCGCCATGCTGGGGATGTCCGAGGATGAGGTGGCCGAGGGGGGGGAGGACCTGAATGACGCCATCGGCGAGATCGCCAACATGCTCGGTGGCAGCGTCAAGATGATCCTCTCCAAGGGGGGGCTGGATGTCAAACTCTCTATACCCACGGTTATCGCCGGCGAGGATTACACCGTCAACTCGCTGTCGGATATCGATTGCGTCGTGATCCCCTTTACCGTGGAAAATGAGCGTTTTCTGGTGGGGCTCACCCTTAAGAAGGAAGACTAAACCTCCGATCAGTCAGGAAGCGGGGCGCCGTGGTGGCGCCCCGGACAACCCCCACCCCGATCCCCGCGAGTCCCGATGGAAGGATATGTAAAGCTTTACGAAATGCTGGAGAGCGCCCTCCGGCAGGCCGGCGAAGAGGCCGGTATGCTGCTGGGGCAGGGGCTCTCGGCCACCCTCACCGATTCCCTGCAGTTCACCAAGACCGCCTATTTTGGCGATCTGGACGACGGGGTCTTCGTGATGTCGGTGGAGTCGCGGGAGGAATATCCCGGCCAGATCTATCTGATCTTCAACCTGCGGGATGCCATTCTGATGAGCAGCCTGCTGCTCGGTATCCCCGCCCCCCGTATCCAGGAAAAGCGGCGTCTCTCCATCATTGAGCCTGATGACATCGATGCCTTCGGTGAGATCGGCAACATGATCAACGGGGCCATGAACAGCACCTTCCAGGCAAGCCTCACCGGTAAGGCCCAGCTGAAGCAGAAGGGCTCCAAGAAATACGTCCCCGAGATCGACCCCCTCACCGAAGAAGAACCGCTGCCAGATGGCGATTACCTGATGTTCCGGGCCCGGCTGGAGATGGAAGGGCAGGAGATGCATCACCTGGATGTCCTGATCCCCCTTTCCCTGGGCAACATGTTCGATCCCCCCCCTGAGAGGCCGCCCGAGCCGGAATCTGAGGAACCAGCCGCTGCCGTTGAAGAACCCCCTGCCGCCGGGACCCCTGCAGAAGGCCGGCCAGCCGCTGTTTCCGTTGCTGCTGCTGAACCTGGTGGGGCACGGGCCGCCGCTGCCGGCACCACCGGGGAGGATATGGTGGTGATCTTTGAAGACGATCATGAGGATCGCTTACAGCTGCGTGAATCACTTGGATTTACCGGTTTCAAGCTGGTGGAGGGGGCGCTGAACGCCGATGTTAAGGACCTGTTCAGTCAGGGGAACGTCCGGATGGTGTTGATCGGCTCTGAGGATGCCGATGACCGGGAGCTGGCGGTCTGCATCAAGATCAATGCCCTGCGTCAGGAACAGCCGGTGCCGATCGTGATGTGCGCCCACCGCTGGACCCGGACGGCGGTGCTCAAGGCCCTTAAATACGGCGCCAGCGACATCATCATCAAACCCTGCGACCCCGACGAGCTGGCTGCCAAGGTAAAACGCCTATGCCGTATCCCTTCGGCCTGATAGCCTGTCGGCGTGCTCTGCGCTCCTGTCTGTTCACGCTGGGCTGGCTCGTGCTCTTCCCCCTGCAGCCCCCTGCGGCCTGGTGCGCCGTCGATATCCCGGTCAATCACCTGGAGCGGCTCGCCGTGCACCCCAAAGTCGGATACACCCGTATCGTCCTTACCCTGCAGGATACGCCGCTCTACACCATCAGCATAAAGGCTGGAAATCGTCTGAGGATACGTCTTCTGGGCACCACCGGCCCCCGTTTCCGTTATCTGCGCAGCTATTCCGACCGCGCTATCGGTGGCCTGGTGCTGGCTCAGCGGGGGCCGGACCTGACGGTGACCTTTGCCATGGCCCCCACCGGGGTCGGCTGGCGGGCCGTGCATCTGGACGGGGTCCCCGCCCTCTGCGTTGATGTGGGACCCTCGCTAGTCCCCCCTCCGTTGCGCCCCTCCCTGCCGGGCCGGGAACGTATCTGGTCCGGCGCTGGACGCCTCCTCCGGGATTTCGACCCGCCTATCAAGCCGGAGATCCCCTTCGTCCCCACTGATCGTAAGGTCCTGAAAGGTCTGCTGAGCGAGGATGACCAGAAGCTGTTCCTGACCGCCGAGGGCGCCCTGTACAAGGGGCAGCTTACCGCTGCCGAGGATATCTTCAGCAGCTTCGCCGCCCGTACCGGCACGCCGATCCAGCCCCTGGCCCTCTATCGTCTGGCCGAGACCCGCTACCGCCTGCAGCGCTATCCAGAGGCCCTCCAGGCGTTCCGGGAGGCGGAGCAGCTCTGGCCCGCTTTCCTCTCCTTCAACCCGGCCAGCATGTTTTACTACGGAGATAGCATCGCCCGCAGCGGCGACCTGCCAGGCGCTCTCCACCTCTTAACCCGGCTCATCATCACCCATGCCGACAAGGAATATGCGCCGGTCCTGCTGGTGCGGATGGGAGACGTGTTGCTCCGGCAGGGGAATGAACTACGCGCCCTGGCCATCTACCGGACCGTGGCCGATGCCTTCAAGGGGAACAAGGCTCGCCAGATCGCCAGGATGAAGCTCGCAGACCAGCAGTTGCTCCAGGCGACCCCCTTTACCTATCGGGCATTGGCGGATATCTATCGGGATATCGCCGCACGGGCCGGTGATTACGATCTGCGGGAGGAGGCCTCGTTTAAGGCGATGCTGCTGGCTGCCCTCAACGCGCGAGCTGATGAGGCCCTGGCGGAGGCCGTCGACTATCAGCGGCATTTCCCAAACGGCTCCTATAGCAGCGTGCTCCACGACATCCGTGAAGATCTGGTGGCGCAGCGCTATCTGCAGGGGGGATGGGACAAGGATCCCGCCGGGCTGGTCACGTTGACGCAGGGCAACCAGGATTACCTGGCCGTTGCGGTGCAGCAGCCCGGCTTTTTGCCGTCGGTTACCACGGCCTTTGCCACGGCCGGGCGTCCTTTGGATCTGATTGCGTTGTACATGGGGCTCCTGGAGCGCTCCTGGTGCCCCCCGGACAACCTCCCCTATCTCTACTTGCAGGTCGCGGAGAAATCTGAGCAACTTGGCGACAACCTGCTGGCCAAGAGGATGCTGGGCAACTTCCTTACTCGCTTTCCGGCTGATCCCCTGGCCCATCTGGGCAGGGAGCGCCTGGCGGCGCTGCAGTATCTGGACGGAGAGCTCTCCGAGGTGCGGTTAAACCTGCTCTGGCTCTTTAACAAGGGAGAGGAGGCCCAGTACCCGATCAGTTATTACTATCTGGGCCGTTCTCTCTGGCAGGCCAAGGGCTATGCCCAAGCCGCCCAGGCGATGGATCGCTATCTTGCCGCGGTCAGCCATGATGTCAAAAATGCGCCGCTTGTACCCGATGCCTATTATACCGATGCCCTGGCCCGGCAGGCCCTCAGGCAGTATCCCCAGGCCCAGGCCCTCCTCGAGGCCGCCCTCAAGGTGGTCCCACCGGTCCGGCGTGACCAGTTTACCTATAAACTGGGTGAGGTCAATCTGCAGTCCGGCAATCAGGCCCAGGCCCGCGGTTATTTCGAGCAGCTCGCCCAGAAGGGCGGCGACCCCGACTGGCGTCGTCTGGCTGCCCAGACCCTGCAATCCCTTCCACCTGCCCCTCCGGCATCGTCAAAGAATCAAAAAGTCAAATAATTGTATCTGTCAAAATAACGACTATCACCACCCGGTCTGAAAATCGGCCCCACAGGCGCGGTATGCTGCTGCAGCCAGCACCAGGGCTGCAGCCTGAGTTGCAGGCACAATTATTGCAAAATCGGACGGGTGCCGCTGGTACTTTAGGCGAGGTAGGAGGCTGGTATGCCGATCGAAGGACTTTTCAATACCACCGTTGAACTGCTGGCCAAGAGCGTAGATCTGCGCACTCGCCAGCAGACGCTGATTGCCGCGAACCTGGCCAACGCCGAGACCCCGGGGTATACCCCCCGCTCTCTCGAGTTTGAGCAGCAGCTGCAGGAGGCTGTCAAAAGTTCGTCTGGCCGTGGCAGCAGCGGGTTGTCGGTGACGAATCCGCGTCATATCCCGTTGCAAGGGGACGGCTCGGCGGCCAGCATTCAGGGGGTTACCGGCACGGTGGTGGAGGTGCCGAGCCTGACACCGGGCCGCGACCACAACGGTGTCGAGCTGGAGAACGAGATGAACCGCATGATGCAGAACCAGGTGCTCTTCAACGCCTCTGCGCAGCTGTTGCAGATGAAGTTCCAGGGGCTGCTCACCGCGATCAAGGGAGGTGCTTAATGGACCTGTTCACCGCCATGCAGGCGAGTTCATCGGCGCTGACCGCTGAACGGACACGGATGAATCTGATCTCCAGCAACCTGGCCAATGCCAACACCACCCGTACCCCGGGGGGTGGCCCCTATAAGCGCAAGGATGCCGTCTTTACGGCAGCCCCGCTCAAGGACGGATTCGGCAATGCCCTCGACCGTGCGGCCGCCGGCCAGGGGGCCGGGGTGGATGGGGTGCAGGTGACCCAGATCGTGGAAGACAAGAGCCCGCCTCGTATGCAGTATGACCCGACCAACCCCGATGCCAATGCCCAGGGGTATGTTGCCATGCCCAATGTGAACGTGGTTGAGGAGATGGCGGATATGATCAACGCCTCCCGGGCATATGAGGCCAATGTTACCGCAGCCCAGGCTGCCAAAAATATGGCGCTGAAGACGTTGGAGATCGGTCGTTAGGAGATTGACAGATGGATATTAAGGGTATCAGCGGTGTCGGCCTGACCCAGGGGTTCGGTCTGCAGCAGAGCCAGCCGGCGACGGCCATCGAGGGGGCCGGCAAGTTTTTTTCCGAGCTGGTCAACAAGGTGAACGACCTGTCGCTGCAGTCGGATACGGCGATTCAGCAGCTGGCCACCGGGGAGAACCGGAACCTCCACGAGACCATGATCGCGGTGGAAAAGGCCAGCGTGGCGTTCCAGTTTATGGCCCAGGTCCGCAACAAGGCGCTGGATGCCTACCAGGAAGTGATGCGGATGCAGGTATGATGAACCGGCCTATCTTTGACGAACGGGGAGGATGGCGATCCCATGCCTGAAGGACTGCAACGATTACTGGAACCGTTCATGGCGCTTCCGCCCGCCAAGCGGATGCTGGTGGCCGGGGTGGTGCTGGCCTCGCTCCTGGCCTTCGCCGCTCTGATCATGCTGGCCAATCGGACCGATTACCGCCCGCTTTTTACCAACCTGAGCAGTGAGGATGCCGGCGACATTATCAAAAAACTGAAGGATGCCAAGACCCCGTATCAGATCACCCAGGACGGCAAGGTCATCATGGTGCCTGCCGACAAGGTGTACGACCTGCGGCTGTCTTTGGCCTCTGAAGGGTTGCCTGCCGGCGGCGGCGTCGGATTCGAGATCTTCGACCGGAAGAATTTCGGCATGACCGAATTCGTCCAGAAGCTGAACTATCAGCGGGCGCTGCAGGGAGAACTGGCCCGGACCATCTCGCAGATCAGCGGGGTTGAGCAGGCCCGGGTCCACCTGGTGATTCCGGAAAAGTCGTTGTTCAAGGATGAGGAAAAGCCCCCCACCGCCTCCATTGTACTCCATATGAAGGGGAACCGGGTCCTCACGCCGGGAGAGGTGCAGGGGGTGGTCCATCTGGTGGCGGCATCGGTTGAGGGAATGAGCGCCGACAATGTGACCCTTCTGGACAGCCGTGGCAAGATCCTCAGCAAGGGGGAGAGTGGCGCCGCCGATCCCACGGCCAAGATGACCAATACCATGCAGGAGACCCAGCGGGCATATGAGCGGAACCTGGAAGAGCGCCTGCAGAGCCTCCTGGACCGGGTGGTGGGGAGCGGCAAATCGGTGGCTCGCGTCTCGGCGACCTTTGATTTCAAGCAGGTCGAGCGGGTTGAGGAGAAGTTCGATCCGGACACTATTGCGGTTCGGAGTGAGCAGCACCTTGACGAAAAGGCCGGTGGCGGCGCTACCGCCAGCGGCGTCCCCGGCGTCCAGACCAACCTGGGCCGTACCACCGCCGGCGCCGGTGCGGCGGCATCGGGCGGCAGCAAGACCGACGACACCATGAATTACGAGGTGAGTCGCTCCACCTCCCGCACCGTTGAACCGGTCGGCACCCTGAGCAAACTCTCGGTGGCGGTCCTGGTTGACGGCAAGTATGTGACCCCGCCGGTTGTCAAGGACGGTCAGACCGCCACGCCGAAGTATGTTCCCCTCTCCCCGGATGATATGCAGAAGATCGACGCCCTGGTTAAGGGGGCCATAGGCTACGATGCCACCCGGGGCGATCAGGTCAGTATCCAGAACATCCCGTTCCAGGATGGGGCCGATTCGGTGGGGACCGCCGTTTCCCCCAGATGGTGGACCAACCCCTTCTTCCTTGCCCTCTTCAAGAACCTGCTGATCGGTCTCGGTTTTGTGGCCATGCTGCTCTTCGTCATCAGGCCGCTCATCAATACCCTGCGGACGGCCAAACCGCCGCGGCTGGACATCCTGGAGAATATCGCCCCCGAGATGCAGGAGAAACTCTCGGCCACTGAGCGGGCTCAGCTGGCATCGCAGATGGCTGAACAGCAGGAGCTGATGGAAAAGGCCAAGACCAACCCCTATCAGGTTGCCCAGATCCTGCAAAACTGGCTGACTGAGGAGTCGTGACCGCCGTGTGCCGGGTGACCGCGGTATCAGCCGCCGATCAG
>JAJYCS010000088.1 GCA_021778115.1 Deltaproteobacteria bacterium
TATACCCAGTACGAGGCCGCCAGCGCCATCAAGGATGCGGCCAACAACCCCGGCGGCTTGGCGGCGGCCGGGGTCGGTGTCGGCATGGGACTCGGCATGGGCGGACAGATGGGTGCCGTCATGGGGGGCGCCTTTACCACGATGGTCCAGCAACCCGGCATCACTCCCGGCTTTTCAGGCGGCGCCCCGCAACCGCCGCCGATGGCCGGCCCGCCCCCCCTCCCCCAGCTGCACCTGTTTGTGGCGATAAACGGCCAACAGACCGGCCCGTTCGAACTGCCGGCCCTGCAGCAGATGGCGGTGAACGGCCAACTCACCCGGGAGACCCTGGTCTGGAAACAGGGGATGATGAACTGGGCCGCCGCAGGGACAGTGGCGGAACTGGCACCGGTGTTCGGCAGCGTGCCGCCGCCGATGCCACCGGCCTGACGGGGACACCACCATGCACGATCAGACCCAGCCGCCCCTCCCGGTCGGCAAGCAGTTTCCCTGCGGCTCCTGCGGCGCCAAACTGGAGTTTTCCCCCGGCGCGGCCACCCTGAAATGCCCGTACTGCGGCCACGAGAACCAGATCCCGCAATCGTCCGACGACATCCAGGAGCTGGATTTCAATGAGTATTTCTCCCGCGCCGGCGAGCAGAGTGACGCCCAGGAGGTGCAGACCGTCACGTGCCACTCCTGCGGCGCCACCTCGACCCTGCAGCCGAACATCTCCATGAGCCACTGCCCGTTCTGCGGCACCCAGCTGCAGGCCCCGGCCAGTCGCTGCCGCTGGAGCTCCTGGAATCGCTCCACACCTGGGATACCAAGGAGCTGGTGCCGTATCAGGACGCCTACATGAGCGGCTTCCAGGCCGAGGCCTATCAGGTGGATCTGGGGGACGGTTTTGCACAAGCGCGGCAGGAGATGGATGGCCCCATCCGGGAGGCGGTGGCTGCCGACATCGGCGGCGATCACCAGCGGATCGCCACCATACGGACCCAGTTTGACGGCATCACCTTCAAGCATATCCTGCTGCCGGTCTGGATCAGCGCCTACCGGTACGGCGACCGGACTTACCGTTTCCTGATAAACGGCGCCACCGGTGAGGTGCAGGGGGAACGTCCCTGGTCAGCGGCAAAGATCGCCCTGACCGTGACGGCCACCCTCATCGTGCTGGTCCTGATCCTGCTGGTGCTGAAAAAATAGCCCGCGGCTCCGCCGGTTACAGACGCAGACTCAGTTCCAGCATGTTGGTGTTCAGACCGGGGTTACTCCGGTAGATATCGGCGTTGGACATATGCTGAAAGCGATAGCCGACCACCAGACGATCGGTGACCCGCAGGCTGAGCCCCAGGTGGTTCATGAACTGGAACGGCCCGCCGAAATTCCGGTACCCGTAATCAGACCTGCTGAGCAGGGCCAGATGGGTGCCGGCATGAAATCTGAGACGGTCGTGAAACAACCCAAGCACCAGATCGGGCCCCAAGGAGGCGGTCATCCCCTCCCTGCCGTTGTCTCCGATCAGCAGCCCCACCGCCCCCTCGCCCCGCATCCCGAGACGGACCCCATGGCCTGGCGACTGCCAGTCGAACGGGAGGTCGCGACGGAGGAACAGGTCAACCGGCTCAAAATTCTTGCCCCGGTTGAAGAAGGTGAACCCTGAGCGGACGCCGGCCTCCCAGGGGGACGCCCCCCCCCCGAGGCAGACCGCGGGCAGCATGCAGCTACCAAGGCAGACGACGACAAGACAGACCAGGGCACGGTTAGCGGATGAGGGCATCAACTAGGTTCTCCTTTGCGGATAAGATAGGTGGCGAACTCCTCGCCGATGCGACTGTCGGCGACACTGCAGCCCAGGCTGCGGTACCGCTGGAGGATATCGAACTTATCCTGCAGCGGGATGCCGGATAACAGCAGATGACCGCCAGCCAGGGTCATGGCCACCAGCTCGCCGGCCAGGGACAGCAGGATATCGACGTAGATGTTGGCCAGGATGAGATCGAACCGCCGCCCCAGGACGGCCGCAAGCTCGCCGCAGATAGTGGTTATCCGGGTACCGCAGCCGTTAAGGACCGTATTTTCGCGACATGATGCGGTAGCGGCCGGTTCACGATCCACCGCAACGACAGCTGCCGCTCCCAGCCTGGCGGCAGCCAGGGCCAGAATGCCGGTGCCGCTCCCCAGATCCAGGGCGCTGCAGCCGTTGATGCCGGGGATGGTGGGCATGATCTCCAGGCAGGAGGCGGTGGTTTCATGCTCGCCGGAGCCGAAGGCCCCTTTTCGGCCCAGGATGATCGGCAGACCGCACGAGGCGGGGGGTGGATCACCGGCCGGGATGATGGTAAACTGACCGACCGTAAATGGTGTGAATATCCGTCCAGACATGGCGAGACAGACTAGCCGCATCCGCCTGCCCGGTCAAGTGCCATGAGCTAATAACCAGAAAGGATCCCTCTGTTCCATGCGTCTTACCCCTGCCGTTGAACTGGAATACCGTTGCCACCGTTTGCAATCCCTGATGGGGGAGCACGGTCTCGATGCCGTCATCATCACCCAGAATGCCGACCTGTTCTATTTTACCGGCACCACGCAGAGCGGCTGTCTCTACCTGCCGCTGCAGGGGCAACCGCTCTACCTGGTGCGTCGCGATGCCGCACGGGCCCGGATGGAATGCGGGCTTCAGGAGGTCATCCCCTTCAGCTCCCCCCGTGCCATCCCGGCTATCCTTGCCGAATACGGCTATCCCACCCCCACACGAATCGGGATGGAGTTCGACGTCCTTCCGGTGCGGCTGTTCGAGCGCTACCGCCAGGTCTGGCCCGAGGCGGCCTACTCCGACGCCACCCCCCTCATCCGTCAGGTGCGGATGATCAAGAGCCACTACGAGATCCACCTGATGCAGGATGCCGCCGATCAGGTGGACAAGGTGTACCAGCGGGCCAAGGAGGTGATCCGTGCCGGGATGACCGATCTTGAGCTGGCCGCTGAACTGGAATACGTCGCCCGGAAGCATGGCCATCTGGGGTTGATCAGGATGCGGGTCTACAACGGTGAGATGTTGTTCGGTCACACCTTCTCCGGCACCGACAGCGCGGTGCCGGCCTACACCGATACCCCCTTCGGCGGCCTGGGCCCCTCCCCCTCCTTTGGCCAGGGGGCCAGTTACAAGCCGATCGGCCGCAATGAACCGATCATCATCGACTTTGCCGGCTGCGTGGATGGCTATCTGGTGGACCAGACCCGGGTCTTTGCCCTTGGTGACCTTCCGGACCGCCTGCGCAAAGGGTTTAACGATATGCTCACGGTGCAGGAACTGATGAAAGAGATCGCCTGCGAGGGGACCCCCTGGGGCGAGATCTACGACCGCTGCCATGACCTGGCCTGCAGACTCGGGTACGCCGACAGCTTCATGGGGAACGTCGGGACCCAGGTTTCCTTCATCGGCCACGGCCTGGGGGTAGAGATCGACGAGTACCCGTTCATCGCCAAGGGGTTCATGGACCAACCCCTGCAGACCGGGATGGCCTGGGCCTTTGAACCGAAGGTGGTCTTCCCCGGCGAAGGGGCGGTGGGGATCGAAAACACCTTCTACCTGAGCCATGACGGACTGAAGCAACTGACCCATTCCGACGACGGACTGGTCATCCTGTAAGCCATGCTTCAGACCCTAAAAAATCTGTTGTAATTGCCTCGTGGCGGTGCTATAAGAGGCCACATTTTTGTATACAGTATTTCAAAACCACCATGAAATCAGTGCATCTTTTCATTGCACTACCATCCCGAAAGGAGAAGAAACATGGCGCTGAAGGAAACACTCAAGCAGAAGATCGAAGAGTTCCGCCCCCGCACCACCAAACTGGTCAAAGAGTTCGGCAAGGTGAAGATCGACGAGGTCACCATCGATCAGTGCATCGGCGGCGCCCGTGACATCCGCAGCCTGGTCACCGACATCTCCTACCTGGACCCCCAGGAAGGGATCCGCTTCCGCGGCAAGACCATCCCCGAGACCTTTGAGGCGCTGCCGAAGGCGGCCGGTTCAAAGTATCCGACGGTCGAATCCTTCTGGTATTTCCTGCTGACCGGCGACGTCCCGACCCAGGCCCAGGTCGACGAGGTCTGCGCCGAGTGGAAAAAGCGTCAGGTCGTGCCTTCCTATGTCTGGGACGCCATCCGCGCCCTGCCCCGCGACAGCCACCCGATGGTGATGCTCTCCGTCGGCATCCTGTCCCTGCAGAAGGATTCCAAATTTGCCGGTTTCTACAACTCCGGCAAGTTCAACAAGATGACCGCCTGGGAGTACGTCTACGAAGATGCCAGCGACCTGGTCGCCCGTATCCCCCTGATTGCGGCGTTCATCTACAACCTCAAGTATCGTGCCGACTACCAGATCGCCCCGGATCCGACCCTCGACATGGGCGCCAACTTCGCCCACATGATCGGCCAGAGCGAGCAGTACAAGGATGTGGCCCGGATGTACTTCATCCTCCACTCCGACCATGAGTCCGGCAACGTGTCGGCCCATACCACCCACCTGGTGCACTCGGCCCTGTCCGACCCATACTATGCCTACTCCGCCGGTCTGAACGGTCTAGCCGGCCCGCTGCACGGTCTGGCCAACCAGGAGGTGCTGGACTGGACCCTGAAGTTCCAGCAGAAGTACTGCGCAGACAAAGAGCCCACCAAGGAGCTGATCACCCAGGCCCTGTGGGACACCCTGAACTCCGGCCAGGTCATCCCCGGCTACGGCCACGCCGTGCTGCGCAAGACCGACCCGCGCTACATGTCGCAGCGTGAGTTCTGCCTGAACACCCCCGGCCTTAAGGACGACCCGTTGTTCAAGCTGGTCGCCATGATCTTCGAAGTGGCCCCCGGCGTCCTGACCGAGCAGGGCAAGGCCAAGAACCCCTGGCCAAACGTCGACGCCCAATCCGGCGTCATCCAGTGGTACTACGGCCTGCGGGAGTGGGACTTCTACACCGTGCTGTTCGGTGTGGGCCGCGCCCTGGGCTGCATGGCCAACATTACCTGGGATCGCGGTCTGGGCTACGCCATCGAGCGTCCCAAGTCCGTCACCACCGCCATGCTGGAGAAGTGGGCTGCTGCCGGCGGCCGCCAGTAGCTTTCCGCTGCATATGACAAACAACGGGGATGCGAGCAATCGCATCCCCGTTTACATTTCCCTCTATCGTAATCAATGGATGCTACTTTCCTTGAAAGACCGGCTTCCGCTTCTCCAGAAAAGCCTGTTTCCCCTCCTGATAATCCTCGCTGTCGTACACGATACGCCGCAACCCCTGAATATATTCAAACGTCTCCGTCCGTAAGGGAAGGGCATCGGCAAGAAGCCGCAGCTGTTCCTTCATCACCCGGTTGGCCAACGGGGAGTTTACGGTGATACGCCGGGTCATGGCACGGGTGAACGACTCCAGTTCGGCGACCGGCACCAAATGGTTGAGGATACCCACCTGCAGGGCGCGCCTGGCCGTAATCGGCTCGGCGGTATAGAACATCTCCCGGGCGATGCGGGGGCCGACGATATTGATGAAATGCATAATGCCGGAGACGTTGTACGGCAGCCCCAACTTTGCCGGGGTGATGGCGAAGGAGGTCGCGGGACAGCCGATGGCGATGTCACAGATGAAGGTCAGGTCACAGGCCCCACCCCAGACCGATCCCTCGATCATGGCGATGACCGGGGCGGGGAAGCGCTGCACCTCCCGCAGCAGACATTCGAGGGGATCGTTATACGAGAGCGGGTCACGCCCCGAGACCGGCAGTTCATGAATGTTAAACCCCGACGACCAGACCGTGGCCCCGGGCTGCGCCCTGATCACCACCGCCCGCACATCCTGTTCGCCAAAACCGACGAGGGCCTGACGCATCTCTTCCAGCATCTGGCAAGACAGGCTGTTACGGCTCTCAACGTGGTGCAGGATGATCGTGCCAACAGCCCCGTCCTGCATGGTCAGTATCTGTGGCATGGTTTATAACCCCTTTCTCTACACTAACGATCTCCAGGAGACGGGGTAAGCCCGTACTGCTGCAGTTTGCGTTGGAGTACCGTCCGTTCAAGGTCGATCGCCAGTGCTGTTGCATCGATATCCCAATGGTGCCCCTGGAGCTGTTCTTGGAGGAACTTCCGTTCGAACTGTTCA
>JAJYCS010000031.1 GCA_021778115.1 Deltaproteobacteria bacterium
GCTTACAGAGCAACAACACCCGGTGCCCCCGCTGCTGCAGGTCGGCACACAGCGATAGACAGACCCGCTCGGCCCCCGAAAAGCGACGCTGGGTAATAATTTGAAGAATAGAAAGCTGTGCAGACATCAGGCACCTTTAACCCAAAACCTGTCGAACGGCATCAAACATCATGGCAACACTGATGCTGGCCCGGCATTCCGCATCTCGGGAACAGGAGGTCTTGAAACAACGGGTACACGGGAGAGGGCTCTGAACTATGATATGCTTGGCGCCGCGCGGCCCACTTGCAGAGCCGTCGCTAGAACGGTAAAGGGAGACTGTCGGCGTTCCGACCACGGCAGCCAAATGTACTGGGCCGGTATCACCTCCCACCACCAAATCCATCCGCCTCAAGAGTGCGACAAAGGCCTTTAACGGATAGCGCTCCATCACCCTCGCGCACTCTCCAATACCTGAGGCAATTGATGCGACCATAGCCTGTTCCTGCCGGTTACCCCATGAAAGCAGCACGCACACATCCGGGTACTGCCTACAGATGGCTTTCCCCAACTCTATCCAGCTTTCAGCCCCCCAGTATTTAGTCTGCCAGGTAGTCCCCGTATGCAACAGCACCTTTCTACCCGGCCTCAAACCGGAAATATAGGATGTTATGCGCTGTTCGTCCGTCTGACTGACGGCAATGCGCGAAAGGTACTGACCTGTATCATACGGCGCATGACTGACTGCGTTGGCCACACTCAGACAACGCAACGTGGCATGGTTATCTGCTGCATCATACTTCGTGCGCTCGGTGACAAACAGACGATTAACCCATTCCTGCATACGCTCAGACGGAAAGCCCAACCTGCGTTTGACGCCGCTCACAAGGCCGACAATCCCACTTTTGGTGTTCCCTTGAATATCCAGCACGCAATCGTATCCGACAGCCCTTATCTCTGAAACCGTCCCGGCCATCTCACGCCAGGTCGACGACGAAAACCACGAAGAACGCCATGTTCGCGAACGGAGTTGGTGCAAATGCGCAAGATAAGGGTGCCCCTCCAGGATATCCTTACAGTGTTCCTCCACGACCCACCCAATCGCAACATCCGGCATCGATGCGTGCAGATAGTCCAATACTGGCAACGCATGGATGATATCGCCCAGAGCGGAGGTTTTTATGATGAGAATGCGCATGTTTTCGATCTGTTAACAGTACAGGCAAGTGTCGTTCCCATAAGGGCACTGAGCATCAGCGCATGAAACGATGCGGTATACTTAAGATTGAAAACTTCCGTACTTAACGAAGTAATGAAAATGCACAGTACATAGGTGAGGCCATAGACACCGTATTTACGAATTACACCGTTTTGTGATAGGAACGCACGCATAAAGATCACACTTGGCACCATAAACAGCATGAGGCTCGAAAAAACACCCCAAATTCCAGACCTGACCGCGTTTGTCATGATTTCACTGTGGAAACCACAATGTATCACCCAGTCACGAGTTGCCTGTGATGCAAAATCATATTCCCTGCTCTCCTTAATTGTAGAAGCAAAAGAATGATCGCCCCACCCAGAAAGTGGACGTTTTGCAAGCAGAGAAAACCCAATTCTTGCAAAAGAGATACGCTCTCCCAGTGAAGTTTCGGTGTTTGGACCATTCCAGTTATACGATTTGATATCCTGCAAAGCTTGGTTGATCCGGCTGTTAACCATGGGGACTTCAACGTATGCAATTACTGAAACAGCAAAAGTAAACAATCCTGATAGCAATAAAGCACGATACTTGTGCCTGAAAGCAGCAAGTGACCAGAGAATGATCACGACAGGCAATGCCCCCCAACCGGTTCTGCTTCCGGAACCAATGGACAAATAGAGGCCGGAAAATAAGGCGATACATGAGACTAATGTAGGCCGACTAATAAATTTACTGAATACCCCTGAGTGGAAAAGCACAAGACTCCAAATGTTAGCGATAAACTACCAAAAGTGAGTAAATCAATGCAGCACAAGCTAACTCTACCATTTGTAATTTTGGTGTAAAATCCAAACATTACAAGCAAGGACGCTAGTATCAGGGTAACAGGAATCGATATGTTAAATGATTTAACAGCATTGATTTTAAAATGATAAACCACTATAAAAATTGGCAAGCATAGCAATATTCTAGAAGGACTGTCATAGTTTGGCCAGGAAAAATTATACCGTACCGCCTGCCCTAAAAATACCGATAGCACCGGCGAGACATAAAAAATTAACAACAACAACTTTATATAGTTCGGGACTAGACTGACAGATTCTTTAACCTGCTGAAAATGCGTCAACATAATAGGCATGGAAACAAAAAATAAAACAAATAGAATACCATTAACAGCATGTGGGTGAATGAACACTGTGCATGGAATTATTGATACGATGGCAAATAAAAACTTATGTAAGATGTTATTGTCTATCAGCCTTTCCTTTCACCATACTAATCAGCAACGCCTCAAAGACCTCTTCAGCAGATAACTGCTCAAGACACTCCATCCTGTTTCGCTCAGTTATTGTACAGCTCTCCCTGTTGCACGGCACACAGTCCCATCCTTTCTGAACAACGGTTACATGAGCAACAGATTGCAGCCCCCGTTCAGCATTAAAAGGAGATGCATCTTCATAGCCGTTTGGCCATGGTGCCCAATAGCTTGTCAGGCTGGGGCCATAGATTGCCACAGTAGGAACCCCCGCCGCAGCAGCGATGTGAGTAGCTGCGGTGTCTATGCCTATATAGGCAGCAGAGCGTTCAAGGACTGCAGCAAATTGTGTGAGACTGCAGGGAAAAGTAAGTACTTCTGGAGGTGACAATGCGATAATTGCATCAAGATAAGCGACGTCGCTGCGGGAAGGCGTTACAGTAAACACTGGAATGCAATCTGTTCGTTCCAGTATCAACCGGCAAATACTGGCCCAGTTAGATATGGGCCAGTATTTGCATTCTTTCATGCTGTAGGGATGCATAACAATGTATCGTCCCTCGGGAAGTAGTTTTCGACCACTGGCTACATCATCTTCATCAAACCCAATGGTAACCTGAGGAATAAAGGGGATGCACATCATCTGTACAAGATCTCGCATTGTCGTAACAATATGATGGCGATCGTCAATATAGGCGTATTGACTAAGCAATAATCGCCTTAGCAACTCCTTATGCCCTCGGTATGCCAATCCGAATGAATATCTGCCGGCTACTGCCGCTGCAATAACGCTGCGATCAGAAGGAACTGCCGCAAAAGCCATGTCATACCTACGAAAAAGTCTCCACAACGTCGAAATATTCTTTTTATCTTTTGGGACAGTAATGATTTTATTTATATGCGGGTTTTTTATAATCGCTTTCTCAGTCCCTGCAAATACAAGGTAGTCAACTGCAGCATCAGGAAAAGCTGACTTTATCGATAACGCAAGCGGTGTCGAAACCACCACATCACCAATGTAGCGAAAGCAGACAATGAGCACTGTTCTGGGCTTGATAAGTTCCTTTTTCATATCAGTAGTAACGGAGCTTTCCCTGAATCATTTTTTCTACCAGACTATGACCAAATCGGAGTCGTTCGTGAAAGCAGGAGAATCGATTAAACAATTTGTCCCTATTTCGTTCAAGTGCCCGCTGCCACCAGGAAAGTTTCCATTTGCGAACAAAATATGCTTTGTTCTCTAGAGCATAACCTGGCACTCGCTTTTTCAATGCCTGCTGTGTTACAGAGCCAAAATGATGCACAAAAGCTCCACCAGTTGAACCCAGACGAAAACCGGCAATACGCGCCCGACGGAAAAAGTCGGTGTCCTCATACTGCCCAATTTTGAAGTTTTCATCAAAGTTTCCAATTGTATTAAAAACATTCCTGCGAACTGCAAAGCAGACTGCATGTGCTGTATCATTACGTATTACATTGGCCATGCTGGAAGTGAATTCTCTGGCATAGCTGGAAATTTCGTAGTTCAGTTCCCCCTCACGGATGGCAGGACTGACAATATCCAGCTTATGGCACTCTGCTGCGAGCATAAGCCCACTCCACCATCCTTCCGTCAGTATGATGTCATTATTGAGTATGACAGTCCATTCTTCTCCATCAACCTTCTGAACCCCCTGATTCCAAGCAGGTGCACACCCCAAATTTTCTTTGTTGAAGATGACACTAAGCCATTGAAGCGAGCTAAGATAGTGAGCAGTTCCATCGCTTGATGCGTTATCAACAACAACAACATGTGACTGAGGGGGGAGGTTGTTATGCAAGCTTTCGAGGCAAAGTTTTGTGTATTCCAGCTTATTGTATACAGCCAGGGTAATTCCTATCATACGAATTCCTCGCTAGTGTTTAATCTCTGAGGGTGCAATTTCCGGCCCTTGGGGCGATTGATGCATCCATTAACGGGAGCAATACTCATTGGTTCTCGGTTGGAGCGAATCTGCTCAACTCCCACAATTTCGCATATTTCAAAAAGGTTAAAAATGCGGTGGTGACCGCTATCGCCATCCCTTCAACCCCGTCCAGAAAGCCACACTTCAGCAGATAGGTTTTAATAAAGGCGGCCAGCGGCCGTATCAGCAAGTCCGTACCACTACTCCGCCTGCCGACAGCATACATCTGTTGGGACCAGAGGTCACTGTATCGGATAATCTTCGGCACCATCTCGCCGATCCCGGCGTAGGAGTAGTGCAGCAGGTCATGACGCAGGCTACCGACTGCTCCGTTCACTATCACGCATTCGTGGACCAGACTCTCGGAAAACCCCGCACGGGTGCGATCAAACAGGCGCACCGTACGGTCCGGATACCAACCGCAATGCTTGATTTCCTTGGTTCCGATAAAGGTCCGTCGCGGCACATCATAGCCGGCCTTTGGTTCACTATGCTGCATGACTGCTGCTATCTCTGCCGCCAACTCCGGTGTGACATGCTCATCACAATCAACCACAAATACCCAATCATGCGAGGCAAGCTCGACTGCGGCCTGTTTTTGTGGCCCAAACCCCCGCCAGGGCAGCTCCACCACCTTGTCGGCATAGCGACGCGCAATCTCCTGGGTGGCATCGCTGCTGCCGGAATCCACCAGCACGATCTCTTCAGCCCAACCAAGCTGTTCCAGGCAAGCTGCCAGACGGCGTTCTTCATTATAGGCGATTAAAACTGCCGATACAGGGCGTCGCATATCATACCTCCGCGATGCCGGACCGTTCGGAAAGGCCCCACGATGCCGGGCAACCATACAAATGCCAGCGCAGGATTGCCACATTGAGCATCAATCGGTTACGGGCACCACTACTGAACGGGGCAGCTACAGCTTGTATGATGCCCGACAACACCAGGCGGACCAGCAATCCCGTCTTTAGGACTCGCAACACAGTACGAACCCGGTGTTTCCTGAAAAAATGATACCGCGACTTCCAGTATTCAATACGGGCAGGAATAAAAACTTTCTTCGCCGAGGCACCCTGTAGGTGAAAAATGCGGGTCTGCGGATGAAAACAGACCTTCCAGCCAGCCTGCCGCATAGCCAGACACCAATCTGTCTCCTCAAAGAAGAAGAAGTAACGCTCATCAAGCATGCCTACCTGCGCAATCGCCTCACTGGACACCACCATGCAAGCGCCAATGATCGACTCGACTTCAATGGGCACCTCGACCTGCCACTCTTTTCCCGGATAACGCCGTGGGAACAAGCGGCGAAGTACTGATTTGTTCAGCAATTCCGTCGCCAGAGTAGGAATATTGGCGATAGAGTTCTGCAGGGTACCGTCCTGGTTAAGCAGCTGGCCCCCACACACCGCCACATCCGGGTGGGCATCCATGTAAGCGGTAATCGTCTCCAAAGCGGAAGGCGTCATGACGGTATCAGAATTCAACAACACGACATACCGCCCTTGTGCCTGTCTAATGGCACTGTTATTGGCACGGGCAAAACCAAGATTAGCGTCATTTCTGATACAGTGCACCAATGGAAACCGTTTTTCGACCATGTCGGCACTGCCGTCACTGCTGGCATTATCAACCACCCACACCTCAAAACTGATTCCTGCTACAGATGTAAATACCGAGGTAAGGCAAGCTTCAAGCAGTTCTCGAGTGTTGTAGCTGACAATCACAATACTGACAACATATGCACGTGTCACAGATCTCAAAACTCTCCATTTAGTCTAGTCACTAAACTGCAATCCATGGAGCCTACTGTACAGCCCGCTCCCCTCAACCAGGTCGACATGGGTCCCCACCTCTACGATCCTCCCCTTCTCCAGCACCACGATGGTATCGGCATGCAGCACCGTGGAGAGACGGTGGGCAATGACCACGGTAGTGCGGTTCTGCATCAGGTTATCCAGGGCCTTCTGCACCATCTTCTCGCTCTCGGTATCCAGGGCGCTGGTGGCTTCATCCAGGATCAAAACCGGGGCATCCTTCAGGAGGGCACGGGCGATGCAAATCCGTTGACGCTGACCACCGGACAGCCGCACGCCCCGATCGCCGATGTTGGTATCGTAGCCCTCCGGCAGTTGCAGGATAAAATCATCGGCAAAAGCGGCCCGTGCGGCAACTGCCACTTCTTCGTCGCTTGCGTCCACCTTGCCGTACCGGATGTTGTTGGCAATAGTATCGTTAAAGAGGGTCGTCTCCTGATCCACCAGGGCAACCTGCCGGTTCAGGGAGTCCAAGGTCACGCTGCGCAGGTCATGGCCATCCAACAAGACGGCGCCGGAACTGGTATCGTACAGACGCATCAGCAGTGCGGCCAGTGTTGTCTTACCGCTGCCCGAAGGCCCCACCAGCGCCACCATCCGACCCGGCTGTACCTCCAGCGAGATATCCTGCAGCACCGGCTCGTCACCGTAGCTGAAGGAGACCCGTTGCAGCTCAATCTGCCCGGAGGCCCGATCCAGGTGGATTGCGTCATCACGGTCGACAATCAGCCGCTGCTGGTCCATGAGCTGAAAGACCCGCTCGGCGCCCCCGGCCGAACGCTGGAGCACATTGTAGGATCCCTGGAGCTGCTTGACCGGATTGAACAGCATAATCATGGCGGTGATAAAGGAGAACAGCTCCGAGGGGTTCATCCGGCCGCTCATCACTTGGCTGCCTCCCAGCCAGACCACCGCCGCCACCCCCAGGGAGGTGATCATCTCCGACACCGGCATGGCCAGGGACTCGTACTTGATGAACTTGCGGTACTGCGCCAGGAAGGCCGCATTCTCTCCGCGGAACCGCTCGATGACCCGTGACTCCAGACCGAAGGCCTTGACGACCTTGACGCCGGAAAAGGTCTCCTGCAGTATGGATCCGATCCCCCCCATCACCTCCAGACTGCGGCGGGCTGCGGTCTTGATCTTCTTACCGATCAGCTGGGCCGGATAGACCGTTGCCGGCAGCACCAGAAAACAGAAGATGGCCAGCTGCCAGTTCCGATAGAATACCACCCCCAGCAGCGAGACAAAGGAGATCAGGTTGCGAAAAAGGCCGGTGACCACGTTGGCCATCCCCTCCTGCATCATGCCGATGTCGTTGGTCATGCGGGACATCAGCTCGCCGGTGGCCTGGCGGTTGAAGAATGCCATATCCTTCCGGATGGTGCTGGCATACAGGTCGTTGCGGATATCCTGGATCGCCTTCTGGCCGGCCAGCTTGATGGTGACATCGTAGGTGAAGCGACACAGGCCTCGCACCACGAACAGGGCTATCACCCCCAACGGCACCAGCAGAAAGATCCTCACATCATGACCTGAGAAGATCCTCTTCAGCACCGGCGCCACCAGGTAGGCAAAGGCGCCGTCCATGGCCCCCACGACCAGGGAGCAGAGGGCAGAGATCAACAGGAGGGGCCAATAGGGCCAGATATAGCGCAGGGTTCGGCGTAACACAGGATTCATGAGACGTCTCTCGTCCTTGTGAGGTTGAGCTGTAACGCGGCGCCCACCACATCATCCACCGTCACCGACGTCATGCAGGCATGATCCGTAGGGCAGACCCGCAGTTTGCAGGGGGCGCAGGGAAGCGGTTGCCGCACGATCACGGCCTGATCGCTGCTGGGGGCGGTGCCGCTGTGATCGGTGGGGCCGAAGATCGCCACCAGCGGCACCCCGAAGGCGGCGGCGATATGCATCGGGCCCGAATCGTTCGTGACAAAAAAATCGCACCGCTTGATCAGGGCCATCAGCTGCCGGATGGTGGTCTTCCCGGCCAGATTCAGACAGCGCCCTTCCAGGCGCCGGGCTATGGCGGCCACCAACTCCACCTCATCAGGACCGCCGAACAGGATGATCCGGGCGCCCCATTGCCGTGCGAGCCGGTGCGCAACCTCGGCAAACCGTTCCGGATACCAGCGTTTGGCCGAACCAAAGGTGGCTCCGGCGTTGACCCCCAGCAGACGGTCGGTCCCGCCGATGCCATGGACGGCAAGCAGGGCGGCAGCGGCCTGGTCCTCCTGAGCTGTTGTGACAAGAAACGGCTTGGTGACATCCCCCCTGATCCCGAAGGAGGCAAGCAACCGCAGGTAGTAGACCACTTCATGTTCCGCACCGGGGGGCGGATGATCCTGGAAGCGTCCCGTCAACAGCAGACTCCGCCCGTCTGACGCCTTGCCCCAGCGGTGCGGTATCCGCGCCAGCCAGGGGACCAGGGCAGCGTCAAAGGAATTGGGCAGGATAACGGCCAGGTCGAACCGTTCCTGCCGCAGCCGCGCCGCCAGTCTCAGGCGCCCCCTCAGGGCGGCATGCCTGCCGTCACGGTCAAAAATCAGCACCCGGTCAACCGCCGGATGTCCCTGCAGCAGCTGCCCGGTCAAGGGGTTTGCCAGCAGGACGGTCTCGGCCTGGGGGTAGGTCTGCCTGATCGCCATCAGGGCCGGGGTGCTCATGACCGCATCGCCAATCCAGTTGACGCCCCGCATCAGGATCCGCTCCACGACGGCCCCAGTATGCCTCAACAGGGGCGACAAGGAAAGCGCCTTTCCAGTTCTACCAGCAGCGGCTCTTCGTCGTCAAAGGCGAGCTCCAGGGGGACTACCACAACCTGCTGCAGCCATGGCGCCGCGCTCCCCCACAGCTTGACCGCATCCTTCTCGGTGGTGAGCAGCCAGCGGGCGCCAGTTGACGCCAGCAGCCCTGCAATACGGGTAACTGTCCCGGCGTGATACGGTTCATGATCCGGCAACGAGAGAGGCGACTGCAGCGTAATCCCCAGCTGCTGCAACGCGGCAAAAAATCCGGCCGGATCAGCGATACCGGCGCAGGCCGTGGTTGCAGACTCTCGCACGTGGGCAAGCGAGACGGTCGTCTGGTCCGTCAGCCGATACAAGCTACCTAGACGATGGCCCACACGGCAGCTCGGCGCCGGTACCGGAAGGGTCCCGCGCCCGACTTCCCAGCGGGTGAAGATCACCAGGTCGGCCCGCCGCACTGCCGTCTGCGGCTCGCGCAACAGACCGGCGGGGAGGCACCAACCGTTGCCAAAGGGGTTCGCGGCATCCAGGAGGAGTATGTTCAGATCGCGCTGCAGTGCCAGGTGCTGGTACCCGTCGTCCAACAGAAAAAGATCGGGCTGCAGCTGTTCCATTGCCAACAGACCGGCCCGATAACGGTCCGCGCCGATCACCACCGCCAGCCCCGGAACGGTGCTGGCCAGCAGGTACGGTTCATCGCCACATTGGGCAGGGCTCAGGAACAGGGTCCGACCATCGGAGACCACGGCGGTCTTCCCCTCCAACGAGCCGCCGTAACCTCTCGACAAGACCACCACCTTGGTCCCCCGCGCCAGCAGATAGCGAGCGATCCAGGCGGTGACCGGCGTCTTGCCGGTGCCACCTGCCGTAAGGTTGCCCACCGAGATAACGGGACGGGGAAGTCGCTGGCTATGCAGTATGCCACGACGGTAACAAATGGCCCGCAACGCTAGGATGACACTGTAGCAGAGGGCGCAGGGGGCGAACGCCAGCTTGAAAAAACTGACGGCCGGCCCACTCCGCCTGCCATCGGCCAGGGAACGCCACAGGGTAGTACCACTCATCGGTGCAGCACCTGGGCGACGACGCGCAGATGGCGTTCGGTGGCGCCACCGGCTGCCGAGAGGAGGGTCAGGCCGTTTTGACCGATCACCTGCCGCAGCTCGGCACTGGCCAGAAAATCACGCAACGCCGCTGTCAGCTCCTTCTGATCCGCCACCTGCACACCGGCGCCGTACTGCAGGGTAAGTGCGGCGATCTCGCGGAAGTTGGTCATGCAGGGGCCGAAGAGGGAGGGAAGACCCAGGGAAGCCGGCTCCAGCAGGTTATGCCCCCCGGTGGGGACCAGGCTCCCCCCCACAAATACCAGATCGGAGAGGGCATAGATCTGCATCAACTCCCCCACCGTATCCACCAGCAAGAGCTGATTGGGCCCGATGGGCGCCGCAGCCTCCTGCAGGGAACTGCGGCGCCGGCAGGAGATGCCGCTGCGTGCTGAAACGGCCGCCACCTCGGCAGCCCGCTCAGGATGGCGGGGCACC
This sequence comes from Deltaproteobacteria bacterium, assembly GCA_021778115.1. GTDB lineage: Bacteria > Desulfobacterota > Desulfuromonadia > Geobacterales > Pseudopelobacteraceae > Trichlorobacter. The sequence goes on from JAJYCS010000031.1 coordinate 10,493, forward strand.
AGCACCAACCGGAGATCATCGCGCCCAGCGGCCACCTCACGCCACGCCCCCAGGAACAGCTCCTCTTCACCGGAGTGCGTACTGGCCGCAGTGACAATCAGAGCTCCCTCCGGCAGTGCAAAACGTCGGCGCAGCGTGCGCCGTTCCCCGTCAGTGGGGCGGTGATACGGTATATCGTACTTCAGGTTCCCGCAGGTCACCGTCCGCTCCGGCGGGGCGCCGATGGCCAGAAGCCGCTCCCGGTCGATCTCCGTCTGCATGCAGAGCCCGCTGAACATCGCCAGGGGGTGGTGGAAAAACCAGCGGAACTGACGATAGCGGATAAAGGAACGGTCCGAGATTCGCCCATTTGCCAGGATCAGTGGCACCCCGCGCCGAGAGGCTACCAGATTAAAATTAGGCCAGATCTCGGTCTCCATGATCACCACCAGGCGTGGGTGTATCCTGGAAAATGCCAGGGCAACGGCGGGCAGAAAATCAAAGGGGAAATAGATGACGGCATCAGCCAGACCGTCACGCACGACGACCCCTCGCCCGGTCTCGGTGGTGGTGGAGACCAGCAGGGCATGGTCGGGGTAATCCTCACGCAACCCCTTCAGCAGCGGGCGGGCCGCAATCGCTTCACCCACGGAGACCGCATGCAGCCAGAGCACCGGACGCCCGGTAAGGGCGGCCCGCGCCGTTAGTGGCAGACAGCCGAACCGTTCGGCAAAGGCCGGCGCCCTCCCACGGCTGACGGAGCGGTAGAGATGGTAGCCGATGACCGGCAGGAGCAAGAAGAGCGAACATATGTTGTAGGCGAGATAAAACACGACCCTACGCAGCTGATGATGTCTCGTCAGGCTGATCGGGCCTGATTACAGCAGCCAATAACAGGGCGGTGAGCCAGACCACACCGAAGGCCCAGAGGCAATCGGTGAGAAAATGCCCCCCCTGGGTTATGCGGGCGTAGCTCATAAGCACTCCGTAGATCAGACCACCGCCAAGCCACAGGCCTGCCAGGCGCGGCCGCCGACGACGGTAGACAAAGTATGGTGCCACCAGATAAAAGGCGGCTGACGCATGACCGGAGGGGAACGAACGCCCCTGCCCGTCCACACCTGGTTGCCAGGGCTGCAGAAACGGCTTTGTCCCGCCGAACTGGAATACCTCGCGGGGACGGGGCCGTCCCCAGTGGTCCTTGAAGACCCCATTGACCAGCAGACCCGGCCCGAGGGCAAGGAGCAGCACCAGAAACAGCCCGGGACGCACCAGATGTCGCAGCCGCGGCCTGAACCAACCGGCAACAGCAGTCACCAGACCGCAGATCCCAAGGAGCAGCGCCGGGTAGCGGTCGGCCAGGTAGAGTTGATGCCAGGGGAAACGGTCTCCCACCGGCCATCCCCCATCCTGGTAAAAACGACTGGCCAATGCCAGATCAGTACCGTTGTGGGCGAGCAAACCGGTGGCGATCACCAGGAGCACCACTGCCAACCACAATTCCGACCACACTCGTTCACTCATACCTGCTCCGTTCTTTTCCAACGACGATGCACCCAATACCACTCGGTTGGGTGAGCTGTGATACATTGTTCAATGGCGTGTGAGTACTGCTGTACGTCCGCCTGCCACCCCACGTCGCTGGGATCACCGGAAAAGGTTACTGCCGGAGAAAGCTCGATTACGTGACGGGTACCCTCGCGGTGAATAAAGGCCGGCAATACCGGCACTCCGGTTTTGCGGGCCAGAAAAACCGGAGCACGCGAGGCCCAGGCCTTACGCCCCAGAAATTCGATCAGACAACCCTCCTGGGGAAAGACCGCCTGATCCACCAGCAAGCCGATCACGCCGTTCTTCCGGATCACCGCCATTATGTTTTTCATGGCGTTGTCCTTGTAGATCACACGATTGTCATAGTGTATCCGCATCCGTTCCACCATCCGATTTAGATACGGATTATTTTGACGTCGCGCCACCACCGTGATTGGAGCGTCAAATAGACGGGCGAATGCCAGGGCCGACAGTTCCCAGTTGCCGCAATGTCCGGTCAGAAAGATCAAACCTTTCCCCATGGCACGGGCTGCCTGATAATGTTCCATCCCCAGGACTTCGATACGGTCGATCAAATCGTCCCCCCGCCCATGGTAGAGCCGGCAACTCTCTACCAGTGAACGGCCAATATTACAAAACACCTGCCGGGCAAGCTCTTCTGCCGTGGCATCACCACCGCCCCAGTTTGGCTGCTGACGCATACTGGCAAGTGAAGCTGCAATGTTTTCCTCGGCAATCCGGCGACGCCCCACCAGCACACGACGCATCAGCAGACCTACCTGTGTACCCAGGTGATCGGCCGATTCCTCGGGCAGCAGGGCCACCAACCAGGTGAAACCGTAGAGCACAACCACCTGTAGGAGCCAGATCGCTCTTTTCAGCATGGCTTTGTCTCAGCCAGCATCTGAAGGGCAAATGCAGCCACCCGTTTATCGGCGCCCCCGCCCCCCAGGCGCTCACGCACCTTTGCAAGCTGCACGACACGTTGCTGGGCGTAGTTACTGTCCGTCAGGATACGTCCCACCTCGGCAGCGATCCGCTCCGGCGTGGCATCGTCCTGTATCAGCTCTTCGGCAACGGTCTCACCCGCCACGATATTGCAGAGTCCGATATGCTGGACCTTTACCAAACGCCTGGCCAGTTGATAGGTAAGTGGTGACAACTTATAGATGATGACCAGCGGAGTCCCCACTAGGGCGATTTCAAGGGTGACGGTGCCGGAGACGGAGATGATGGCATCACAGGCCCGGATCAGGTCGTGCAGCCGGTCGCGGAGCACGAGGACCGGGAGACCGCTCTCCGTAAGGGCGGGAATAACATCGTCCTCGCTGAGTGTTGAGGCCAACGGGAGGACAAACTGGATGCCCGGATACCACTGACGCAGTATACGGGCGGCGGCAAGGATGGTGGGGAGCAGGCGGCTCACCTCACTACGGCGGCTGCCGGGAAAGAGGCCCAGAATCGGCCGTGTCGGATCGAGCCCGAAGGATACCGCTGCCTGATCCCGCTGCAGTTCCACCTGTACCAGATCGGCCATCGGGTGCCCCACAAAGGTGACCGGCACCCCGGCCCGTTCATAGAAAGGCACTTCAAACGGCAGGATCACCGCCATCCGGTTCACCAACCGTCTGATCTTGCGGACCCTCCCCTGCCGCCAGGCCCAAATCTGGGGTGATATGTAATAGAGCACCTTGACCCCGGCCCGCTTCGCCACCTTGGCCAGACGTAGATTGAAACCGGGATAATCGATCAGGATCAGCAGGTCAGGAGGGTCGGTCAGCAGGATCTTCTTCAGTGTGAGAAAGGCGGCGGCGATCACGTCAAAATGCCTGAGGACCTCCACCAGACCGACAACCGCCATATCGGCCGAGTCTACCAGCGCCTCAAAGTCGGCCTCCCGCATGCGTGGGCCGCCGATCCCAAGACAGGTGACCGTGGGATCTTGCTGGCGGATGGCCCGGATCAGCCCGGCGCCGTAGATATCTCCCGAGGCCTCACCCGCAACCACCATGACACGGTGGCGGCGCGTAGTTTCGGACACTACTTAAAGGCCTCCCTGACCGCAGCCACCACCTGATCCACCTGTTGGTCCGTCATCTCAGGGTAGATCGGCAGCGAGATACAACGGTCGGCAATCGATTCTGCCACCGGCAGGGCGAGGCCGCGACACTGTGCGGCGAACACGTTCTGGCGATGCAACGGAATCGGGTAGTAGATGGCGCTGGCGATCTGCTGTTCAGCCAGCTTTGCCATGATCCTGTCGCGCTGGTCAGTCAACAGGGTGTACTGGTGGTAGACATGCAGCCCCGTTCCGTCCTCGAGCGGCACCTGCACGAGATCCTTCAGACCGTCTGAATAACGATGCGCCACCCGGCGCCGTTCCTGGTTGAACCGGTCGATATGACGCAGCTTGACCCGCAGGATGGCGGCCTGCAGATCGTCCAGACGGCTGTTGAAACCGATCACGTCATGGTGGTAACGCACCCTGCTGCCGTGGTTGCGCAGCATCCGCAACGCCTCTGCCCCCTCATCACTGGCGCAGGTCACCAGACCGCCATCGCCGTACCCCCCCAGGTTCTTGCTGGGAAAGAAGCTGAAGCAGCCGAAGGCGCCGATGGAGCCGGTCATCCGGCCGCCGGCGGTAGCGCCGAACGACTGGGCGCAGTCCTCAATGAGCATCAGCTTATGTCGGCTGCTGATGTCACTGATGGCAGCCATGTCGGCCGGCTGGCCGAACAGGTGTACCGGGATCACGGCACGGGTCCGGGGGGTGATCGCCTGCTCGATCAGTTCCGGCACGATGTTGAAGGTCCGGGGATCGACATCCACAAAGACCGGTGTGGCGCCGGCATAACAGACCGCCTCAGCGGTGGCGATAAAGGTGAACGGGGTGGTAATCACCTCATCACCCGGCTTGATACCGGCGGCCAGCACCGCCAGATGCAGGGCGTCAGTGCCGGAGGCGCACCCCACCGCATGGGGCGCCCCCAGGTAGGCGGCGGCCTCTTTTTCCAGACCGGTAACGTTGGGCCCCAGGATGAACTGGGTGCTCTCCAATGCCGCCAGAACCGCCTGATCAATCTCGTTCTTCAACTGGTGGTACTGGGTCTTCAGATCTACCATCGGTATCATGGGTGTATCCTGTTCAGACTGTGATTGATTTTCAGAGCGGTTTCCAACGCCATCCGGCCGTCCCGACCGCTGACCTGGGGCTGCCTCCCGCTGCGGATCGCCTCCACAAAGGAAGATATCTCCGACAGCAACGGGTCCGACTGCCCAAGTTCCTGCTCCGTTACCTGCACATTCGGTATGCCGGGCAGCAGTTCTCCCGCACCCCGCTTGGCCACCAGCACCTTCTTGTTCTGAAAATCCAGGGTCAGGTAGGCGTCACGCTGGAATATCCGCATCTTGCGCTCGCTCTTCAGGCTGATCCGGCTGGCGGTAACGTTGGCCACGCAACCGTTTTCAAAGGCGATCCGCGCGTTGGCGATATCCTCCTCGCCGGTGAACACCGGGGCGCCGATGGCATCGATCCTTGCCACCTTCGACCTGACCAGGTGCTGGATGATCTCGATATCGTGAATCATCAGGTCAAGCACCACATTGACATCGGTACCGCGGGGCTTGAACGGCGCGATCCGCACCGACTCCACAAACAAGGGCGTATCCAGGACCTGTTCGGCCGCCATCATCACCGGATTGAACCGCTCCAGGTGACCGACCTGCACGACCAATCCCCGTGCATCGGCAAGGGCAATCAGCTCGTCGGCCTGTTCGATGGTGACGGTAATCGGCTTTTCGATCAGTACATGGACCCCGGCGGCCAGGAAATCACGGGCCACCTGGTGATGATACTGCGTCGGCACCACCACGCTGACCGCATCCACCTGGCCGATCAGTTCGCGATAATCGGTAAACGGTTGACAGCCGCAGGCCGCTGCCACCTCGGCAGCCCTGGCGGCGTCGCTGTCCACCACCCCCACCAGTTCAACATCATCCAGACCGGCATACTTCTGGGCGTGAAAATTCCCCAGATAGCCGACCCCGATCACCGCTGCCCTGAGCGCCGTCATCCCCGGCAGATCCCCCGTTCCGATCTTTCGATAAAGGCGAGCAGGGTATCCACCTCGGCGCAGCCGATGATCTCAGCCCGGATCCTGGCAATGGCCTCTGCCAGTTTCAAGTCCGCCATAAACAGGGTCTTATAGGCCTGTTTCAGGCTATGGATCGCCTCGTCGCTGAAACCTCGCCGCTTCAGGCCGATAAGATTCAGCCCCCGCAACTTGGCCTCGCGCTTGCCTCCCGAGGTGGCGATCATGTAGGGGGGGATATCCAGGCCCACCAGTGTGCCGCCACCCAGCATGGTATAGGAACCGATGGTGACGAACTGGTGGATGGCGACCAGACCGCCCAGGATGACGTTGTCCTGGATCGTGACATGGCCGGCCAGGGTGGCGGAGTTGGCAAAGACGTTACCGGAGCCTACCCGGCAGTCATGGGCGACATGGGAGTAGGCCATCATGAGGTTGTTGTCCCCCAGGACGGTCTCGGCATGGCCGGTGACGGTCCCGCGGTGGATGGTGGCAAACTCACGGATCACGTTATGGTTACCCAGGCGGGTCCAGCATTCCTCACCCTTGTATTTCAGGTCCTGGGGCGGGGCGCCCACCGAGGCCAGGTGAAAGATCTGGTTATGCTCGCCCAGCTCGGTCCATTTGCCGATCACGGCATGGGGACCGACCGTGGTCCCCTTGCCGATCCGCACGTTCGCTTCAATGATCGCGTAGGGGCCGATCTCCACCCCTTCAGCCAGCTCTGCTGACGGATGTACGATAGCTGTTGCATGAATGGCCATAGCGTCTCTCCTTAGGCGGCAGCCGGTGCAAAGGTAGCCTTGAGCGATGCCTCGGTTACCAAGGTGCCGTCCACATAGGCCTTGCCATCCACCCCCCAGATACCACGCCGGTTCAGGGTTGTGGTGATCTCAATCCGCAGCTGATCGCCCGGCAATACCGGCTTACGGAACCGGGCGTTGTCAATGGCCATGAAGTAGCTGACCTTCTTCCGGGTCTCCTCATCGGAGGCCAGATAGGCCATAATGCCGGCCACCTGGGCCATCGCCTCCACGATCAGCACCCCCGGCATGACCGGATGCCCCGGAAAGTGCCCCGGAAAAAACGGTTCGTTGATGGTGACGTTCTTTATCCCTACACAACGGACGCCATGTTCCAGTTCCACAATACGGTCCACCAGCAGGAACGGGTAGCGGTGCGGCAGAATCTTCATGATGGCGTTCACATCCATCGGCAACGTCGGTTCCATCGTTTACTCCTTCTGCAGCCGGGCCTCAAGCCCGGCAATCTTCTTTTCCAGCTCCGAGATCTTCTTGCGCATATCCGGCAGCTTGGGCAGTACCCCCATGGTGCGCAGCCACTCCTTGTGGGGCATGGCCGGGGAACCGCTGTAATAGGCGTTGGCCGCCAGTGAGCCGGGCACGCCGGCCTGGGCACCAACAATCACGTTGTCGCCGATGGTTACATGGCCAACAACCCCCACCTGGCCAGCCAGGGTCACATGGTTGCCGATCCTGCTGCTGCCGGCGATCCCTACCTGGGAGACGATCATGCAGTCTTCACCGATCTGGCAGTTGTGGGCGATCTGCACCAGATTGTCCAGCTTGGTGCCACGCCTGATCAGAGTCACCTCCAGGGCCGCCCGGTCCACCGTGCTGTTGGCGCCCACCTCCACCTCATCCTCCAGCACCACGATGCCGATCTGGGGGATCGGGTAGTAGGAGGGGCCGTCCGGCGCATAACCGAAGCCGTCGCTGCCGATCACCGCCCCCGGCTGCAGCTTGCACCGCTTGCCCAGGCGGCATCGCTCACGCACCACGGCGTTGGCGTGGATCACACTGTCATCTCCGATGGTCACCCCGTCGTAGATCACCGCGCCAGGATGGATCACCACCCGGTCACCGATGGTCACGTTGTCGCCAATGACCGCGCCCGGATAGATACTGATCCCTTCGCCAAGGGTCACATTCAGGCCGATCACCGCCTCAGGCAGCACCCCCAGCGGCGGATGTGGCGCGGTATAGAACAGGGTGAGCAGTTTGGCAAACCCCAGGTACGGGTTGGCCAGCTCGATCACGTTCCGGCCGTAGGCCTCACCGTCCGGCGCCATCAACACCCCGCCGGCGCCGGTCTCGGCAACCTTGGCGGCGTACTTCGGATTGGCCAGAAAGGTAAGCTTATCCGGTCCAGCGGCCTCAAGGGGCGCGAGTCCGTTCACCCGGACAGTGGCATCACCCCGTACCTGGCCCCCCACGTACTGGGCAAGCTCCTGCAGCGTCCTGGTCTGGATCATGACCTCTCTACCCCGGGTGGTTACTTCGTACTCTTGGTGGCGTTAAAGGCCTTGAGCACCGGGTCGGTCAGATCGACCGCCTTATCGGCGTACAACATCCCTGCGGTGCGGGCGTCGAAGATGATGGTATAGCCATTTTTCTTGCCATACTCCTGCACTACCTTGTCCATCTCTTCAACGATCTTCTTGGTGAATTCGGCATCACGGGCCTGCAGGTCCTCCTCCGCATCCTTGGTGAACCGCTGGAAATCTTTCAATTTCTGCTGATAGTCCTTCTCCTTGGCGGCACGAGCCGTTTCACTCAAGGTGGTCACCTGCTTCTCCAGGTCGGACTTGAGACCCTGCAACTCCTGCTGTTTGGCGTTGATCTGCGCCTGATACTTCTTCAGTTTGGCCTGCAGCTGCTCCTTGGCATTCTTCCCCGCCTCAGAGGTGTTGAGTGCCCGCTGCATGTCCACATAACCGAACTTACCCTCTGCGGCCCAGGCAGAACCGGTCATCAGTGCCAGGGTCAGTGCCACCATCATGATACGCTTCATTGCTGTTCTCCTTTATAGATGCCGATGCTAGAACAAACTGCCGATTGCGAACTCAAACCGTCCCGCCTTGTTGTCAAGGCCGGAGCGTGGATTGATCGGGATGCCGTATTCCAGACGGAGCGGCCCCATGGGGGAGGCCCAGCGGATACCGCCACCGTAGCTCATCAGGATATCGGGCGGTTTGATGCCGCCACCCGTCCAGGCGTTGCCGTAATCGAAGAAACCTACCCCCTTGACGCCGTATTCGGGCAGAAGCGGGAATTTTATCTCCACATTGCCGAACAGCTCCTTCTCGCCGCCGACGTAGACCCCGTCGGTTATCGGACAGACCGAACGGGCCCCATACCCCCGCAGGGTGCCGATTCCCCCCAGATAAAACTTCTCGTCGATCGGAATTGCCGCGCCGGCCCGTTGTATCCCCCCCACGGTCACCCGGGTGGAGAAGACGAACTTCCACCAGAGGGGGTAGAAGACGGTGTTGTCCAGCACCTCCCGCAGATACTTGTTATCCCCCCCCAGACCGGCGTATTCCACAGAGAGGGTATTGATCATCCCGCTTGAGGGGTCGAAGCGGTAATCGGTGGTGTTGTTGGTGATACTGCCATAGATGGAACTGGTCGTGGTCTCCCCCAGCAGGTAACTGCTTGGGTATTGGGCGTTTGCCGTCAGATAGGCGCTGTCCGGATTATAGATATCCTTGATCTCGTACTTATACATCCAGAAAGTGCCGAGGAAGTCGGTGATCGGATAGCCTGCCTTGATATCACCGCCGGTAAGACGCCTGCTGTAATCGGTGTAATCACGCTCCGAGCGGTAGATATCTGCCCCGAGGGTCCATTTACTGTCGAGGAAATAGGGATCGGTAAGACCCACCGCATAGGTATTCGACCTTCCTCCGATGGCCGCCGAGGCGCTGGCCTTGAGCCCCAGTCCCAGGAAGTTGGACTGGGAGACCGACCCCTGGAAGATCAAGCCGTCCAACGAACTATAACCGCCACCGATGGTGAAGGCGCCGGTTGCCTTTTCCTTCAGATCCACGTTGATATCCAGCTTGTCGGGGCTGTTTCCCTTCACGCTGGAGAGGTTGGCCTCCTCAAAATAGCCGGTATTCATCAGGTTCTGCTTGCTCCGTTTGAAACCGGTGGCGCTGTAGAGGTCACCTTCCATAAGGCGCAACTCCCGACGGGCCACCTTGTCGCGGGTCTTTGAGTTGCCGGTGATGTTGATCCGGCCGATGGTGATGAGGTCTCCCTTGTCCACGTCAAAGGTCACGTCCAGCAGCTTCTTGGTCGTGTCCAGCTTGGTCTCCGGATTGACATTGTTAAAGGCGTATCCTTTGTCGGCCGTCATGTCGGTCAGAGTGGCGATATCCTCACGCAGCTTCTTCCGGCTGAACACCTCCCCGACCTCGGTCTTCAGCTTCTCCCTGATCTCCTTTTCAGGGTACAGGATATCACCTGAGAAGGCGATGGAGCCGACCCGATACTGGTCACCCTCGGTAACCGGGATACTTACCAACAACGACTTCCGGTCATCGGAGAGCCTGACCTTGGGCTCCCCCACCTTGACATTGATATAGCCGTGATTCATGTAGTAATCGGCAATCAACAGGGAGTCGTTGCGGAGCACCTCTTCCTTATAGGTGCCGGCGCCCGTAAGCCAGGACATGAACCACGCCTCCTTGGTCTCCATGGCCCCCCGCAGTGTGCTGGCGCTGAAGGCGTGATTCCCCTCGAAACTGATGGTGCTGATCCGAATCTTTGGCCCTTCCACCACCTTAAAGGTCACCAGATAATCGGCATTGGAACGTTGCTCCACCTCAGGGGTGATCGTGACCAGGTAGTAGCCTTCATCCATGTACTGTTTCTTCAGCTTGGCGACCGAGCTATCCAGATCCTTCTGGTCAAAAACGGCATTATGGCGCAGCGGCAGCCCCTCCAACAGCTTTTCCTGCTTGATCTCCTTGTTCCCTTCAAACCTGATCACGCGGACGATCGGCTTTTCACTCACCGAATAGACCAGCGCCAGCCCTTTCGGGCCGGGCTCGGTGCTCACCTGCACATCCCTGAACTGCCCCAGCTTAAAGATGGCCCGGATATCCGCATCGGTCCGGTCATTGTCCAGCCGATCACCCACCTTGGTGCTGATGGCGTTCAGAATTGCGGCGGACTCAATACGTCGGTTGCCCCGCACCACCAGATCAGTAATCCTGTCACTCTCGGCTCGGGCGGTGATACTGTTCATGAGCAGGGCCGCCACTACGGCAATCTTCAGATACTGATAGCTCGTCACATACCCTCCGGGGTAGCGTAGTCAGTTTTTCCGTCCACCAGGTGAATCACCCGTTGCATGCCGGCAGCCAGCCGCTCATTATGGGTCACGATCACCAAGGTAATGCCGGTCTCCTGCTGCAGACGGGCCAGCAGATCGTGAATCGCCTCGCTGGTCTTCATATCCAGGTTACCGGTGGGCTCATCCGCGAGCAACAGCTCCGGCTCAAGCACCAGCGCACGGGCAATCGCAACCCGTTGCTGCTCGCCGCCTGAAAGTTGACCGGGACGATGCTCCAGACGATGGTCAAGCCCAACCTGCTGCAGCAGCCGCTGGGCCTGTTGCTCGGCACGGTGACGGGAGATGCGGGCGATCAAGGCCGGCAGCATCACGTTCTCCAGTGCGGTAAACTCCGGCAGCAGATGGTGGAACTGAAACACAAAGCCGATGCTACGATTGCGGAAATCCGCCAATTCCTGATCGGAACGTCGGAACAGATCCTCGCCACGATACGACACGACTCCACCGCTGGGGCGGTCAAGGGCGCCCAAGATATGTAGTAGGGTGCTCTTGCCGGCACCGGATGCCCCCACCAGGGCGGTGGTCGTGCCAGCCTGTATCTCGAGATCAACCCCTTTCAGTACTTCCACCGTAGCGCCACCCATGGGGTAACGCTTGCAGAGTCCCTCGATCGAGATCAGGCTACTCATACCGCAGCGCCTCGGCCGGCAGCATCCGCGATGCCTGCCAGGCGGGATAGAGGGTGGCCACAAAGGAGATCACTACCGCCGTCACTGAGATCATCAAGACGTCTGAGGCAACCACCTGGGATGGGAAGTGATCCAGGTAGTAGATATCCTTATTGAAAAAGTTTTTGCCCGTTACCTTCTGCACAAAATCGATGATCGGCTCCAGGTTATGGGCGATCAAGAGCCCTGACAGGACACCAAGCGCCGTGCCGACGACTCCGATGATCAGCCCCTCCAGGACAAAAATTTTCATGATGCTCAGCGAACGGGCCCCCATCGCCTTCAGGATGGCAATGTCGCGTGCCTTCTCCATCACCACCATGAACAGGGTGGAGGCGATGCCAAAGGCGGCCACTAGAACGATCAGGGTCAGGATGATGAACATGACCACCTTTTCGGTCTTGAGGGCAAAGAGGATATTCTTGTTCATCTGCATCCAGTCCCGGGCATACAGTTCGGGGCCAAAGAGCCGATTTATCCGCCGGACAAGAGGGGGGGTCCCGTAGACATCCGTCACCCGCAACTGGATGCCGGTGACGGTATCCCCCAGATCAAAGAACTTCTGCGCCTGATCGAGACTGACATACGCCAGGGTTGAGTCATACTCGAACATGCCGGTATTGAAGATCCCCGCCACGCGGAACGGTTGCAACTTGGGCAACATCCCCAAGGGGGTAATCGTGCCGATGGGGGAGACCACATTGATACGATCCCCCACACTGAGGTTCAGATGGCGGGCCAACTCGCGCCCTATCAGGATCCCGGGATCGTGGCCAGCGCCGGGCTGTGGTTCCAGGCCGTCCATGCTCCCCTGCACGATGGTGTGGGACAGCCTGGTCACCAAGCGGTCGGTGGACGGTTCAATCCCCCGCAATACCACCCCGGAGACCAGACGGCCCGTGGAGAGCATGACCTGATTGTAGATAAAGGGGGTGGCGGCCTGTACCCCGGGTAATTGCTGCAACTGCGCCATGACCGGACGGTAATTGTTCATCGCGCCGCCGCTGCCGATGACAACGATATGGGCGTTGGTCCCGAGTATCTTGTTCTGAAGGTCCCGCTCAAAACCGGTCATCACCGCCAAGACCACGATCAACGCCATCACCCCCAGGGCGACCCCGGCGGTAGAGATAAAGGTGATGATCGAGATAAAGGTGGATTTACGCTTGGCCTTGAGGTAGCGCAACCCGATCAGCAGTTCAAACGGCATGGCCACTGGTGCTATTTCGCCTCTTTGCGCAGCTGTGGGAACAGGATAACATCACGGATCGAGGCGGAATCGGTCAGCAACATCACTAGGCGATCAATGCCGATCCCCTCGCCTGCGGTGGGCGGCAGACCGTATTCAAGGGCCCGGACGTAGTCTTCATCCATATAGTGGGCTTCCTCGTCCCCCTTATCCTTCGCCGCCACCTGCGCCAGAAACCGTTCCTTCTGATCCAGCGGGTCGTTCAGCTCTGAAAAGGCATTGGCGATCTCGCGGCCACCGATCATCAACTCAAAACGGTCCACGATCTCCGGATTCAGATCGTTTTTACGGGAAAGGGGTGAGACCTCGGTGGGATACGAGGTAACAAAGGTTGGCTGGATCAGCTTATGCTCGGCAACCTCCTCAAATATCTCCATTACCAGCTTGCCGTAGCCGATCTCGTCCGGCAGCTCCAGACCGATACTGCGTGCAAAGGCAAGGGCCAGATCACGATCGTCCAACTGCCTGGCATCGATAGCGCCGTACTCAAGGATCGCCTCCTTGACGGTAAGTCGCCGCCAGGGGCGCTGGAAGCTGATCGGCATCCCCTGATAACTAAAATCCAGCGTTCCAAGCAGATCCTGAGCCACATGGCAGAACAGCTCCTCGGTAAAGTCCATCAGGTCCTCGTAGGTGGCATAGGCCTGGTAGAACTCTATCATGGTGAACTCAGGGTTATGCCGCACCGAGATCCCCTCGTTGCGGAAGTTGCGGTTGATCTCAAAGACTCGCTCAAAACCCCCTACGACCAGACGTTTCAGGTACAGCTCCGGAGCGATCCGCAGATACAGGTCCATATCCAGCGCATTATGGTGCGTCATAAAGGGGCGCGCTGTGGCGCCGCCAGGAATCGGCTGCATCATCGGCGTCTCCACCTCAAGAAAGTCGCGGGAGGCCATGAACTGCCTGATAAGATTTACAATACGTGAACGTTTGACGAAGATCTCACGGACCTCCGGATTCACGATCAGGTCAACGTAACGCTGACGGTAGCGGGTCTCCAGATCGGTCAGCCCGTGAAATTTCTCCGGTAGCGGCAACAATGATTTGACCAGCAGGCGGATTGAACGGGCGTGAATGGAGAGCTCGCCCCGCTGGGTACGAAATGGAAAGCCGGCAACACCGACGATGTCACCGATGTCAAAGGACTCAAACTGAGCAAACTCCTCTTCACTGAGATCATCCTTACGCACATAGACCTGAATCCGCCCGCTACGGTCCTGAATCTGAATGAAGGCGGCCTTGCCAAACGAACGACGGGCGATAATACGTCCGGCCAGGATACACGTAATATCACTGGCCTCAAACTGTTCGGTCTCCCCATATCGGGTCAACACCTCGGCAGCGGTATCAACGGGCTTGAAATCGTTCGGGTAGGGGTTGATGCCGGCGGTCCAGAGTGCGTTTACCTTACGCCGGCGTTGCAGCAGCAGTTCACTCAATTCTTCCATCGACGGTTCATACCTTTCAGGCATACGGGGTAACGACAGAAAGTAGCTCAGAGCATCTCATGCGTCAAGCTATTCTTCCCGGTTCTCCACAGCCTTGACTGTCCTGGGGGCTCTCTTTGGCGAGGCCTTTTTGGCAGGGGCGCGCGGCTCCTTCGGCGTATCCCCGCCCCCTCCCTTCGGGGATGCCTCAACCTCACCACGATCCGCTTTCTTTATCGTTGCGGTGCGGCTTTTGCGCTTTGTGGGGGCCGGCAGTGCAACGCCTTCTGGCGCCTCGGCCGGCACGGTTGGTTGAGGAGGCTCTTCCTGCTTGGGCTTACGAGTCCTACCACCCTTTTTCTTGGCTTCCAGAAGCTCTTGAGCGGGTTCTTGCGCCTCATCAGGGGCGGAGCGTGCGACGACCGGTTCTACGGCAGGTTGCGCCTCTACAACTCCTTGATCAGGCGGTTCATCTGGAGATGGAGCCCCCTTTTTGCGTGAGCGGGGGCGGCGGCGTTTCTTGGCAGGCTCGGCCCCAGGGGATGCCGGGAATTGATCGCCCATCTCCGGTTCAGGGGTAGCAACGGCTTCGATCGCGGGCATACTCTCCTCGGCATCCTCAGCAACAGGCAACACCGACTGATCGCCGCCAGTTGATTTTTTCCGTTTTTTACGACGCCGTTTCTTCTTGCCGACAGCTTCCCCGGGGGCAGTTTCAGAAACCGTGTCCAATGCAGCGGCAACGGATGGCGCCTCCAAAGATATCGTCCGCTCCTCCTGTTCCCCCTTCTCCCGCTTGACCACCTCCAATTCAAGCTGATTCAAGAGGAAGGAGGGTTTGCCTTTCACGGTGACTACGATTTCATAATCATTCTCGATCTGTGCAAGCTCACGTTTTTTCCGATTTAATAGAAAATAGGCCACCTCCAGGGGGAGCCCTCCACGCACTTCGGCCACCTGCCCTTTTGCCGCGGCAGCATGCACCTTGCGCAAGAAGGAGAGCGCCATGGCCTCTACCGATTTCACCCGGCCACGCCCCTCACAGTGGGGGCACTCCAGATGAATGGCGTCGTTGATATTCTTAGCAATCCGCTGACGGGACATCTCCAACATGCCGAACTGCGAGATCCGCCCCAGGTTAACCCGTGCCTTATCCAACTTCAAGGCCTCCTTCAGAGTACGCTCCACCTCTTTATCATGCTTGTTATCCCGCATATCGATAAAGTCGATCACCACCAGACCGCCCAGGTCGCGCAGTCGTAGTTGGCGAGCCACCTCGGCGGCAGCCTCCTGGTTCGTCTTGAAGGCAGTGTCTTCCACTCCACGTTCACCGCTTGACTTGCCTGAGTTGACGTCGATCGATACCAGGGCCTCAGTCGGTTCGATGATAAGCGATCCTCCCGACGGCAGTGGCACCCGTTTTTCGTACAACTGGTCAATCTGTTCCTCCAGCTGATATTTTGAAAAAATCGGACGTTTTTCCTTATGCAGCCTGACTAGCCTCTCATAGCCCGGCATCAACTCCTTAAAGAAATCGACCGCCTGTTGATAGGCCCCCTTGTCGTCCACCAAGACCTCATCAATATCGTCGGAGAAATAATCGCGCAAGGTGCGCAGAATCACCCCGGCGTCGTGGTAGATCTCGGCAGGCCCTTTCGTCTTGGCAGCCTGCTGCTGAATCCGTTCATGGACGCCAATCAGGTACTCCAAGTCCTTTTTTAACTCCTCAGGGGTTCGGCCAACCGCCTCGGTACGGACGATATAGCCGTATCCCTCCGGCACCTGCAACTCAGCCACCAACGACTTGAGCTCCTTGCGTATAGTATTATCCTCAATCTTGCGCGAGATGCCGGCGGCACTGTCGCCGGGCATCAGCACCATGTATCGTCCCGGCAAGGATAGGTAGCTGGTCAGTGCCGCTCCCTTCATATCGCGGGCATCCTTCTCCACCTGCACCAGCAACTCCTGGCCGCGGCGCAGCACTTCCTGAATCCGCGGGCGACGCTTGCGTTCGTCCTCCGGGATATCCTCACGCCACTGCCAGAAGTCCGGATGCAGGTCGCCCATTTGAATAAAGCCAGGCTTTTTCTGGCCTATATCCACAAAGGCCGCCTGCAGTCCTGGTTCCACCCGCAGTACCACACCCTTGTAGATATTGCCCTTGGTCTGTTCCTTGCCACTGATCTCAATATTCAGCTCCATCAGGAGACCATCCTGCACGATCGCCACCCGGGCCTCTTCGGGATGCATGACGTTAATCAGCATCTTTCTACTCATAATCGCTTATTCCTTTCAGACTGCCAGGTACAAATTCGTGAGATTATACCGTTTACCTCAAGCAAAGCCAAGGAAAAGCAGCGGACGGTTCTTACTCCCTGGTTATCTCTTCCTGGGTATAGTTTTATACGTAACGCAAACGCCCCGTCTGGCTCAAGCCTGACGGGGCGTTTGTTGATTAATTCTGGCGGCGACCTACTTTCCCACACAGCTACCCGTGCAGTATCATCGGCCCTGAGGGACTTAACTTCCGTG
>JAJYCS010000032.1 GCA_021778115.1 Deltaproteobacteria bacterium
CCGATCACCGGCGGCTGCGGCCAGCAGGGCATCCACCTCGGCGGTGGTGAGAAAGCCGGGCAGCTTTTTGATGGTGCGGGGCGCCTCGATCACCGTCACCGGGTTTTGGCTGGCATAGCGTTCGATCAGCAGGAAACGGTGGAACATCCGGATGGCGGAGAGCAGGCGGGCCCGGCTGCGGGGGGCAAGGCCCCGTTCACGTTCCTTGGCAAGAAACCCGGCGATGTCGCTGGACTGCACGCTGTCGGCGGTGGTGCGTTGCTGCACCTCCAGAAAGTCGAGGTAGCGCCCCAGGTCGGCGGCATAGGCGGCGTGGGTATTGGCTGAGAGGCCTTTTTCGACCACCAGCCAGGCCAGAAACAGGTCGAGGTAACGGTTCATTGTAGGCAACCTAACGGCTATGCGTTGCAAGGATATCCTGCATCTGAGCCGGAACAAACGCCACATCCCAGCACCAGACACCGAATCCGCCCCGTTCGTTCACTGCCTGTATCCACTGTTTCAACGCTTCCCGTTTCGCTCTATTCTGCTCAGAGTCCTCGCCTTTGATTTCAAAAACCAGAGTTTTTCCATTATTTAAGCGAACCAGGAAATCCGGGACAAAGCGGCGGCGGACGCCGTTCCAGAGATACCAGACATGGAAGCCGAGATGGTCATTCTTGGCGTATGCCGCTACCTTACTGCTCTGATCAAATAGATTGGCGGCATACTGTTCCCAACTGCTATCCGCAACCATGTGGCTGATCTGCGACCGGCGGGCCGGGTGACAGACCTTGGTTGTATACCACGTCCGCATGTAGGCGGTTGAGCCAATGGGTGCTTCTTCGTCGAAAACCGGCTCCAGCCGTTCCTGGTTCTGTTCGGCCACATAGCGAAGCAGATGCTGAACGATCAGGTCGATGTTGAGCGCAAAGAGAATCCGCTTGCGGAGCGGGTCCTGATGGTACAGTGAGGGGATGTGCAGCCGGTCCGACTCAAAGAACTGCTCCACCAGCCGGATCAACTGGAATACCAGAAAATCTCTGCCCCCGGAAAATCTTCCCTGCAACGTCTCGAACGCCTTGCGGCCCGCCTGGAACACCAGCCGTTGCAGGCGGAACCCCTCCGGCAGCTGCTCCAGGTCGATGTTGTGCACCTTGCTCAAATCCGCCGCGCCGCCGAGTGCCGGGGCCAGTTCGGCGCTGATGGGCGTCTTTGCCGGGTCGAGCGTCAACGGTTCCACGCAGGACCAATCGACTGTCAGTACCTGTTTGACCACGGTGTCGATGCGCAGGATATTGGGCCAGCGAATTTCCAAGTTGGCCCGCTCCGGTAGTGACTCAATCTGAGTGCTCGGCTTGGGAGGCGGCGGTGTAGGTCCGCCGTCGTCTCCGACCTGGAAGATCGAGAGCGGCACGCCAAAGATGTTCACGTACTCCGGGAGAAATAGGCCGTTCTCATCGGTTTCGTACGACACCCGGCGCAAACCGCGGCCAATGACCTGCTCGCACAAAAGCTGGCTGGTAAAGGCACGCAGCCCCATGATGTGGGTCACGTTCTTGGCGTCCCACCCTTCGGAAAGCATGGCGACGGAGATCACCTTTTGCAGCTCTTGGCCGGCGGTCCCCCGTTTGCCCACATTATCGACGATCTCCCGCAGCAATTCTTCCTTCTTCAGGCCAATCAACCGTTCCTTGCGAGTTTGCGGGATATTCGCGGCCTCGACGATAGCCTTCAGTGTTTCCTCGTAATCCTTGTCACTCCCGGCTGACTCACCAATTTCAGCTTTGTCCAGCACCTTGGAATCCACCCGCAGCGTGCGTTCCGGCTTGTGCAGTTCCGGCCAATGGGCGTCGCCGTTGCGGAAATAGTGCTCAATCCGTGCTGCGGTCTCGGTCCGGTTGCAGACTGTCAGCATCACCGGCGGCGAAGGATGCCCCGCTTCTTGCCATTGCAGCAGGGCCTCGCGCCAATCGGCTCCCAGCAGGGTGTAGCCATCCTGCACCAGCTTTGGAAGCGGCTCATGGGGTTCCGCCTTACGGTTCAGGTCGTCGGCCACCTCGGCATCGCGATAGATGTGGTAGAGCTTGGAACGATAGGTTTTGGCATCGGGCAGGGCATCGTCACGGATGACCACGCGCGGAGTCTTGACCAAACCGGCCTCGATGGCATCGTTCAGGCCGAAGTCGGAGACAATCCAGCCAAACAGTCCGGCCTCGCTGCTGGCCTTGCCGGTGGGGGCGAACGGCGTTGCCGACAGGTCGAAACAGCAACGGATACGCCGGGTTTTGTGGATACGGTCCAATCCCTCGATCCAGCGGGTTGCCTCATCCAGGTCGATTCCCTGCTCGGCCGCCTGTTTCTTGCTGATCTTCAGTTCCGCCGGGATGCGATAGGCGTGGTGCGCCTCGTCGTTGATGACCACGATATCGCGGCAGGTGGAGAGCTTGCCCAGGACCCGCCGGGTAAACGCCTCGTCGCTCTCCGCACCCTTCTTCACCACCGAACGGTCGGTCTGTTTGAGCGGCATCAGGGTATGCCAGTTTTCGATCAGGATAACCGCCTGGTTCAGTTTCTGGCGAAGTGCGTCAGAGGGGCAGACACCGAAGGCGTCGTAGAAATTGTCCGGCTCGCCGGGATAGAGCACCCGCAACCGTTCCTTGACCGTGATACCCGGCGCCACGATGAAAACCGCCTTGGAAAAGTCCTTGGTCCGCTTGGGATAGGTCAGGGCGTTCAGCACCTGCCACGTGATCAGCATGGCCATGACCGCTGTCTTGCCGGTGCCGGTGGCCATCTTGTTGCAGAGCCGCTGCCACGGCCCGCCGTCGCCGGGGAGGTAAATCCCCTGGCGATGTTCAGCCGAGGCTTCTGCCCACCAGATAAGCGTTTCCATCGCCTCCAATTGGCAGAAGTATAAGGGAAACTGCCGGGCGTCACGGTCGTGCCAGTGTTCCAGAAGCCGCCGTGTAACACTTGTTACCCCTGGATAGCCAGCGGCCCGCCACTCGTCAACGCGGGTACGGATCTGGTTCACCAGCTCCAGCTCTTCGGTCCGCTTGGTGTTATGGCGGGCATCGAAAATCTCGTACCCCGCCGGGCGGCGTTCTTCCACCAGGGCAAGGGAGCCGTCGCGCTCCTGCCGCCAGTGCTGACGTGGGACTTCGTAGGGAGAGTTGATGATGAGGGATGACGGTTTTGTCATTGTTCGACACCTGACAAACGCATGACAGCTTCGATAAAAACCTGAAAACTGCGGGAACGATTACGGGCGGGGTCAAGATGCTGGCTGATTCTGCGGGCGCCGTCCCGCTTCTGATAATCAGGAATGACTTTGCGTAATTCGATAACGGGATTGCCCAGACGGTCGGGGTCCTGGTAAATTGCCTTGCGCTTCAGGCTCGCCAATTTTGGCTGATTAAATGCCATACTCACTGAATCCCAATCACCGACAAACCAGGATTCCAAGGTTCGACAAGCGATACGCACCACCGTCTCCGGCTTACCGGCTTCTCGGCAAAGTGCTGTCAGTTTTTCCTTGATGACCCCGCAGTCGCCGCTATCCTGATCACGCAACACAACGAAAACACTATCCGGTGTCAGCCAGCCTCGAATACGGCGGACTAAGCGCTTTTCCAGATCCTGCTTCCCTTCGAACAATAAGTATTCAGGCCTAACGTCCGGCGGGAGAATCGCCGGCAGTAGACTTTGTAAGGCATCCTGCGCCGATGGCTCTTCAAGCAGAAAAACAATCGTCTTCACTTGGGGTTTGCCCTCTTGAAGAGTCCTTGTTTCCAGAGGTAGCCCATCTGGTCGCCTTCCGCCATATACGCGGCCAATTGAGGATCGTCCTTGGCTCTCAGGACCTGCGTGAAACCTTTTTCTTTGACCAGCCAGAAAACTTCATTCAGTTCGACTGCATTAAGAAAATCGGGCGAGTGGGTTGAAATGAGAACCTGCCCCCCCCGCACAGAATAGGACCTGAATTCTTCGGCCAATTCCCACAACAGAGAGGGGTAAAGCTGGTTTTCAGGTTCCTCTACGCAGAGTAACGGATGCGGATGAGGATCATACAGTAGGACAAGATACGCCAGCATCTTGATGGTCCCATCAGACACAAATCGAGCCAGAATAGGGTCTTCGAATGCACCATCCTGAAACTTCAACAGGACACGACCCTCTTCAGTTGTTTTTGCCTCGACATTGTCAATGCCGGGCACCCGTGCCTTTATCTTTTCGACTATTTTGTCGAATACTGGCTTTTTGTGATTGAAAAGATATTCAATCACCAGCGAAAGGTTTTCCCCCTCCCGAGAAAGATGCTCGGCATATCCCGCTTCCTGTTCCGGTCGGGCGCGGTTGATGTGGAAGTCGGACAGGTGCCAGTTCTCAATCAAGTCGCCAAGAGCCATAACAGCCGGAAACCGCTCAAATTGGGCCAACCCTTTGATCGCCAATATGTCGGGACTCTTGAGAGTTTGTGTTTCCCGTCGGAGATCTTTCTCATCCTTTACTGACTCTAATTCGTTCGTTACAGCCTCACCCTGGCCGCAACTGAAATCAAGAAACTTCCACGGCTGGCCGCCACTTCCGCGACGATATTTGAGGATTTCACGAGCAACGACAGGGCGTCCGTTTTGTTCATCAATAGAAAGAGTGTACGTAATCAGGCTGGTGGCTTTTCGACCTAAATCCGCCCTTATTTTCAACTCTATTTCAATCGGCCCTACACAACCCCGACTTCTTACTTCTTGAAGTCCTCGACTGCCGCCCAATTTACCGAGTGCCGCGGTAATATTGGTCATCATTGCGTCCCGCAAGAAGCCGAACACCGAAAAAAGTGTACTTTTCCCTGTCCCGTTAGCGCCTACCAGTACACAAAAACTGGGAATATCACGCAGGGTTACATCCTTGAACGCCCGGAAATTTTTCAACCGTATAGACTCAATGCGCATCGCCTAGCCCTCCAGCGGAATAATCTTCAAACTCTCGATACCCCGGTCATCCACGATCTTCACCGCCACCTTGCGGTTGTCGCCCGCCTCGAAGGGGATCGACACGGTGCCGTGGAACTGGTGCAGCAACTCTTCATTCAGTTCGGCGCGGATCTCCTTTTTAAGCTTCTGCCACCCTTCACCCTTGCCCGCCATGGGGAAGAACACCTGCCGGGGAAACAGGGAGCGCTCGTCGTAGTCGGTATCCAACAGCCACATGGCGATCTTCCCCTTGCCGCCGGAGACCAATTCTCCCTTGGCGGTGTCAAAGTAGTCGAAGCCATGCACCTCCACCTGCCAGGTGCGATCCTTCAGCTTGCGCACCTCCACATCCGGCTGTCCCATGAGCCAGAAGCTCTGGTTGCTGGAGCGGGCCTTTTTCAGGTCTTCGGTCAAGAGGTCGGTATTCATCTGGGCTTTCAGGGCGGTGATCCCCTTGAGCTGGTCGATATCCTTGGCAGCCTCGGGATCAAAGGTAAAGGCGCAGAAGACGATCATCTTGGGGAGCGGAAACAGCTCGCCCGCCTCACGCAGGGCCAACTCCACCTGGCGCTGTTCCAGGGCTGCGTGCTCCGGGCCGAAAGAGATGACAACTCTCTCTCCACTGTTCAGATGGCCGCTGGCGTGCAAGTAGCGGGTGCCGGGGAGGGTCTCCAACTCGGAAAATTTCAGCATCTGGCCGCCTTTGCCGCGGATGCCGGTCTTGAGCAGTTCGTCGCGCCACTGGTGCTGGCGGGAGGACTCGCCGGAGCGGGCAATGGTCACGTCCGCCTCGTGCTGGTGCTTGCTTTCGTCAAGAGAAAGCACCGTGGGGAACGGAACCGCCTCCACCGAAAACGGTCCGGTGATGCGCAGCTTCTTCTTGTCTGCCTGGGGCTTGTCGTAGAGGGTTTCCGGTTCGGCATGACTGGCAATGGAGAAATCCATCTGCTTCTGCATTGCTTGGCGCGCCTTATGGAAGGCATCAAACGGTGAGCGTGCAGCCTCTGGCCAGTCGGCGGGGAAATCGAAGGGTACTTCCCACTCTTTCAGAGATATGCCACCAGCCTTGTTTAATGCCGCCAAAGCCTGCTCAACGGCCGGGTGCATCCGTTCGTAAATCTCGTCGATCTCCGGGTTGTTGGCGATGGACTTGAGGGTGACGTGGGGCACAGTCTGGTAGATGAAGCCCCCTTTCAGCCCTTCGTGGGGGTAGCGCAGCTCGTAGTAATCGAAGCTGGCGGTCATCAGTCGCTGTTTTGCCAGGGTCACGGCCACGCGGGAGGTGTCGCAGGTAATCCAGCGGCGGCCCCATTTTTCGGCTACAAAGGCGGTGGTGCCGGAACCGCAGTTATGAACCGCACAAACTTCAGTGAGAAATGAATGGGCTCCTTCAATCTCCAGATCATATACATCTTCAGTTGTATGTTCAGTTAAAATATCTGCAATTACAATTGGTTCAAGCAGGGCGCCCTGATAAACTACATCGTCGGGTTGCAAGTGCTCCGCGGGCAACCAGAAGGCATCTTCCCTGAATCCATAAGCTGTTTCGCCAATAATTGACAATAGCCTTTCGCAAACGCCCTCTAGGTTTGCCGCTATATCGTGATTGGTGAAACGAACTACAGTAACGCCGGATGCAGTCAGATATTCAGTCCGTTTTTGATCATATTCAATGGCATCAGCGGTAAAATGAGAGTCGCCATCAAGTTCAATTATCAACGCTCGTTCAGGAGAAAAGAAATCAACAATATATGGTCCAATGGGATGCTGACGACGAAACTTGACTCCAAATTGTTTTCCCCGCAGTTTTTGCCAAAGAGTATTTTCGGAGGTAGTCGTGTTGTTTCGTAACGCGCGGGCCTTTTCAAAACTTTCGTGTGGGTTGTGAGTCCAGTTTCTGCCCCCTGAAAAGACATACTGGCGGCGTTTTACGAGCACACGGTGGTCTGCTGTCAGCCAAAGTGTTGTGGATGACGCAGCATGCCGGATGCCGTACATGGTGCCGGAGTAGGTCTTGCGGATTGTGCGGATAATCCGGTGTGGCATGCCGTCGTGAGAATAGACGTATTCTCCTGGCTTGAGTGCTTCGACGGGGGTAAAGACTTCCCCCCCTAGCCCCCCCGTAAACGGGGGGGAACTAGAAGCAGACGAGGAATCAAAAGAAAGAGATGAAAACTCCCCCCCGTTTACGGGGGGGCAGGGGGGGGTAACAACCATCGTCCCCCTACGCACGCAGGTGGGGTCCAGCACCAGATCGCCGGGATCGGTGGTCATCAGGAGGCAACGTTCTATGACTTTTTCTGCAGTTTGAACTACATACAGTTTACTTTCAGAAAATGAATTAAATACTACATCTGCCCAAAGGTTTGTTGGCAGAAGGTATTCCCAGTCATTATTATATCTTTTGTATCTTAAAGTTTTTCCAGACAGAAGAATCCTCCCAGCTTTGTTCAGTCTGTTCAGGCCGTCCTCGCTAGTTGACCAATATCTTGCACCTGGAGTGTAACTATTACCTTCAAACACAATTGATGTACGGTGAAATTCATGAGACGATGTCATGTCGCTCGTAACAAAATTGCGATCTTCAGTTTGACTGTTATTAAGGCTGTACAACTGATTATACTTTGTGTGGTTGCAGTTTTTTCCATACCACACAAGATAGTCTGCAACGCCAGACAGAAACTTATCTGGCTGAGGTGATCGTTTTTGAATTGAAATAATTCTTATTAGGTTCGCCGCACCAAACACCTCATCCATCAACTCCCGCACATGGTGCAGATTCTCATCCGAAATCTGCACAAACACACTCCCTGACTCACTCAGCAGTTCCTTCGCCAGCAGCAGCCGGTCCCGCAGGTAGGTGAGGTACGAATGTATCCCCAGCTCCCAGGTATCGCGGAATGCCTTGATCATCTCCGGTTCCTGGGTCAGATCCTCGTCTTTGCGGTCCTTCACATCCCGCTTGCCCACAAACGGCTGGAAGTTAGAGCCGTACTTGATGCCGTAAGGAGGGTCGATATAGATCATCTGCACCTGTCCGGCCATGGACTCTTTCTGCAAGAGCGAGTTCATCACCAGCAGCGAATCTCCGGCCACCAGCCGGTTACTCCACCCCTTGTCGTGCTGGTAAAAATCGATGGCATCCCGCAGCGGCAGGCTCTCGAAGGGCGCCTCGAACAGGCCGGGCTGGATGATCTTGACCTTCTTCCCCTCCTTCAGGTTTGCCCGTACCGCAGCCAGGATACTCATCGGGTCGATCCGCTCGTGGACATGGAGTGAGACGGTATCCACCTCAAAACTGGTCCGTTCGGCCTTACCGGTCCAGGTGAGATAGGGGGATTGCAGGCGCTTTAGCTCCTCCAGGGCCAGACGCATGGTGTCTGTATCGCCGGAGGCCAGGGCATCATCGATCATGGTTTCGATGGTGGAACGGGCGGAATCGAACTGAAGTGATGGGTCAAGATGGGGATCGTACTGCCAGACGGTCTGGGGCTGGGCCGGGTCGGTGGCCTCGGAGACCACACCTACTTCGGGGTTGTTTGTGCGACGGTCGGGATGGCGATAGGAGATGATCTGGGCTGAAGATCTGCTGGACGTGACTGGTGCGGTTGCTGTTTTAGGCTTACGGCCGCGCTTGGTCGTCGTGGCGGCGGCAGTAGTACCACTATCCAGTGATTTTTGCTGCTCGTCCATTATTCCTCCAACACGGTCCGGTTCAAAACGGGTGGAGCATTCAGCCCGTTTGCCGTGCGTTCAGTCAAGTTTGCGTAAACAAGTTCATTGCCAGTCGTCGATGGCCTGGGTCAGGGTAGTCCTCAACTCTATCAGCTTGTCATCGGCCAGGATTTTGTGGCCGAAGATGTCGCGCACATAGAAGACGTCGGCCACCTGATCCACCTTGGTGGAGATCTTGGAGACGCCGATATACAGTCCCAACCTCGTCAGGGTGCTGGTGATCAGGTACAACAGTCCCACCTTGTCGTGGGCATAGATGTCGATAACGGTGTAGTCCTCGGAGACCTCATTGTCTATCTCGATCCGTGTGGGGAAACGGCGGGCCTCCTTGGGGACCAGCAGGGTGGGGCGCTGGCGTTTCTCCACCAGCTCCTCCACATTGCTCTCACCGTGGATTACCAGCGTCATGTCGTCTTCCACCTTGCGCCAGCGGGTCTCATCGGTGATGACGAACCCCTGTGCCGAATTGACCTGCAGGATGTCCAGCACCTTTCCCTTGGTGCTGGTAAAGATCTGGGCTCCCAGGATGTTTACCCCGTTGGCGGCCATCACCCCGGTGATCTTGGCAAACAGGCCCGGCACGTCGTAAGTGCAGATGGTGAAGGTGGAGTAGCCGCTCTCCTGCTCGTGCTGATGCTGCATGACCACGTCCTGCCCCGGCATCCGGACCAGGAGGCGCAGGTGCTCAGCGATGACGGCAAGGGGGTTGGAGAGCAGGTAGCGGATCGGCATGGCCCGCAGCTCTTCCCGGGCCGTGGCGGCCGGGATGTCGTACTCCACCATCTCCCGTACCGAGCGCCGGATGGCGCGGGCCCGCTCGCTGCTGGCTTCCAGCTCGAAGTTGCCCCGTTCCAGGATGTCAAAGGTCTTCTCATACAGTTCGTTCAACAGGGATGCCTTCCAGTTGGTCCAGACGTCGGAGCCGACGGCCCGCACATCGGCCACGGTCAGCAGGTAGAGCATCTTCAGGTTTTCGCTGGTCCCCATCTGGCGGGCGAACTGCAGCAGCATCTTCTCGTCGGACAGGTCACGACGCTGGGCGATATGGGCAAACAGCAGGTGCTGGCGCACCAAAAACGCCAGCCGCTCAGAGCCTTCTTTGGAGAGGCCCATCCGGCGGGCGATGGTGGGGATCATGGCGGCGCCCTTATCGGCATGGCCGCCCCCTTCACCCTTGCCGATGTCGTGGAACAGCACCGCCAGGAGCAACAGCTCTCGCTTGCCGATCTGCGTGGCCACGCGGCAGGGGAGGGGGAGCAGATCGGCCGATTGACCGGTCAGTATCTGCTCGGCCTGCTCCACCGCGAACAGGGTGTGTATATCCACGGTGTAGATATGGTACAGGTCGTGCTGCACCTTGCAGTAGATATGCTCGAACTCCGGGATGAACTCGTTCAGAAACTCCAGGTGGTGCATCAGCCGCAGGGTATCGGCCACCCCTTTTTCGGAACGGAGGATATTCAGAAACGATTGGTTGACCTCACGGTTGCGGCGGAACTTGTCGTTCACCAGATGCAGTGAGCGGCGTATCAGCCACTTGACCCGGAGGTTGAGGCTCGCCCCATGCTTTTGAGCCAGCTCGAAGATCCGCATCAGTACCGGCGGGTCTCTGTCTACCACCGTCTCATCCGGGATAATCAACTCACCCTTCAACACGAAACAGCCGTCGCCTACCGGTCTGCGGACGAAGTAACCGAGAATCTTCAGGGCGCCCTCATCCCGCCAGACACAGCGGGAGACCAGGGTGGAGGCGAAGTGTTCCACCCGGGCGGCGTGGCGGTAGTAATCCCGCATGAAATCTTCCACCGCCAGTACCTTGCCGTGGTCGTGATAGCCGAGGAATTCGGCCAGGTGGACCTGCAGATCGAAGGTGAACTGGTCGGATTTGCGGCCGGTATGGAAGTGGAGTTCGTTGCGCAGTCGCCACAGATGGTCCAGCGCCGTGCTATAGACCTCAAGCTCCTCTTCGGAGAGGATCCCCTTGACGATCAGCTCACGTGGTTGTTCGAACTTGAACTTGACCCGGGCCACCCAGAGGGCGGTCTGCAGATCCCGCAGCCCCCCTTCTCCCTCCTTTATGTTCGGTTCAAGCAGGTAGATGGTGTCGCCGTACTTTTCCCGTCGCCGTCTCATCTCGGTGATCTTCTGCTTGATGAATTTGTCGCTTGATTTGGGCAAGATCTGGGAAAAGACGGTCTTGCGCAGGGTGTCGAACAGCGGCTGGTGACCGGTGAGGAAGCGGCAGTCGATCAGGGCGGTCTTGACGGTGCCGTCGGCGGCTGCCATCTCGATGCAGTCGGCCACGGTCCTGACAGAAGAGCCCACGTCAAGGCGGAGGTCCCACAGGAAGTAGAGCAACTTCTGGGCGAACTCCTCAACCCGCTCCGGGGGGACCATGCCGTCGTGCAGGAACATGATATCCACGTCGGAGTAGGGGTTCAGCTCTCCCCGGCCATAGCCGCCGACGGCCACCAGGGTCAGGTGACCGTCCAACAAGCGCCCGGTTTCGCCCAGCTCGTGCAGGATCCCCTGAAAGAGACCGACCACCAGCTGGTCCATGGCCATTGCGAGCAGATGGACCACCTCCGTGCCGCTGGCACCGGTCGCATGTTTCTGACGTATTTCGTCATATGCTGTGCTGCGTTGTTCCTTGCAGCGTTCCAGGATTTCCGGCCTCCGTTCATCGAAACTGCGCCGGTCTGCAGCTGGAAAGAGGGAACTGGTCATAATGGCCCCTTACCTGTCTCGGTACCGCCGCTGGTGATGAGCGCACGCCCTATGACGGTGGAGAGGTATATTTCGCGGTATGTGGTGGTACGCATGGTCATGGCCGGATCGTTACAAGAGAAACGGGTCTTCACACTGAAGACCCGTAGGTCTGGTGAGTTATAAACGTGGCAGGTAGCAAAGTCAATCGCAGAGGAGGCTTGGTCATGGCGGTTACGCCACGCGTGGGAGACGTTTCCGGCGATTCCCTTTTTCCTCCGGCTCTGCTACAGTTATCGGCACTATGGGTGAAAAACTGATCTGCGCCAATAAACGGGCCTTTCACGACTATCATATTGAGGAGCGGCTGGAGGCCGGGATCGCGCTGGTGGGTACCGAGGTCAAATCGCTGCGGGGGGGTAAGGCCAACCTGACCGACGCCTTTGTGCTGATAAAGGACGGCGAGGCCTGGCTGCACAACCTGCACATCGCCCCTTACGACTTCGGCAACCGTCAAAACCACGATCCGGAGCGCCATCGCAAGCTGCTCCTGCACAAGCGTGAAATCGACAAGCTGCATGCCCGTATCCGACAGGACGGTTGCACCGCCGTGCCCCTGCGGCTCTACTTCAAGGACGGCAGGGTTAAGGTGGAGGTGGGGGTGGCCAAGGGCAAGAAGCTGCACGACAAGCGTGAGGATCTGAAGAAGAAGGACATGAAGCGCGAGCTTTCAAAAGACTTCAAAATTAAGGCCCGTTAGTGTATATTTGATTATATAGGATCTTTGACAATTGGGGGCGTAAAGGTTTCGACGGGGGAATGAACTCCTGGGTTGCACCGGGTCGGGGCAGGTGGCCGACCTTAATAAACCTGCATGGCATTAATTGCCGACAATTATAACACTCCTGTAGCACTCGCTGCTTAACAGGCGGTCCCGACCGAGATGTCGGTGGTAGGAAGGGACCGTCATGCACTACCGAATAGGGTCGCGTAAGCCCGCTACGCAGCCCGAAATTCAGGGATCGCCGGTATGTTGTCTTGTCCGCTGTACAGCAGGCTGGCTAAATCGATCAACGGACTAACGGTGTAGTAGCTCTGGTCGTAGGTCTTTCGGACGTGGGTTCGACTCCCACCGCCTCCACCAATTAATAGTTCGCCATAGTGCGGATAAGTCCAAAAGCCTTCGAGAAATCGAGGGCTTTTGCTTTTGTGTTGTTTGTAGTGGTTCGCTTTGAGTATGCTTGAATCCAGAGTTTTTGGGTACGTTTTTATCGGTAAAACGTACCCCCAAAAAAACAAACGTACCCAAAAAGGAGATTCACATTTAACGAGTTTTGTTTTCTGAAATTAAGATGTTATTTAGTGCTGCCGTGTTTTTTCTCAAATAAAATTAAAGGGCAACCGGCAACGGCTGCCCTTTGGTGTTTGTGGTGTCTTGATCGAATGGGGCAGGGGCGGGTCAGGCAGCCGCCAGCTTGGATAGAACCAGTTGATTGATGGATACTCCTTGCTCTGCAGAAAGTATGGCAAGCTGTCGATGAACGCCGGGCGGGACTCGCAGGGTAATGTTCCCCTTGTATTGTTTGGCGCCCAGCGGTTCAGGAATAATCCCCTTTTCTTCCTCAATCCATTTGATTGATTCTGCAACCACCAATTCTATTTCCTTTAGGGCCTTCTCTGGTGTCTTGCCGTGGGTAATCAGTGAAGGAAACTCCAGACAACGGGCAAGGTGTGCCTTGTCTTCTTCAGACCATTCAATCCGGTAGGTGTATTTTTTCACATCATGCTTCATTGCTCTTCTCCAGTTTTTCAATCGCCTTACGTACCTGTGTTACCTGGTACGGCTTTGCCATCTTTCCGTCCCGTTGTAGATTTACTCTGGGGTCTCCGGGCCATGGCGTTTTGAATATATGGTGGCTGCCCACAATCCTTGGTTCTCCAAAGTGCTGGCGGCATAGTTTCAGCAGATCATTAAAGGTAATGCTGCTTGGTGCATCAAAGTTGATTGAACTTTTCCCCATGTCTGAATGATAGCGTATGTACTATCGCCTCCGCAAGTGGTTTATTTACAGCCTGTCTACGCCTTGCCTTCAAGGTACTTGTACAAGGTCTGCCGGGTTACTCCCAGGTCTTTAGCTACCCGTGACTTTGGTACACCAGCTGCAACCCGTTCCCTTGCCTCTGCAGCCTGTTCAGGCTTGAGGCATTTGGAACGACCCTTATAGACGCCTTTCTCCTTGGCAAGCCGTATACCTTCTGCCTGGCGGGATTTGATCAGACACCGCTCGAACTCGGCAAAGCTCCCCAGCATGTTCAGCATCAACGCCTTGAAGGGATCGTCGCTTGTGGCGTCGAACTCCAGCGACTCCTTGATAAACCGAACGGTCACCCCTTTGGCGTTGAGCTGCTCGACGATCTTGCGCAGATCAAGCAGGGAACGCCCCAGCCGGTCCATGGAGTGTACCACCACCGTGTCGCCGGTGCGGACATAGGCGATCATCTCCTGCAGTGCAGGGCGGTTTGCATCCTTACCGCTGGCCTTTTCCTCGAAAATCCGATCCACCGTCACCCCGTCCAGCTGCCGGTCAAGGTTCTGGCCGTCGCTGCTCACTCTCCGATACCCCACCACTTGCCCCGGTCTCGCTGCCGCTGCTGCTGTCATGGCCCCACCCCCTTAAATGTATATTTAGAGTTTAAGACACGTTTTCAATAGCGTCAATAAAAATCTTTTTTGACTCTATATATACGCGTTTAAGGCTATTATTAAAGTGTAAATTTAGCCTATACTTAAAATATACATATCAGGGGGGTAACAAGAACTCATAAAATGGTGGGTATGTTTTTGGGTTAAATATGGTTTTTTGAATCTATAAAATGTATATATAACATATAGTTATGCAATTTGTTTGAATCCCACAGCCTAGTGCGGATAAGCCCGAAAGCCCCCGAGAAATCAGGGGTTTTTGCTTTTGCACCGATTAGGTCATCGCTGCTGGCGGCGAGGAGGAACATGGTTTGTTACCGTAGCCGGCGGAGGACGCTGACGCAGTTGGTGACCGCCGATCCGCCGATGTTGAAGGTGACTCCGACCTCGGGTTGTTTTCTGCTCATGGTGGCGCCGATCGGTTCGCCGGTCAGCTGTTTGTAGAGCAGGGCATGCATTGAAACACCGGTGGCCCCCACCGGATGTCCTTTGGCCTTGAGGCCACCGGAAAGGTTGACGGCGCAACGGTCGTCGTTACGGGTGAACCGGCCTGCCAGATAGTCATGACCGGCCCGCCCCTCAGGGGAGAGCCCCAGGGCCTCGGTGGCCATCAGCTGGGCGATGGTGAAACAGTCGTGTACCTCTGCAATATCAATGGCGGAGCTGGTGATCCCGGCCTCGCCAAAGGCGCGTCGCACCGCTTCGTTGCCCCCCTCCATCCGGTACATGTTGTCCCTGACCGCAATGGCCAGCCGTTCGTTGGCGTGGCCGATGCCGGCGATCTCCACCGCCCGTTTGCCTTGCCTGGCCGCCTCCCTGGTCGGCATGAGCACCACCGCGGCAGCGCCATCGGAGACCAGTGAACAGTCGTGCAGCCGTAACGGTTGCGCAATCAGCGGATTTTTCTCCGGTGGCAGCGCCATGATCGCGTCAGCGGTGGTAAGCCCCAATTTGTCACTTGGGCCGCCCAGGCCAAAGTGGGCCAACGGGTTATCCAGTCCGTTCCGGTAGCCCAAGGCGGCCACGGTGGCCAGCATCCGTTCCAGTTCGGTATCGCTGAGGCGGTAGTGGGCCTGATAGCCCTTGGCGTATTCGGCGAACAGACCGGGGAAGGTCATCCCCTGGCTGCCCTCGCCGGGCCAGTAGGAACAGGTGGCCAGGGCATGGGTCACGCGAGGGGTGTCCAGCAGATTCATCTTCTCCACGCCGATGACCAGGGCGGCCCGGGCCCGGCCGGATTCCACGGCGTACAGGGCGTTGTACAACGCGACCGAACCGGAGGCACAGGCGTCCTCACAGCGGGTCATGGCCTTGAATCGGAGCCCCTGGGGATCGATCTCGGTGGCGCAGGCGGCCAGGTGTTCCTGATTGGCAAACAGCCCTGGCGCGCATGAACCGACCCAGACGCCGTCGATCTCGCTTGCCGCCACCGAGGCATCGGCCAAAGCGTCTCGGCCGGCCTCGAACAGCAGGTCGTAGATAGGGTGCAGATCGGTGACCTGACCGGTCTCACGATTCTTTTTGACGAATGAGCCGAACTTCGTGTTTGCGGCGCCGACAATACTTACCGTACTCATGACCGTTCTCCTTACCGGATAGTGCCGATGGTCGTTACTGCGCGGTCCAGCCGCCGTCCACCGCCAGCGTGGCGCCGGTCACCTGGGCGGCGGCGTCGGAGCAGAGGAACAGGGTGCATTGTCCCAACTGGTCGATGGTGACGAACTGTTTCGAGGGCTGTTTCTCGGCCAGCAGGTCACGACCGCCGGCCTCCAGATCCCCACCGTGGGCCTGGGCCCGGGCCGCGATCTGGGGTTCGATCAGCTCGGTGCGGGTCCAGCCGGGACAGATGGCGTTACAGGTAATGCCGCTGCCGGCATTTTCCAGGGCCACCACCTTGGTGAGTCCCACCAGACCGTGTTTGGCCGCCACGTACCCGGCCTTGTTGGCTGACCCCACCAGACCGTGCACCGAGGCGATGTTGATGATCCTGCCCCAGCCGTTCCCCCGCATCGACGCCACCGCAGCACGGATGGTGTGGAAACTGGCGCTCAGGTTGATGGCGATAATGGCATCCCAGGTAGCCGGTGGGAATGCCTCCACCGGCGCAGTATGCTGGATACCGGCCGAATTGACCAGGATATCCACGCCGCCCAGCTGCTCCACGGCGGCCCGCATCAGATCCCTGATCTCCTCCGGCCTGGTCATGTCGGCGCCGTGGTAGCGGACGGTTACACCGCTGCGCTGTTCCAGGTGCTGGCGCTGCTGCTCAATCCGATCCGGATCCCCCAGGCCGTTCAGCATGACAGAACAGCCCTGGACGGCCAGAGCCGCGGCGATGCCGAGGCCGATGCCGCTGGTGGAACCGGTAATAACCGCTCTCTTTCCTTGCAACATGGCGTTACTCCTTCGTGAGTTAAGGTGGGGGGGAGTACCGGCTCAGGCAGGCTGACCCGGCAGGGTAAACGGGGCGCCGGTCGCGGCGCGGATGCCGTCCACCGTCTCACCCGGCGCCAACTCCACCAACTGGAGCCCGTCTGCAGTCAGATCGAACACCGCCCGATCGGTGATGATCCGGTTCACAACCCCCCTGCCGGTGAGGGGCAGGGTACAGTGGGGCAGGATCTTGGGGGCGCCGTCCTTGCTCGAATGTTCCATGATCACTACAATCCGCTGGGCGCCGTAGACCAGGTCCATGGCGCCCCCCATACCCTTGATCATCTTGCCGGGGATGACCCAGTTGGCCAGGTCGCCCGTTGCCGAGACCTCCATGGCCCCCAGGATGGCCAGGTTGATATGGCCGCCCCGGATCATGGCGAAGGATTCGGCGCTGCTGAACAAGGCCGCGCCAGGCATCATGGTGATGGTCTCCTTGCCGGCATTGATCAGGTCGGGGTCCAACTCCTGTTCCGTCGGGTAGGGGCCGATGCCCAACAGGCCGTTTTCCGACTGGAATACTACCCGTTTGTCGGTGGGGATGTAGTTGGCCACCAGGGTTGGCATGCCGATCCCCAGGTTGACGTAGTAGCCGTCCTCTATCTCCTGGGCCGCGCGTTGGGCGATCTGTTCCCGTGTCCAGCTCATGATGCTCCTCCTGTACGCACGGTCCGGCGCTCAATCCGCTTTTCGCAGTCCGGGCAGGCGATGATCCGTTGCACGTAGATGCTGGGGGTGTGCACCTGATTGGGATCCATGGCCCCGGTTTCCAGCAGCTCTTCCACTTCGACGATCGTTACCCGGCCGGCGGCCGCCATCATCGGGTTAAAGTTGCGGGCGGTCTTGCGGTACTGCAGGTTCCCCAGCCGGTCGCCGCGCCAGGCCTTGATCAGCGAAAAATCCGCCTTGAGTGCGGTCTCCAGCAGGTACTCTGTACCATCAAAGACCCTGGTCTCTCGTCCTTCGGCGATGGGGGTGCCCACCCCGGCACGGGTGTAGAAGGCCGGGATACCGGCTCCGCCGGCCCTGATCCGTTCCGCCAGGGTCCCCTGGGGCACCAGCTCCACCTCCAGTTCACCGGAAAGGTACTGCCGTTCGAATTCCTTGTTCTCCCCCACGTAGGAGGAGATCATCTTTTTGATCTGCCGGTTCTGCAGGAGGAGTCCCAGCCCCCAGTCGTCGACCCCGCAGTTGTTGGAGATCACGGTCAGGTCTCGCACGCCGAGATCCCGCAGCCCGATGATCAGGTTCTCGGGGATTCCCACCAGGCCGAAGCCGCCGGCCATGATGGTGGCGCCGTCACGGATATTGGCCAACGCCTCAGGTATGGTTGTGCACTCCATCGTCTCCTCCTTTGGGTGCGGTGTTACAGTGATTTTTTCAGCAGGCGCCCCAACTCCCCCACAAAACCCCGCCGGAAGGCCAGCACGCAGACCACGAAGATGGCGCCGATGATCACCGTCACCCAGGAACCGGCTGCGCTCAGTTTCTCCTGGAGGGTGACCACGGTGATGGCCCCCACGGAAGGTCCCAGGACCGTGCCCAGCCCACCCAGCAGGGTCATGAGGATCACCTCGCCCGAGGTGTGCCAGCTGACATCGGTGAGGGAGGCCAGCTGGAGCACCAGCGCCTTCATGGCGCCGGCAGTGCCGGTCAGGGAGGCTGAGATGACAAAGGCCAGCAGCTTGAACCGTTCCACCCGGTACCCCAGGGAGACGGCCCGTTGCTCATTCTCGCGGATCCCCTTCAGCACCTGGCCGAAGGGGGAGTGGATGGTCCGGTGGATCAGCCAGAAGGCGAGGCAGAACAGGATGAAGATGAAGAAGTAGAGGTTCAGTTCCAGTGACTTGTGCCCGATCCGGTAGGTGGTCTCCAGGTTGATCAGGCCGAACAGTTTGCCTCGGGGGATGTCCTGCAGACCGTCTTCACCGCCGGTGAAGTCTGCCTTCAGGGCGATAAAGTAGACGATCTGCGCCAGGGCCAGGGTGATCATGGCAAAGTAGATCCCCTGGCGTTTGATGGCCAGCGTGCCGAACAGGTAGCCCAGCAGACCGGCGCAGACCGTCCCGGCCAGGATGGCCAGTTCCGGTGTCAGCCCGGCAACGGTCATCAGGTACCCGGCCAGATAGGCGGCACTGCCGAAGAAGGCGGCATGACCGAAGGAAAGCAGCCCGGTATAGCCCAACAACAGGTTGAAGCTGCAGGCGAACAGGGCGAAGCAGAGCAGCTGCATGACAAAGACCGGGTAGATCAGAAATGGGGCCAGACAACCGATGATGAAAAGGCACACCCAGTAACGCGCTTTCATGGTTCCCACCCCCGTTATTGCTGCTCTCGGCCGAACAAGCCGGCCGGCTTTATCAGCAGGACGATCACCATGATGAAGAAGATCACCGTGTTGGAGGCCGGCGGATAGACCACCTTGGTCACCCCTTCCACCATCCCCAAGAGCAGGCCGGTGACAATGGCCCCCATGATGGAACCCATGCCGCCGATCACCACCACGGCAAACACGGTGATGATGATCTCGGAGCCCATGACCGGACTGACCGAATAGATCGGCGCCGCCACCACGCCGGCAAAGGCGGCCAGGGCCACGCCGTAACCGTAGGTGAGGGTGATCATGAGCGGCACATTGATGCCGAACGCCTTGACCAGCTCCGGATTTTCCGTGCCTGCCCGGAGATAAGAACCCAGTTTGGTCCGTTCGATCACGTACCAGGTGGCAAAGCAGACCACGAGCGAGATGGCGATGGCCCAGAGGCGGTAGCGGGGGAACATCATGAACCCCAGGTTTGCAACCCCTTCAAGGATCGGCGGTTTGGCATCGTAGGGGGTGCCGGCCACATTGAAATAATTGGTGAAGACCCCCTGCAGGATCAGGGAGATGCCGAAGGTCAGGAGCAGCCCGTAGAGGTGATCGAAGCGGTAGAGACGTTTCAGCATGGTCTTCTCGATCAGGATACCGACGGCCCCCACCAGCAGGGGCACCAGGATCAGGGCGGCCCAATAGTTGATATGGAAATCGGGCTTCCCCAGGAGCGGTCCCAGTTCGCTATACCCCAGCAGGGCGGCGAAGGCCCCGAGCATGTAGAGGGCGCCGTGGGCGAAGTTGACGATGTTGAGCAACCCGAAGATCACCGCCAACCCCAGGCTGAGCAAGGCGTAGAAGACGCCGTTATTGAGTCCGAGCATGAGTTGGGACAGAATTGCCATCATGCTGATTTCCATGGGGGTCTCCCGGAGGGGCGGGTTTCCCCGCCCCTCTGCTCTCGGCTATGGACTAGCGTTTCTTCACCAGGTAGCAGCTGCTCTCGGAGAGCGGCATGAATGCCTGATCGCCCGGTACGGTCTTGATGATCCTGGCGATATCCCACTCCCCTTTCGATTCAGACGGTTTCTTGACCTGCATCAGGTACATGTCGTGGACCATCCGGCCATCGGCACGCAGCCGCCCGTGTACGGCGAAGAAGTCGTTCAGCGGCATGGAACGGAGTTTGGCCATGACCGCGTCCGGGTTGTCGGTACCGGCCGCCTTTACCGCCTTCAGGTAGTTCATGGTGGCGGAGTAGGCCCCTGCCTGATCCATGGTCGGCATGGCGTGGTGCAGTTTGTAGAAGCGCTTTGACCAGGCCCGTGTGGCGTTGTCCCGGTCCCAGTAGAAGCCGGAGGCATAGAGCATCCCCTGGGCGGTGGGCAGGCCGAGGCTCTTGACGTCGGTATCGAACACCAGCATCCCGGCCATGGTTTGCCGTGGGGTGATGCCGAACTCTTTTGCCTGTTTTACGGCGTTGGTAAAGTCGCTGCCGGCATTGGCCAGGCCGATGATCTGGGCACCCGAGGCCTGGGCCTGCATCAGGTAAGAGGAAAAATCAGCCGTGGAGAGGGGGTGGCGGACCGAGCCGAGGACGCGGCCCCCCAGTTTCTTGACGAACTTGGCGGTATTGTCCTCCAGTGATTGCCCAAAGGCGTAGTCTGCGGTGATGAAGAACCAGGTCTTGCCGCCCCGCCGGACGATCTCACTGCCGGCCACGTTCGCCAGGGCGTAGGTGTCGTACACGTAGTGGATGCCGTAGGGGCTGCAGTCCTTGTTGGTCAGATCGGTGGAGCCGGCCCCGGTGTTCATGGTGATCCGGTGTTTTTCGGCCCCCAGTCTCTGCACCGCCAGGGCGCAGGCGGAGTTCAAGAGGCCGGTCACCATATCCACCTTGCCGGTGTCAAACCATTCTCTGGCCTTGTTGGAGGCGATATCGGGCTTGTTCTGGTGGTCGGCCGAGATGACCTCGATCTTCTTGCCCAGCACCTTGCCGCCAAAGTCGGCCACCGCCATCTTTACCGCCACCACGGTCCCCTTGCCGCCGATCT
This sequence comes from Deltaproteobacteria bacterium, assembly GCA_021778115.1. Taxonomy (GTDB): domain Bacteria; phylum Desulfobacterota; class Desulfuromonadia; order Geobacterales; family Pseudopelobacteraceae; genus Trichlorobacter. The sequence continues at coordinate 20,899 of JAJYCS010000032.1, forward strand.
GGGAGTAGACCCCCGACATATCGGTCAAGACCCCTATCTTGACCACGTTATCCGAGATTCCCGCTGCCGATACGCCGGTTGCGGCCAATGCCAGCGCCGCCAGAGTCATGCTTGCCTTCGCCAGTAGTCGTTTCATGGTGTTCTCCTTGGTATGGAATGCTGCTGCTATGCGTATCAGTGCTCAGACCCCCAGCATCCGGTTCAGCCGTTCCCGCTGATTGGGCAACTCCTCACGGGTGATCATCTCGGCGATGGCGCCGTGGTCAACGATATAGTGCCGGTCGGCCAGATCGGCGGCAAAATGGAAGTTCTGCTCCACCAGGACGATGGTAAAGCCGTGTTCCTTCAGGGTGACGATCAGGCGCCCCAGGGTCTGGACGATGACCGGGGCCAGCCCCTCGGTAATCTCATCCAGAAGCAGGAGACGCGCGCCGGTGCGCAGGATACGGGCAATGGCCAGCATCTGCTGCTCACCGCCGGAGAGGCGGGTGCCGATGCTGCTCCGGCGTTCTTTCAGATTGGGAAACAGCGCGTACAGCTGTTCCACCGTCATTCCCCCCTCTTGGACCACCGGCGGCAGCAGTAGATTTTCCTCCACACTGAGGCTGGAGAATATCCCTCGTTCTTCCGGGCAGTAGCCGATCCCCAGATGTGCAATGCGGTGGGTGGGCATGGTCACGGTCTCGGCGCCGTTTATCACGATGGAGCCGGTCCGTTTCCCCACCAGCCCCATGATCGACTTGAGTATGGTGGTCCTGCCGGCGCCGTTTCGCCCCAGCAGGGTCACCAGTTCCCCCTCTGCCACGGATAGCTCGAGCCCGTGGAGGACATGGGATTCGCCGTACCAGGCGTGGAGCTCTTGGATGCGTAGCAGTTCTTTCCGGATATCAGGCATGTGTGCTCCCCATATAGGCCTCAAGCACCTGTGGATTACGGGAGACTTCGTCATAGCTCCCCTCGGCCAGCAGCGTGCCCCGCTGCAGGACCGTTATCCGTTGGGCCAGGGTGGAAACCACGTTCAGGTTATGCTCAACCATCAGGATGGTCCGATCCGCTGCCGCCTGGCGGATTAACTCGGTGATCTGTGCCACATCCTCTGCCCCCATCCCCTGAGTCGGCTCGTCCAGCAGCATGAGCTCCGGTTCCAGGGCCAGGGTGGTGGCGATCTCCAGCGCCCGTTTGCGGCCGTAGGCCATCTCGCCGGTGACGGTATCGGCATAAGCGGTTAGTCCGACCGCAGCCAGCAGCTGATCGGCCTGATCATGCAGGGCCAGCAGGGTCCGTTCGCTGCGCCAGAAACGGAAGGAACCGCCGGTGCGTCGCTGGAGGGCTAACCGGATGTTTTCTCGGGGGGTGAGACCGGGAAAGACCGCCGAGATCTGGAAGGAACGGATCACGCCGCGCAGGGCGATATCCGCCGGTTTTTCCCGGGTGATGTCGATACCGTTGTACTGAATTGTGCCGCGGCTCGGCTGCAGGAACTTGGTCAAGAGGTTGAATACCGTGGTCTTGCCGGCGCCGTTGGGGCCGATCAGGGCATGGATACTGCCGCGCTCAACCTGGAGGTTTAGGTCGTTCACCGCAGTGAACCCCTTGAACTCCTTGGTGAGATTGCGGGTTTCGAGGATATGGTCGGGCATTGCCGTTACGCTCCTTTGTCAGTGCGACATGAGCACCGGTACGGTCATCTGCTCCAGCAGCTGCCGGGCCACGGTACCCAGGACCAGACCCTTCTGCGGGGTATGGGCGTAGGCCCCCATGACCAACAGGTCACAACCGTTCTCCCAGGCGTGGTTCAGCAGGAGGTCCCCCACCGAGTCAATCGGTCCGGCACGGCGCTCGGCCACGGCGGGGACACCGTGCCGTTGCAGGTGCGCACAGATGTCGGCGCAGAGGGCCTCATCGTCGTTGTCGTAGGAGTTGGTGCTGTTGATGGCCAGCACCCTGACCTTGCGGGCCTGCTTGAGGAGGGGCAGGGCATCGTTGACAGCCCGGGTGGATTCGCGCCCCGCCTTCCAGGCTACCAGCACCTGATCGCCCACGATGTTGAAGACGCCGGCATAGGGCACAATCAACACCGGTCGGCCGGCCCCCTGTACCACCCGTTCCGGCAGGTCGGGTGGCAGGTCGCCCTGTTCACCCGCCGGGGCGGTCTGTCCGACAATGACCAGATCGCTGTAATGGGCATGATGATTGATGATCTCGGTGACACCGATCCCCATCACCGACCAGTCCACCAAGAGCCAGCGCCCCTCCACCCCGGCTGCCGCCACCTGCTGCTGGAACTGTGCCTTCAGCGCATCGATCCGTTCTTCGGCGGTAGGAGATGTCGGTTGATAGTAGTGATGCGTGACTACGTACAGGCCGGTCAGCGAGGCCCCAAGACGTTGTGCCAGCAATAGCGCTACGCCCAGGCGGGCCGGACAGTTGTGGGTGGTGTCCAGGTGTACCAGGATATCGGCTACCGCCATGGTCCCCTCCGGGTGTGCAAAAAGTTGTTATGATGAGTGTGGTCGTCTGCTGGTATGTCATATCTGCCGCTATGGTGGCGGGTTTTGAGCATATGCTTTGCAGGGTTGATGCCAAGTTTAAGGTGGTCATACAACATGCTTATATTACGCTGTTTTATTTATTTTGAGACATCGTCGTTTTTTGTCGTCATGGGTGCTGTTGTCCAGATTCTTGGAAAGCGTGGCAGGGGATTGCGTGCAACGGTGGGGGATGGCGGCGGATAGCCACCGACAGCAGGGGTGCGCATATGCAATATGGCGTACTAGGCGGATATGTATTGGAGGGTTTCTGTCTGGGAAAAGGGCATTCCGGAAATCTGGACATCGTTTCCAGATTTTTGGAAAGGTTCAGGCCGGTCTGGCGGCTGCCCCATACTGTTCCAGTTTGGCGTACAGCGATGACTTGCTGATGCCGAGTCGAGCGGCCGCGGTCTGTTTGTCACCCTTCAGCTCGGCAAGGGTCCGGCGGATGATCTCCTCTTCAAGATCGGTTAGTTGCGCCTTGAGACCTCGGTCTGGAGGTGCGCCGTGCTGCCCGGTAGGTTCCGTCGCGACTGCCTTTGGGATATCCTGGCAGGTAATGGTGCTCCCCACTGCGGTATGCATGGCCTGCTCAAGGACATTGCGCAGCTCCCGCACGTTGCCGGGCCAGGGGTAGGCCGTCAGCCGCTCCATGGCACCGGGCTCCACCTCGATGGTCGGCATGCCGGTCTCTTTTTCCAGTTGGTGCAGGATCTTGGTGACTAGGAGCGGGATGTCCTCTTTCCGCTCCCTGAGTGGCGGGATGGCGAGACGTACCACATTGAGACGGTAGTACAGGTCGTTGCGGAAGGACCCCTGCTCCACCAGATGGGATAATCCCTTGTTGGAGGCGGCCACGATCCGGACATCCACCGGTTTGGGGTGGTCGGACCCCACCGGCTCCACCTCCCGTTCCTGCAGCACCCGCAGTAGTTTGGCCTGCATGGTAAGCGGCAGTTCACTGATCTCGTCCAGGAAGATGGTGCCTTTGTCGGCCAGGAGGAATTTCCCCTTTTTCCCTTTCTTCTGGGCGCCGGTAAAGGCACCCTCGACATAGCCGAACAGTTCTGATTCAAAGAGATTTTCCGGTATCGCCGCGCAGTTCACCTTGATAAACGGCCCCAGGGCCCTGCTGCTGGCAATATGGATGGCATGGGCGAACATCTCTTTGCCGGTGCCGCTCTCCCCCTCCAGCAGTACCGTGGTATCGGAGCGGGCCACCCTGCTCCCCAATGCCTTCACCTGTTCCAGCACCGCGCTGGTGCCGACGATGTTGTCGAAGGAGTAGCGGGCCCCCAGCCGCTTGCTCAGCTCGGTCTTGTAGAATTCGAGCTCGTTTTTCAGCCGCTTGAACCGGTCAATCATGGCAAAGAGATCATCCAGGTCCTGGAACATGACCTTGCCCACCACCGCCACCACCTTGCCCTCCCGGAAGATCGGAATCCTGCTGGCGACCATCTCATGGCCGTTGATCTTCTGGATATGGGCGATCTCCGCCTGGCCGGTGCGGGCCACGATATGCATCCGGGTGTTTTCCACCAGCTCGGTCACCGGTCTGCCGATCATCCCCGGTACGGGGTAGCCGAGAAAATCGGCATAGGCCTGATTGACCTTCAGGATTTTGCCTTCGGCATCGGTGATGATCAGCCCTTCGTAGTCACTGTCAATGGCCACCTCCAGCATGCTCAGCGATTTATCCGCTTCGCGGGCCTGTTCTGCAAGGCGCTGCAGCAGACGGTGCACCCAACCGCCCGATCTGATCTTCATGGTGTCGCCCTCCGTCGCCACCTCATGGTCCGGCGTTTCTGGCCATCATCGCCACGTTCCCGTGCCGGTTCCGTTATACGGTACTCCGCCGTTAAGGGCAAACGTTGTTTTGTTATAGCGGGGGTCTGGCGGTTGGACATGGGCGGCAAGCTGTGGTAAAGAAGGGCGGAGCGAAAACGTCTGTGGGATAGGAAGCCATGACGCAGGTTGCCATTTTTGCCAAGGTGCATGACCCCCGGTGCCAGGGGGTTGCCAGCGAGCTTATCGCCTGGCTTCAGGAACGGCGCTGTCTGCCGTTGGTGCAGGAACACCTGGCCCGTCACGTTGGACTCGCCGAGGGGTTGACTGATACGGAGATACGTGACCGGGCGGAGCTGGTGGTGGTCTTGGGAGGAGATGGCACCCTGATCTCGGTGGCCCGCCTGTTCAGCGGTCGTGGAGTACCGATCCTGGGGGTCAATCTGGGGAGCCTCGGGTTTTTGACCGAGATCACCCTGGACGAGCTCTATCCGGTGCTGGAACAGTGCCTGATCGCCCCTCCGGCGGTGACCGCCAGGATGATGCTGGAGGTGGTGGTGACCCGTACCGGTGATGAGCTGTACCGGGGGGAGGTCTTAAACGATGTGGTCATCAACAAGGGGGCCATCGCCCGGATCATCGAGCTTGAGGCCAGGGTCAACGGCCAGTTCCTCACCACCTTTAAGGCAGACGGCCTGATCATCTCCACCCCCACCGGTTCAACCGGTTACTCGCTCTCCGCCGGCGGCCCCATTGTGCAACCCCTCATGGGGTGCGTGGTGATTACACCGATCTGCCCCCATACGCTCACCAATCGTCCCTTGGTTATCTCCGATCAGTCGGTGATCCGGATCGTGGTCAAATCATCCTTCGATGAGAAGGTCTACCTGACCCTTGACGGCCAGGTAGGGGTGGAACTGCAGGAAGGGGATACCATAGCGGTGTGCCGCGCCCAGACCACCACCCCTCTGGTCACCTCGCGGGACCGGGATTATTTCTCAATCCTGCGGACCAAGCTCAAGTGGGGGGAGCGCTGAACTCCCATGCTGACCTATCTCGCCATCCGCAATGTCGCCATTATTGAACAGTTACACCTCTCCTTCGGACCCGGTCTGAACCTTTTGACCGGTGAGACCGGCGCCGGTAAGTCGATCATTGTCGATGCCCTGACCCTGGCCACCGGAGGAAGGGCGACCGCTGAGCTGATCCGGAGCGGAGAGGATGAGGCGGTGGTGGAGGCGGTCTTCGATCTGACCGATCGTGGGGCTCTGCAGGAGCAGCTCATCGAGGCTGGGTTCGAGGCTGGCGATGAGCTTATTGTGAAGCGCTGTCTGACCCGCAGTGGTCGCAACCGGGTCTTTCTGAACGGTTCCCTGGCCACCTTGTCACAGTTGAGTGAGCTAGGGCGACGGCTGGTGACCATCCACGGCCAGCATGCCTCACAGGCGTTATTGCGTCCGGAGCTGCATCTGCTGCTGCTTGACCGTTACGCCGGGTGCGATCCGTTGCGGCAGGAGTTTTCGGCCTGTTTCAGCAGGTGGCAGTTCCTGGCCGGTCAGCTGGACGATTTCGATCGCCGCCAGCAGGAGCTGGCCCGCAGGCTTGATCTGGTGCGCTATCAGCTGGCGGAGTTGACGGCCGTCTCGCTGCGCTCCGGCGAGGAGGAGGAGCTGTTGGAACGGCGGCAGCTGCTGGCCCATGCCGAGCGGCTGGCCGGCGTAAGCGGCGGCGTCTTTGAGGG
>JAJYCS010000033.1 GCA_021778115.1 Deltaproteobacteria bacterium
TCCTCTGCACGAGAGCCAGCAGAAGTTTTTGTTTACCATCGACCCGAAGAGCAGTTCCAGTGTCATGTACGTTGTTTTTCGCAGCAACAGGCCGATGCCGCTGCGTTTTTCGCTCCAGTCGCCCAGCGGTGTTACCAGGGATTCTCAAGACAGGTGGGGGTACTATTATGTGACCGATTTTGATGTCGACCGTACCGCGCCGTTCCTGCTGACCCGATAGTACGCGTGACGGTTCCCCGTTGGCATAGCATGGCCCCTGCAGAGGTGCTGCAACATCTGGGTGTTGCGCCTCTGCAGGGGCTTTCTGCGGTCGAGGTCGCAGAACGTCTGCGACAATATGGTCCCAACGTCTTGCAGGGACAGGGGGGGCGTTCCCCCCTTGGTATCCTCTGGGAGCAGTTCACCTCCACCATGTCGCTGATCCTCTCGGCTGCAGCCGTTGTCTCGGGGGTGGCGGGTTCCTTTGAGGATGCCGCCACCATCCTGGCCATTGTGGTGCTGTTTGCCCTGTTGGGATTCGTCCAGGATTACCGCGCAGAACGGGCCATCGCCGCGCTGAAGCGACTGGCGATACCGCTGGTGCGGGTGCGACGGGATGGTCTGGTGCAGGAACGGCCGGCCGCAGAGCTGGTGCCGGGGGATATCGTGCTGCTGGAGGCAGGTGCGGTGGTCCCTGCCGATTGCCGGCTGCTGGAGGCCCATGCCCTGCGGGTGCAGGAGGCCTTGTTGACCGGGGAGTCCGAGGCGGTGGCGAAACAGGCCGCTGCCCTGGATGAGGCTGACCTGCCGGTGGCCGACCGCTGTAATCTGTTGTTCACGGGGACCTTGGTGGTGGCGGGCCGGGCCGAGGCGGTGGTGACCACCACCGGTATGGCGACCGAATTGGGGCGGATCGCAGCCCTGTTGCAGCAGGTGGGGCAGGCCTGGACGCCGCTCCAGAAACGGCTGGACCGGCTGGGCAAGGTGCTGGCGGCGGTCTCCATTGCCGTAGCCGGGGTTATCTTTGCTGTTGGTCTGCTGCAGGGCGAAGGGGTGAAGGAGATGCTGATGCTGGCGGTCAGCGTGGCCGTGGCGGCCATCCCGGAGGGGTTGCCGGCGGTGGTGACCATCACCTTGGCCCTAGGTGCCCAGCGGATGCTGCAACGTCATGCCCTGATCCGTCGCCTGCCGGCCGTGGAGACCCTTGGTTCGGTCACCGTGATCTGCAGCGATAAGACCGGCACCCTGACCCAAAACCGGATGACGGTCACCCAGCTGGTGACCTGTGACCATCTCCTGAACGGAGCGTGCGACACGACACCTGCGGATGCGGCCGTGCCGCTCGTGTTGATGGCCGGAGCACTCTGTAACGATGCGCATCTGACCATGGCCGACGGACGACAGCTGGTGCTGGGGGACCCGACCGAAGGGGCCTTACTCGCTGCTGCTGCGGAGAGTGGGTTGTTTCGTGATGAGCTGGAGCAGCTGTTGCCCCGTAGCGCCGAGATCCCTTTTGATTCGACGACCAAGCGGATGATCACAGTCCATCAGGTGCGGCAGCAGCCTCCGGTCTGGTGGCCCCTGGCGCCACTCAGGCCGGATGATAGGCTGTTGGCAGCCAAGGGGGCGTTGGACAGCATCCTGCAGCTGTGTACCGGCCTGTTGCGACAGGGAGGGGTGGAGCCGCTGACGGAGGGTCATCGTCAACGCCTTCACCAGGCGGCGGACAGCCTTGCTGGCGAAGGACAACGGGTGTTGACGCTGGCGCTGCGTATCCTGCATGCCGATGAGGATGATCGTCTGGAGGCATTGCCGCAACGGTTTGTCGTGATCGGTCTGGCGGCCTTGACCGACCCCCCGCGGCGGGAGGCCGCAGAGGCCGTTGCCCGGTGTCTCTCCGCCGGTATTCGGCCGGTGATGATCACCGGTGACCATCCGTTGACGGCGTGGGCCATTGCCGGTCAGGTGGGCATCGACCATGCCGCGGGAACCTTGACCGGACGGGAGCTGGATCAACTGGATGCAGATCAGTTTGAGACGGTCGTCGGCAGGGTCTCGGTCTATGCCCGAGTGGCGCCGGAACACAAACTGCGGATCGTGGAGGCGTTGCAGCGGCAGGGTGGGGTGGTGGCCATGACCGGCGACGGCGTGAACGATGCCCCGGCCCTGAAAAAGGCTGATGTAGGGGTTGCCATGGGGAGAGGGGGCACCGAGGTGGCCCGCGAGGCGGCCGATATGGTGCTGCTGGACGACAATTTTGCCACCATCGTGGCGGCGGTGGAGGAAGGCCGCACCATCTACGATAATATCCGCAAGTTCGTGACCTTCTCGGTGGCCGGCAACACCGGCAAGATTCTGGCGGTGCTGCTGCTGCCGTTTTTCGGGATGCCGATGCCGCTTACCCCGCTGCAGCTTTTGTGGCTGAACCTGTTGACCGACGGCCTGCTGGGCCTGGGTATGGGGGTCGAGCGGCCTGAGCCGGATATCATGCAACGGCCGCCGATCGCCGCAAACAGCCAGATCTTCGACCGTCGCACTGTGCGTTACGTCCTGGGTACCGGTGTTTTGATCGGTGGCCTCTGCATGGTGGTCACCGGCCTGGTCTGGCGTGCGGGCGGTCCCTGGCAGACCGTGCTGTTCGTCTCGCTGGCCCTGGCTCAGGTGGCCCAGGCCATGGCGTTACGCTCGTTCAGGAGTTCGTTCCTCAGTATGGGGCTGCTCGGCAATCCTCTGCTGCTTGCCATGGCGTTGAGCGTGCTGCTGCTCCAGGGGGGAACGGTCTGGTTGCCGTCGATGCAGGGATTTTTCAGGACCACCGCCCTGTCCGTGGAAGAGCTCTGGTTGACCATTCTGCCTGCGGTGGCGGTGTTTTTGCTGTTGGAAGGGGAAAAGTGGGCAGGCCGGCTGAGGGGAAGACGATCATGAACGGAGGGCACCCGGGTGGGTGCCCTCCGGAAAGCGGGGCCATCAGTCCGGTAGCACCGGCAGTTCAATGCCCGCCATTTTCTGCACCATCCGGATCACCTGACAGCTGTAGCCGAACTCGTTATCGTACCAGACGTACAGCACACAGCGGTTACCCTGTACGATGGTGGCCAGGGAATCAACGACCCCCGCGGCACGGGAACCGACGAAGTCGCTGGAGACCACCTCCGGGGAGACCACATACTCAATCTGGTTTTGCAGCGGCGAGTTGAGGGAGCAGTCCCGCAGGTAGTTGTTCAGTTCCTTGACGCTGGTCTCCTGCCCCAGGCCGAGGTTGAGGATTGCCAGTGAGACGTTGGGGGTGGGGACCCGGATGGCGTTGCCGGTCAGCTTGCCGGCCAGGTCTGGAATCACCTTGGCCACCGCCTTGGCGGCGCCGGTCTCGGTGATCACCATGTTGAGGGGGGCGCTGCGGCCGCGGCGGGAACCCTTGTGGTAGTTGTCGATCAGGTTCTGGTCGTTGGTGTAGGAGTGGCAGGTCTCTACATGGCCGTGCTGGATGCCGAACCGATTGTGGACCGCCTGCAGCACCGGAACAATCGCATTGGTCGTGCAGCTGGCAGCGGAGAAGATCGTCTCATGGTCCACGATGAGCTCGTTGTTGACCCCGGCCACCACGTTGGGGATATCCCCCTTGCCCGGCGCGGTCAGGATCACCTTGTCGATCCCCTTGTTTTGCAGGTGGCGGGAGAGTCCCTCGCGGTCGCGCCATTTGCCGGTATTGTCGATCAGGATGGCGTTTTTGATGCCGAATGCGGCGTAATCGACCTGTTCCGGCGCATCGGCGTAGATGATCCGGATCATGGTGCCGTTGGCGATGATGGCGTTCTCTTCCTCGTCAACGGTGATGATACCGTTGAACTGGCCATGGATCGAGTCGCGGCGCAGCAGGCTGGCCCGTTTCACCAGGTCATCGGCACCGGCCTTGCGGACCACGGCGGCCCGCAGGCGCAGTTTTTCGCCGCTGCCGGATTTTTCCACCAAGAGCCGGACCAGGAGGCGACCGATACGGCCAAAGCCGTACAGCACGACATCCCTGGGCTCATCCAGGATCGGCTGGCGACCGGTGTTGATGCCGGATAGCTCTGCCTGCAGATAGGCGGTGAGATCAGCGCCATCCTTCCGGTTTTCAAAGCCGACGGCCAGCTTGCCGATGTCGATCCGTGCCGGCGACAGGTCAAGCCGACAGAGCGCCTCTACGATCGGTAGGGTCTTGTGGGTCGACAGCTCCTCGTCAATGATCAGGCGGGCGAAGCGATGGGCCTTGAGGATATCGATGGTGGTGCTGTGCACCACTGACCGACCATACACGGTGCAGACGATGTTCCGTTCCCGGTAGAGCTGCCCCAAGAGCGGCAGCATCTGCTCTGCGGCCTCTTCCTGGCCTTGCCATTCCTTAAGATGTACTTCCTGCTTATTTCTCATCCGACACCCCCTTGTAAGAAAACTGGCTAAGATTTCACGATTTAAGAGGGGCTGTCAAGGGGGCGCGGCAAAAAAATATATTTTATTCTCTTGCATTCAACCACGAGTTAAATTATGTAGTAATAATAAGTTCGCCTCAATTCTTCGCTGACCAACCCCCCTCTGCATCCCGGTTTATCCCCCGATTGTGCAGCACCGCGTTTGGTGTGCGACGAAACAGCGCCTCTTCCAATGCCGGTCCTTGTGGCCTGCGGAACAGGTGTTCTGAGTACTGCCGGCCATCCGTGGTGGTGTCGCGTTCCGTTCGGGGACAGTGGTTGTCCCGATGCGCCCATCCACACAGTCACGTTACACGATTCGCAGACCGGAGAGCGATCCGGCAGGTCTCCGCTCGTCCCGAATCAGGAGAATCCCTTCAATGCTGTTTGCTGAACTCAATCTGTACCCCTCCATCCAGAAGGCCCTTGCTGCCTGCGGCTATGCCGAAACCACCCCGATCCAGGCTGCGGCGATTCCATTGGCGCGCCAGGGACGTGATCTGATCGCCTCGGCCCAGACCGGCACCGGCAAAACCGCCGCCTTTCTGCTCCCCGCCTTGGAGCGTCTGGCGATGCCCGCTCCGGCCGGCCATGGCCCCCGTGTGCTGGTGCTGACCCCCACCCGCGAGCTGGCCGTCCAGGTGGCCGATTCCGTGGCCCGGTATGGCCGTTTCCTGCGGTTTCGTTACGGGACCATCATGGGTGGGGTGCCCTATCCCGAGCAGTTGCGGATGCTGCGCCAGCCGGTTGACCTGATCGTGGCCACCCCCGGTCGTCTGATCGACCATCTGGAGCGGGGTCGGCTGGACCTGTCCCGGGTGGAGCTGTTGGTGCTGGATGAGGCCGACCGGATGCTGGATATGGGCTTTACCGACGCCGTGGACCAGATCGCCGCCGCCACTCCGGCGGGACGTCAGACACTGCTCTTTACCGCCACCATGGATGATCCGATGGCGCGGTTGGCTGGCCGGCTCCTTAAAGAGCCGGAGCGGATCGCCATCGCCACCCCCAAGACGACGCACACGCAGATCGAGCAGCGGCTGCACGTGACTGACAATCTGGGGCACAAGTACAAGCTGCTGCAGCACCTGCTGGATGATCCTGCCATCACCCAGGCGATCATCTTCTCCGCCACCAAGCGGGATGCCGACAGTCTGGCCCGTGATCTGTACGACAAGGGGTATGCCGCTGCCGCACTGCATGGCGACATGACCCAAGGGGCCCGCACCCGCACCCTGGCCAACCTGCGCCGCGGCCGGGTGAAGCTGCTGGTGGCCACCGACGTGGCGGCCCGGGGGCTGGATATCGGCGGGATCAGTCATGTGATCAACTTCGACCTGCCCAAGGCGGCCGAGGACTACGTGCACCGGATCGGCCGTACCGGACGGGCCGGCGCCACCGGCGTTGCTATCTCCTTTGTCTCACCGGCCGAGGCGGTCTACCTGCAGCGTATCGAGCGCTACACCGGCCAGAAGGTGCCGGTGCACACCATCCCCGGCCTGGAACCGACCAGCGCGCTGCCTTCCGGCAATCGCGGAGCGAGCGGCAAAGGGCGGCGTCCCTTCGTGCCGGGTGGCGAGCGGCGTCAGGGCGGCGCACCCAAGACCAAGGGGGGCTATCAGCAGCGGAGCCGTACCCAGCGTTAGCCTCCATTAACGTCTGTTACATGCACAACGCCCCGCCTCGGATTACCGAAGCGGGGCGTTCGTTTTTGCTGACCAGATGAGAGGATTAGCCCATCACAAGAACGAGATCCTCCTTCTCCACCTTGTCGCCTTCCTTGCATTTCACCTCAGCCACCGTACCGTCGGCCTTGGCCTTGATATTGGTCTCCATCTTCATCGCCTCGGTCACCAGCAGCACATCGCCCGCCTTGACGCTGTCGCCGACCTTGACGTTGACCTTCAACACCTTGCCCGGCATCGGGGCCCCGATATGGCTGGCGTTACCCTTGTCGGCCTTCTCCCTCACCGCCTCGTCGCTCTGCACCGCATGGTCCCGTACCACCACGGAGCGGGTGTTGCCGTTCAGCTCGAAGTAGACCGCCCGGGTGCCGTCGGACTGCACTCGGCCGACAGCGTTGAGTTTGATGATCAGGGTCTTACCCGGCTCAATATCCAGTGAGGTCTCCTGGCCCGGCTCCAGGCCGTAGAAGAAGATCGGGGTGGGGATGACCGAGGTGTCGGAGTACTCCTGGCGATGTCGGTCAAACTCAGGAAAGACGTTGGGGTAGAGGATGTTGGAGATCAACGCCTTGTCGTCCACCTTGTGGCCCAGTTTTTCCTCCAGTTTGAGGCGTTCCTCGTCAAAGTCCGCCGGTTCCAGCAGCTCCCCGGGGCGGCAGGTGATCGGCTGCTGCCCCTTGAGGATGATCTTCTGCAGCTCTTCCGGCCAGCCCTGGTACGGTTGGCCCAGCATCCCCTTGAACATCCCCACCACCGACTCGGGGAAGGCCAGGTCTTCCTGTGACGAGTAGACATCCTCCGGTTGCAGGTTGTTTTTTACCAGAAACATGGCCATATCGCCCACCACCTTGGAAGAGGGGGTCACCTTGACGATGTCGCCGAACAGCAGGTTGACCTGGTGGTACATCTCCTTGCACTCTTCCCAACGGTCTAGAAGGCCCAGGCCCGCCACCTGCGGCTTGTAGTTGGAGTACTGGCCACCCGGAATCTCATGGTGGTAGACCTCGGCGGTGCCGGATTTCAGGCCCGACTCGAACGGTGCGTAGTAATCGCGCACGGTCTCCCAGTAGTTGGCCAGTTTCTGCAGGCCGTCGGCATTGACCTGCGGGTCGCGCTCGCTGCCTTCCAGGGTGGCCACCAGGGCGTTCAGGTTGGGCTGGGCGGTGAGCCCCGAGAGGGAGGAGAGGGCGGCATCCACGATATCCACCCCGGCCTCGCTGGCCTTAAGCAGAATAGCGGCGCCGTTGGAGGAGGTGTCGTGGGTGTGCAGGTGCACCGGGATGCCGATGTTTTCCTTCAGGGCCTTGACCAGCTTGTAGGCGGCCAGCGGTTTCAGTAAGCCGGCCATATCCTTGATCGCCAGGATGTGGGCCCCCATCTTCTCCAGCTCCTTGGCCATGTGTACATAGTATTCCAGTGGGTACTTATCCCGTTTGGGGTCGGTGATGTCGCCGGTGTAGCAGATGGCCGCTTCGCAGATCTTGCCGGACTTGCGTACCGCCTCCATGGCAACCTGCATGCCGGTGGTCCAGTTCAGCGAGTCGAAGACCCGGAAGATGTCTACCCCCGAGTTGGCCGCCTCTTCCACGAACTTCTGTACCACGTTGTCCGGGTAGTTGGTGTAACCCACGGCGTTACTGCCGCGCAACAGCATCTGGAACAGGATGTTGGGAATCGCCTCGGACAGTTTGTGCAGGCGCTGCCACGGGTCTTCCTTGAGGAAACGCATCGAGACGTCGAAGGTGGCGCCGCCCCAGCACTCCAGCGAGAACAGATCGGCCCCCAGGTAGGAGGTCGGCTCGGCGATCTTCAGCAGGTCGTAGCTCCGTACCCGGGTGGCCAGGTTGGACTGGTGGGCGTCCCGCATGGTGGTATCGGTCAAGAGCAGTTTCTTCTGCTCCAGGATCCACCTGGAGAGCCCCTCGGCCCCCAGCTTCATGAACAGGTCGCGACTCCCTGTCGGCCGGGGCTGGGTGTAGTCGATTTCCGGCACCCTGGCCTCCAGCAGCTCGGAGGACTTGAGCGGTTTAACGATGCCGGGGGAGCCGTTGACGATCACATCCCCCAGGAAGGAGAGCACCTTGCTGGCCCGGTCCTGTTTCTCCCGCACCTGCAGCAGCTCGGGATGCTTGTCGATGAAGGAGGTGTCGCACTTGCCCCCCAGGAAGACCGGGTGGGTGATGACGTTCTCCAGGAAGCCGATGTTGGTCTTGACCCCCCGCACCCGGAACTCCTGCAGGGCGCGGTGCATGATGGAGGCGGCATCCTTGAAGGTGAGGCCCCAGGAGCTGACCTTCACCAGCAGCGAGTCGTAGTGGGGAGTGATCTTGGCGCCGGTGAAGGCGTTGCCCGCATCCAGGCGGATACCGGCGCCGGCGGCGGAACGGTAGGTGGTCAGGGTACCGAAGTCGGGGGCAAAGTTGTTCAACGGGTCTTCGGTGGTGATCCGGCACTGGATGGCGTAGCCGCGCATGTCGATGGCACTCTGCGAGGCGATGTTGATCTCCGGGTCGGACAGCTTGTACCCCTCGGCGATCAGGATCTGGTTCTGCACCAGGTTGCGGCCGGTGATCATCTCGGTCACGGTGTGCTCCACCTGGATGCGGGGGTTCATCTCGATGAAGTAGAACTTGCCTTCCTGGTCCACCAGGAACTCCACCGTCCCGGCGTTACGGTACTTGACCAGGCCGGCGATCTTCAGGGCAGCGGTGCAGATCTCTTCCCGCTGCTGTTGGGTCAGACAGAGGGCAGGGGCGAACTCCACCACCTTCTGGTGGCGCCGCTGGATGGAACAGTCCCGCTCGTAGAAGTGCACCAGGTTGCCGTAGTTATCCCCCAATACCTGGACTTCGATATGTTTGGGGTTCTCGATGTAGCGCTCCAGGAAGACGGTGGGGTTGCCGAAGGCGGCCTTGGCCTCGCTGCGGGCCGCCACCAGCCCTTCGGTCAGTTCCTTCTTGTTGCGGGCCACCCGCATACCGCGTCCACCGCCACCGGCGGCCGCCTTGATGATGATCGGGTAGCCATGTTCCTTGGCAAACTTGAGGGCCTCTTCTTCTTTTTCGATCGGGTCGGGGGTACCGGGCACCACCGGCACCTCCGCCTCCACGGCCGCCTTACGGCCGGCAACCTTGTCGCCGAGGGCCCGCTGCATGGAGGCGTTCGGGCCGATGAAGGCGATGCCGGCCGCCTCGCACTTCTCGGCAAATTCGGCGTTCTCGGCCAGAAAGCCATAGCCGGGGTGGATGGCGTCCACGTCGGCCTTGAGCGCCAGGGCGATGATCTCGTCGATCCCCAGGTAGGCGTCGATCGGCGCCTTGCCCTTGCCGATCAGGTAGGCCTCATCGGCCTTGTAGCGGTGGAGCGACAGCTTGTCCTCTTCAGAGTAGAGCGCCACGGTGCCGATCCCCAGCTCGGTGCAGGCGCGGAAGATCCGGATGGCGATCTCGCCGCGGTTGGCGGCCATGACCTTGCGGAACTTGGTGACCTTTTTCATCTGACTGCCTCCTGAAAAGTTCGATACTATCGAAAGTGAGATTGAAAATTTTTAGTAATGCTTAAAAAATTTAGTTATTTTAAATGGTTATACGATTCAACGAGTGGCGGCACTTAACCAGAATCAAGGGGGGATGTCAACAGAAAAGAGCAGGGGACGCAGGGCGTCGTGGCGGGTGCGGGTGGGCTCGATACGGATCAGGTGGTGAACTCGTCGGCGTACTTTACCAGGTTGGGCAGGTCCGGCTTGGTCAGGATCTTCTGGGCGCCCAGGGTCTCCCATTTTCTGATGTTGTCCTCGGAGGCCAGTGAGGAGAAGATGATGATCGGCAGTTCCTGGGGCCCCTGTTCCTTGCGGATGGTGGAGGTCAGGTGCAGACCGTCCATCTGCGGCATCTCCACATCGGTGATCAGGAGCTGGAGCCTGCTGCGAAGCGGCACCTTCTCGTCGCTGCAGCCCTGAATGAGTCCCCGTATCTTGTCCCACGCCTCGGCACCGTTGACCGCCTCGATTACGTTGTAGCCGGCGCCACGCAGGGCACTGCACATGGTGGACCGGATAAAGGGTGAGTCGTCTGCCACCAGGATGGTCTTCGCACTGCGGTCATGGCTGGATATCTCGCCGAGCTGTTCGGGTTCCAGCGGTTTGAGGGCGCTGGAGGTGCAGAACTCGGCCACGATCTTTTCAAAATCCAGCACTAAGATGATCCGGTCCTCCATCTTCACCAGGCCGGTGACCTGATCGGAATGGGTCGTCATGGCCGGCGCCTCGACATTCTTCCAGGAGATACGATAGATACGGGAGACCGAGTGTACGAGCACCCCCACCATCAGATTGTTGAACTCCAGTACGATCACCCGGTCGGCCTGCATATCGCCAGTGTCCTTGTTGAGTATCCGTTCCAGGTTCAGGACGGTGATCACCTTTTCCCGCAGTTTGATCATCCCCTCGATGGCGTCCGATGCGTTGAGTGACTTGGTCACCTCGGGGAGTCGGATGATCTCCCGGACCTTGGCCACGTTGACCCCGTAGTGGCAGGGGATCAGGTTGCCGTTACGGTCCAGTTCATCGACGCGGAATTCGACGATCTCCAACTCGTTGGTGTCGCTCTCCAGGAGGATGTTGGTCTGTTTGATGGACATGAGCGGTCTCCACGGAGGTAAGATGGCGTGAGTATAGCACAAGTTCCGGTAATGCAAAGCAGACATTGCCGAACCTGCGGCAGGATTGACAGGCATACCCCCCTGTGCTAGCGTCGCCGCTGAATCCAACCTCTGGAGAAAACGATGGTTACACCTGATTTTACCACCTTTTGCCGGCTTGCGGACCAGGGGAATCTGGTGCCGGTCTATCGCGAGATCATGGCCGATATGGATACCCCGGTGACCGCCTTTCGCAAGATTGATGACGGTCGTTATTCCTTTCTGCTGGAGAGTATTGAGGGTGGTGAAAAATGGGCCCGCTACTCATTCCTTGGCGCCAGCCCCTCCCTGCTCGTCCGCTCCAAAGGACGGCTGGTGGAGGTGGTGCAACACGGCAGCCTGCTGGAGCGACAGGAGGTCGATGATCCCACCACGGTGCTGCGTGACCTGCTGGCGGCCTACCGGCCGGTGGAGGTGCCGGGGCTACCCCGTTTTGTCGGCGGGGCGGTGGGGTATCTGGGGTACGATATGGTGCGACACTTCGAGGCGCTGCCGAGCGGGCGGCCTGATAGCATCGGCGCCTGGGACTCCTTCTTCATGATTACCGATTCGTTGGTCATCTTCGACAACGTCAAGCAGAAGATCCAGGTGGTGGCCATCGCCCATCTTGAAGGGGAACAATCACTGGAGGAGGCCTACCAACAGGCCTCAGCCCGCATTGACGGACTGGTTGCCCGGCTGCGCAGCCCGTTGGCCGTCCAGGCCACCACCCGCCCCTCCCGGGGCGAGGTGGGGTTCAGTTCCAATATGACCAAGCCGGCATTTGAGTCAGCGGTAGAGCGCTGCAAGGAGTACATACGGGCCGGCGACATCATCCAGATCGTGCTTTCCCAACGGTTCAGCGGTGACCTGACCGTTGATCCGTTTGACATCTACCGGGTGCTGCGGACCATGAACCCGTCGCCGTACATGTTTTTCCTGCGGTGCGACGACACGGTGGTGGTCGGCGCCTCGCCGGAGGTGATGGTGCGCAAGGAGGGGAAACGGGTGGAGCTGCGCCCCATTGCCGGCACCCGTCCCCGGGGGAAAACGCCGGAAGAGGACGCCCGCCTGGCCGATGAACTGCTGGCCGACCCCAAGGAACGGGCCGAGCATGTCATGCTGGTGGACCTGGGGCGCAACGACCTGGGGCGGGTCTGCAGCACCGGCAGCGTCGAGGTGAGCGAGCTGATGGTGATCGAGCGTTACTCCCACGTGATGCATATCGTCTCCAACGTGCGCGGCGAACTGACCGAGGGGCGGGACGCCTTCGACCTGGTGCGGGCCACCTTCCCGGCCGGCACGCTCTCCGGCGCCCCCAAGATCCGGGCCATGGAGATCATCGATGAGCTGGAACCGCTGCGGCGCGGGGTCTACGGCGGCGCGGTCGGGTATGTCTCCTACTCCGGCAACATGGATCTGGCCATCGCCATCCGCACCCTGGTGGTGAAGGACCACAAGGTGCACCTGCAGGCCGGCGCCGGTATTGTGGCCGATTCCGACCCGACCACCGAGTGGCAGGAGACGGTGAACAAGGCGATGGCGGTACGGCGGGCCATTGAGATCGCAGAACAGGGGCTTGAGTAGGGTTAGTGTATCTCGATGGGGCCGGTCTGGTGAGCTGGCCGTTTGAGCAGCAACAACAGCGGGATGATGGCCAGAAAGGCCAGGCCGATGATGAAGAAGATCCGGTTGTAGGCCAGGGTAACCGCCTGTCTCTGCACCAGGCCGTAGAGCATCCCCTGAGCCGCCTGATGAGCCTCGGTGGTGGACATCCCCCGGGCGATCAGGGTCTGCTGCAGATCGTTGAACCGCATCTGGAACTGCGGGTTCGTGGGGCTGACATGGCTCACCAGCACGGTCTGATAGAACTGCGACAGGCGTGAAAGGAGGGTCGCTGCAATGGCGATCCCCACGCTGCCGCCGATGTTGCGTAGCAGGTTGAAGATACCGGTGGCGTTCCCCATCTCCAGCTTCGAGATGCCGGAGAGGGTCACGGTGGTGAGCGGTACGAAGATCATGGCCAGGCCGAACCCCAGCACAATCCGAGGCCAGACAAAGGCCCAGTAGGATGCCTCCAGGTTCAGCCGGTGCATCAGGTACATGGAAACGGCGCCGATGAGGAGCCCGGTGAAGACGATCTTACGGCCATCATGCCTCTGGAGGTAGGCGCCGACGAACGGCATGGTGCAGAGGGTGGCGACCCCTCCCGGCGCCATGACCATGCCGGCATCGGTGGCCGAGTAGCCCATCATCACCTGCAGAAACATCGGGATCAACATGATGGAGCTGTAGAGACAGAACCCGACCACAAACATGATCAGATTGCCGGCGCTGTAGGAGATGTTTTTGAACAGGCGGAGGTTGATGATCGGCTGGTCGTGGGTCAGCTCTACCCAGATCAGGGCGGTCAGCGCCACCACCGTGATGATGCTGAAGGTGACGATAAAGTTTGAATTGAACCAGTCGTCCTGCTGTCCCTTGTCCAGTACCACCTGCAGCGAACCCATGCCGATGGTGAGCAACACCAGCCCAGCGTAGTCCACCTTCAATACCTTTGCCATCCCCTGGCGCAGATAGCTCGGGTCATAGATGAACAGGCTGCACATGGCGGTGGCCAGCACCCCCACCGGTATGTTGATGTAGAAGATCCAGCGCCAGTTCATCTGGTCGGTAATCCAGCCCCCAAGGGCCGGCCCTACGATCGGCCCGAACATGGCGCCAATGCCGAAGATGGCCATGGCGATTCCGTGCTGTTGGGGGGGGAAGGTCTCCAGCAGGATCGCCTGGCTGATCGGGATCAGGGCGCCGCCGGCCGCACCCTGCAGCACCCGGCAGCAGATGAGCGTGGCCAGGTTGGGGGCGGCGCCGCACAGTACCGAGGCCACGGTAAAGAGGGCGATACAGGTGATCAGAAACCGTTTCCGTCCGAAGATCCGTGCCAGCCAGCCGGTCATCGGCAGGACCACGGCGTTGCTGACCAGGTAGGAGGTGAGGACCCAGGTGATCTCCTCGGTCCCAGCGTTGAGGCTCCCCTGCATATACGGCAGCGCCACGTTGGCCACCGAGGTGTCGATGATCTCCATAATGGTGGGCAGCATCACGGTGAGGGTGATCAGCCACTTGTTTATGCTGCGAGGGGGGAGGCTCACCTAGTTGAACGGGTTCAGATCGTGCAGCACCTGGGCGGCGGTGCGGCCGGTATGCACGATGGGAACGGCGCTCATCCCGACCCGGAGGAGATGGTGCGGGTCGCTGGTTTGGTCGATCAGGATCTTGACCGGTATCCGCTGGACCACTTTGACGTAGTTGCCGGTGGCGTTTTCCGGTGGCAGCAAGGAGAAGGCGGCCCCGGTGCCGGCCATGATGCTGTCCACGGTGCCCTTAAAGGTGTGACCCGGGTAGCTGTCCACCGTAAAACTAACCTTTTGGCCCGGGTGGATATGGGTCAGCTGGCTCTCCTTGTAGTTGGCCACCAGCCATGCCTCAGCCAGGGGGACCACGGCCATGAGGGCCTGACCCGGTTGGATAGTGGCCCCCACCTCCACTCCTTTCCGGGTAACATAGCCGTCCGCCGGGGCGAGGATCTGGGTATAGTCGAGTTTGAGTCGTGCTTCGGAGAGCTGGGCCTGCCGCTGGCGGAGCCTGGCCTTGCCGCCGGGACCGGCGTTCAGGCCGGCTATGGCGCTGGCCCGCTTCAGCTGTTCTTCCGCCTCCCGCACCTGGGCCTCGGCCACCTTCTGGCCGGTGAGCAACTGGTCCAGTTGCTCACGGGGGATCACCTCACGGGCAAAAAGTGCCTCGCCCCTTTTAAGATCGATAACGGCCTGGGCCAGACGCACCTGTGCAGACTGCAATCCGGCCCTGGCGGCCGCCACCTGGGAGGCATCGCCGGCGGTCTCGTTCAGGGCAATCCCCACCGCCGCCTCGGCCTGTTCTTCGGCAATCCGGTAGTCGGTCGGGTCAAGCTCCACCAGCGGCTGCCCCTTCTGCACCAGCTGATTGTCGTTGACCAGCACCTTGGTAACGGTGCCGGGGACCCGGGCGGAGATCAGGTGGATGTTCGATTCGATAAAGGCGTCGTCGGTGCTGATGTTGGAGCGGGAGTTGATGATCCAGTGCATCCCCAGGGTGATGCCGATCAACCCCAAGAGCATAATCAGCATGGCGGCCTTGCGTTGGGGAGACAGACGGAGGCGGGCAGTAGTTTCCTGTTGGGGCTCAACGGGGGACTCCAGGGCAGGGGGGGCGGCTGGGGTGGTAATTTCATCGGGCATCGGTCTGCATCCTCACAGTTCACCCATGGCCTTGCGCAGACGCGCAACAGCCACCTGGTAGTCATAATAGGCACGGGAGTGTTCGGTCCTGACCTGGGTCAGAAGTGTCTGGGCGTCCAGCACCTCGGTGGCGGTTCCGACCCGCTCCTGATAACGATCCTGATTGATACGCAGGTTTTCCTCTCCCTGACGGATTGCCGCCAGGGTCACGTTGATCCGCTCCTGAGCAATCTTGGCATCATTGCTGGCCGTGGCTATTTCCAGCCGTGCCTGCTTTTGCGCCAGTTGGAGCTGCTGCTGGCTGCGGGAACGGACGGCAATCGCCTTTTCCCGACCGGCGCTGGAACTGAAGCCATCAAACAGGTTGATTTTCAGGCCGACGGTTCCGGCGTAGATCGTCTGCTCCCGTACCTTGTCGTTTTGCAGGTAATCCAGACCGAGGCGGGCGTATAGTTCCGGATAGAAAAGGGTGCCGGCTTCCCGTACCTCCTGGTCATGGAGCGACACCAGGCTGCGCAGGTTCTGCAGATCGGGACGCCGGGCAAGGGCTGCGGTGATATTGGGGGTGGCCCGGGGTGGGGTGGTGACGGGCTCCATCAGCTCCTGGTGCTGATCGGGCGGTGCGCCGATCAGAAAATTGAGCTGTAGACGCAGATTGGCAACCCGGTTCTGTTGGTCCAGCAGTCTCTGACGGGCCGAGGCGAGTCGCACATCGGCCTGGAGGAGATCGTTTCTGGTTACCACGCCGTTATCGAAGAGCGCTTGTGCGACCTGTCGGTGTTTGGTGACGGTATCAAGCTCTTCTTTGTCAGCGGTGATCAGCTGTTCCCCCGCTAGGACGGCAAAGTATGCCTCTATAACCTGCAGGGAGACCTCCTGTTCCTGGGAGCTGATACCGCTTGCAACGGCGTCGGCAGCCGCACGGGCCTCTTTCCGACGGGCATCCCGACGGCCGAAATCATAGAGGGTCTGGCTGATGGCGACACTGGCGAAGGGATAGTCTCCCTGTTGGGTCTCCAGGGTCTGGCCGGCCACAGACATGGCCTGGGGTGCCAGTTGAGCCGTATAGCCCCCCTGGAGATCGACCCGGGGGTACAGGCTGCTATCGGCCTGCCGTACCTGCTGACGGGCTATCTGCCGATCGAGCCGGACCGTCTGCAATAGCGGGTTGTGCCGCCTGGCCAGGCGCAGGCTCTCCTCAAGCGTCAGAGGAGCTGCCTGGGCGGCATATCC
Organism: Deltaproteobacteria bacterium; assembly: GCA_021778115.1. Lineage (GTDB taxonomy): Bacteria > Desulfobacterota > Desulfuromonadia > Geobacterales > Pseudopelobacteraceae > Trichlorobacter. The sequence goes on from JAJYCS010000033.1 coordinate 16,300, forward strand.
CGTAGCCAGACCCAGTAGAAACAGCAGTAGGGCGGTGCGCTGCCAACGACCCATCGCTTTGGTCCTTTCTCCCCGCAGCTGCCGTCGGCATGGGCGTCGATGACGGTTTTAGCGGTGGCGAACATCGCACTTTACTGATTATTTCCGGACTGTCAATACGTCAGTGGCGGTAAAAAAACCTTGCACCGGCAGGCGCGCTTGTGCTATTGGCTTGGACACATTTTGTCTGCTGTACGCAAAGTGGGCTCGCAAGGCCCACTTTTTTATTGGAGCGTGATGCACTATGGCAGGTGCTGTCGATATTCCCCAACGGGTCGCCGGGCTGGCTCAACCGATCCTCGCCTCCTTAGGTCTTGAACTGGTTGACCTCGAGTTCAGGTCCGCCGGTCGCAGTCAGGTGCTCTGCCTGTATATTGACAAGCCTGCGGGGGTAAGCCTTGACGACTGCGCCGAGGTCAGCCGCGAGCTGTCGTTGATCCTGGATCTGGAGGATTGCATACCGGGTCGGTACACCCTGGAGGTCTCGTCCCCTGGTCTTGAGCGTCCTCTGAAACGGGCCGAGGATTTTATACGCTTCACCGGCCGACTGGCCCAGATCAAGACCGCAGAGCTGTTTCACGATGAACAGGGCAACCGTCGCAAGACCTTCCTGGGCATCCTGGAGGGGTTGGAGGACGATCTGGTGCTGCTGCACCTGAAAGAGGGACAGCAGGCCCGTATTCCGCTGGACAAGATCGCGAAGGCTCATCTGGCCTTTGAATTTTAATACTACCTACAGCGTTAGTTTCAGTCATTCGTAATCAGGTAAGGAGATTCGTACCGTGGATACCAACGTCAACCTCAAGCAGGCCATCGAGCAGATCGTCAAGGAAAAGGGGATCGACCGCCAGGTGGTCGTGGAGGCGATGGAACAGGCAGTCCTGTCGGCCGCCAATAAGAAGTACCGCAACACCAGGAACCTTGAGGCCCACTATAACCCGGAGACCGGTGAGGTGGAGCTCTTTGAATATGTCGTGGTGGTGGAGGAGGTGCAGGATTCCTACACCGAGATATCGCTGGAAGAGGCCCGTGAGATGGACCCGGAGTGCGAGATCGGCGACGAACTGGGGGAGAAGATCGATTCCGGCGACTTCGGCCGGATCGCCGCCCAGACCGCCAAGCAGGTGATCATTCAGAAGGTGCGCGAGGCCGAGCGGGAGACCGTCTTCAACGAGTACAAGGATCGTCAGTGGGAGATCGTCACCGGCCAGGTGCGCCGTTTTGAGCGGGGCGACCTGCTGATTGATCTGGGCCGCGCCGAGGCGATCCTCCCCTCAAAAGAGCAGATGCCCCGCGAGGTGTACCGCCCTGGCGACCGTGTCCGGGCCATGATCACCGATGTGGGGATGACCACCAAAGGCCCCCAGATCGTGCTGTCTCGTACCCATGGGCAGATGCTTGCCAAGCTGTTCGAGGCCGAGGTGCCGGAGATTGGTGAGGGGATCGTGGAGATCGTCAATGTGGTGCGTGATCCGGGCAGCCGTGCCAAGATCGCCGTGGCCTCCCACGACCGCGACGTCGACCCGGTGGGGGCCTGCGTCGGCATGCGCGGTTCCCGTGTCCAGAATGTGGTCTCCGAGCTGCGGGGTGAGAAGATCGATATCATCCCCTGGTCGGCCGACATGGCCCGTTTTGTCTGTAACGCCCTGTCGCCGGCCCAGGTGACCAAGGTCTTTATGGATGAGGAACAGCGCACCCTCGAGGTGATCGTGCCGGACGACCAGCTGTCGCTGGCCATCGGCAAGCGGGGGCAGAACGTTAGTCTGGCGGCCCGCCTGACCGGATGCCGGATCGACATCAAGAGCGAGAGCAAGGCCACCGAAGGGGATGAACCGGACGAGTTCGCCTCATATGACGGCACCCAGGCGGAGGAAGCGGCAGCGGAGGAGGATGCGGTGGATAGCCCTCTGGAACAGCCTCTGGAGCCTGACAAGGAGTAAGCCATGGGCCGGGAGGCACAGGGGGGGCCACAGCGTAGTTGTATCGCCTGCCGCCGTGAGGGAGATAAGGCCAGTTTCCTGCGGTTCGTGCTGGCGCCGGATGGCAGTTTGACCCCTGACCTCGCGGAAAAGCTGCCCGGCCGCGGGGCGTATACCTGTATCGCCCGGCACTGTCTGCTGGAGGCGGTGAAAAGGCGCCAGTTCGGCCGTTCCTTCAAGGGGGCCGCTGCGCCGGTGGATGCTGCTGCCTTGGACAGACTTTTGCAGGAGCAGATGAAACAACGTATAAACGGCTATCTGGCCCTGGCCAACAAGGCCGGCGCCATCGTATCCGGCGGTGATGCCGTGGAGCGGGTTTTGAAGGGGAGTTCGCCGCCGAGTCTGCTGCTGCTGGCGGAAGACCTTTCATCCGCCATTGGCGAGAAGTTGGAAGGGATGGCCCGGCGAACCGGTCTTCCGGTGATGCGGGCATTGACGAAGGAAACAATCGGCATGCTGTTGGGCAAGGGATCGGATCGAAGCGCAGTGGCGGTTCTGTCGCCCGGCTTCGGACAGTCATTGATCAGGGAAATTGCGCGATACAGGAACTACCTGGAGGAGGAAAACGGGAGATGAGTAAGACCCGGGTGAGCAATCTGGCGGAAAAGCTGGGCATCGAGATCCAAGAGGTCATTGCCCGGTTGAAGACCTTCGGCTACGACGTCAAGTCTGGGGCAAACACCGTTGACGACGAGGCGGTGGCCAGGCTCATGGCTCCTCAGCCAAAGGATAACGGCCCTGCCGAGGTGCGGGTTACCTCCACCGTGGTGCGTCGTCGCGCGCCCAAACCGGCTGTGGTCGAAGAGCCCCCCCCGGTTGTCGAGCCCCCGGTGCTCCAGGCGCCGGAACAGGCGCCGGAAAAACCGGCTGCACCGCCAACGGCGGTCGAGAAGCAGCCGTTGGCGCAGAAGGCCCCTGAACCACCGGCGTTGCAACCTGCCGCAGCCGCCGCGCCACCGGTTACTGCTGCCGTGGAACAGCCTCCTGCTGCACAACCGGTGGAGCCGCCGTCGGCTTCTGCGGTTTCTGCAGCCGTGAAACCTGCGGCGACGCCGACTCCGGCCCAGCCGCAGCCTCCCCGTGCAAGTGCCACCCAGGCGCGTATCCTGGGCAGGGTTGAGATCCCGATTACCCCTGAACCGCGCCCGTTTCGCCGTGACCAGGGGCGAGGCCCCGGTGCGCCGGGTGGTGACCGTGGACCACGGCCGGCGGGTAGCGGCGATTACCGCGGCAACCGCCCTTCTGCCGGGGGAGACGCGCGTCCTCCCCGTCCTGCAGGTCCGCCCCGCGATGGCGGCGCACCTCGTCCGTTAGGACCTCGGACGGTACAACTCACCCCGGTTGAACTTCCCCCCCAGGGGGATGATCGGCGGAAAGGTCCCGGTGGTCCCAACAGGAAGCCCGGTGGGCCTGCCAAAGACAGCGACAAGAGCAAAAAAGGCGCAGCAGCCGCCAAGGGAAAGGGGCGTGAGCAGTTTACCAAAACCACCCTCCTGGAACGGGAGGAACGTCAGTTTGATCCGTTCCACAAGTCCCGCAAAAAGGGGGGCAAGGAGCGTGAGCTGCCCGGCCAGACCGAGCTGACCACCCCCAAGGCGATCAAGCGGATCATCAAGATATCCGAGACCATCACTATCGGTGAACTGGCCAAGCGGATGGGTATCAAGGCCACCGACCTGATAAAGACCATGATGAAGATGGGGACCATGGTCACCATCAACCATGTGCTGGACTACGATGCCGCCGTCATCCTGGCATCCGACTACGAGTATGAAGTGGAAAACGTGGCGGTGGACCTGGACGAGATCCTGGAATTCACCCCCGATGCGCCGGAACTGCTCCGTGAACGGCCGCCGGTGGTCACGATTATGGGGCACGTCGACCATGGCAAGACCTCGCTCTTGGACGCCATTCGCGAGGCCAACGTCATCGCCGGTGAAGCCGGCGGCATCACCCAGCATATCGGCGCCTACGACGTGGAGCTCCACGGCCGCAAGATCACCTTCCTGGACACCCCCGGTCACGAGGCCTTTACCGCCATGCGTGCCCGGGGCGCCAAGGTGACTGATATCGTCATCCTGGTGGTGGCGGCCGACGACGGCGTCATGCCCCAGACCAAGGAGGCGATCAACCACTCCAAGGCCGCCGGGGTGCCGATCATCGTTGCCATCAACAAGATCGACAAGCCGGACGCCAAGCCTGATCGGGTCAAGCAGGAACTGACCGAGCAAGGGCTGGTGGCCTCCGACTGGGGCGGCGACACCACCATGGTGGAGGTCTCTGCCAAAAAGCGGATCAACCTCGAAGGGTTGCTGGAGATGGTCCTGCTGCAGGCCGATCTGATGGAGCTCAAGGCCAACCCGGACAAGGCCGGCAAGGGGACCATCGTGGAAGGCAAGCTGGATAAGGGGCGTGGCCCGGTGGCCACCGTCCTGGTGCAGGAGGGGACCCTGCGGACCGGCGACTACTGTGTGGTGGGGACCCACTCCGGCCGGGTGCGGGCCATGCAGAACGACCGTGGTGAGCGGGTTCATGAGGCCGGCCCAGCCATGCCGGTGGAGGTGATCGGTCTCTCCGGGGTACCGGACGCCGGTGACATCTTTGTGACCATGACAGACGAGAAACAGGCCAAGGAGATTGCCACCCTGCGTCAGATCAAACAACGCGAGATGGAGCTGGCCAAGCATGCCAAGATGTCCCTGGAACAGCTCTATGAGAAGATCCAGAAGGGAGAGGTCAAGGACCTCAACGTCATCGTCAAGGCCGACGTGCAGGGTTCGGTGGAGGCCGTGGCCGAGTCGCTGCGCAAGCTCTCCACCGATGCGGTCCGCCTGAACGTGATCCATACCGCCGTCGGCGCCATCACCGAGTCGGACGTCAACCTGGCCACCGCCTCCAACGCCATCATCATCGGCTTCAGTATCCGTCCCGAGGTGAAGGCCCAGGCCATGGCCGAGAAGGAGGGGGTCGACATCCGCCTGTACAACGTCATCTACGACGCCGTTGACGATGTCCGTAAGGCGATGGAGGGCCTCCTGGAACCGGTCCTGAAGGAGAAGTACCTGGGTCGTGCCGAGATCCGCGAGATCTTCTCGGTACCCAAGGTGGGCAACGTGGCCGGTTCCTTTGTCCAGGATGGCAAGATCGTCCGCAACGCTCAGGTCCGCCTCTTGCGGGACAACGTGGTGGTGTACGAGGGCAAGCTGGCCACCCTGCGCCGCTTCAAGGACGACGTCAAGGAAGTGGCCTCCGGTTATGAGTGCGGCATGGGGCTGGAGAACTACAACGACATCAAGGCCGGTGACATTATCGAAGCGTTCGAGATGGAGAAGGTCGCTGCAAAACTATAGGTAATATTCCATGCAACACAAACGTTCCGACAAGGTCGCCGAGACCATCCATACCACCATATCCACCATGCTGATGCGGGGGCTGAACGACCCCCGCATCGGGTTTGTCACCATCACCGGCGTGGAGGTGACCGACGACCTGCATCTGGCGCGGATCTTCTTTACGGTGATCGGCGACGAGGTCGCCAAGAAGAACACCGAGGCCGGCCTGAAGAGCGCCGCCAGCCATATCCGCCGTGAATTGGGCAAGGTGCTCAAGATGCGCTACACCCCGGACATCCTTTTCAAATACGATCATTCCCAGGAGTATGGCCAGCGGATCGACGACCTGCTGCGGGAGGTAGGCGGGGGTAATGACGGAAACGATTCAACAGATCGTTAGCGCGATCCGGCAGAGCCGGACGGTGCTGGTAACCAGCCATGAGGGGCCCGATGGCGATGCCATCGGCTCCTCGCTTGGTCTGGCGGCCTTTCTGCGGGCCGCAGGCCGAGAAGTGGTGGTACATCTGGCCGACCCGGTGCCGGAGCTGTACCGTTTTCTGCCAGGGGCCGACCTGGTGCGTCGTGAGATTCCGAATCAGGCGTTTGATCTGGCCTTTGTGCTGGATGTGGGTGAGTTCCGTCGTGCGGGTAACCAGTTTACTTCCTTCACGCGGATTGGCCGGACCATCAATCTTGACCATCACCTGACCTGTGAACCGTTCGGTGATCTCAATCTGATCGACGAACGGGCCGCTGCAACCGGGCTGCTGGTCTGGCGCATCGCCAAGGCATATGGATTCAAGGTCGATTACGACACGGCGCTCTGCCTGTATGTAGCGGTGCTGACCGATACCGGTTCCTTCCGGTATTCTAACGCCAACCGTGAGGCCTTTGAGGCTGCCGGTGAGCTGGTGGAAGCGGGGGGGCTGAACGCCTGGAGCGTGGCGGAAAAACTGTACGAGAGCCAGCCACGCAAGCGTTTGGAGCTGCTGGCGCTGGCGTTGCCGACCCTGGAGTTCATCCGGAACGGTCAGGCCGCCTCGCTGACGGTCACCCTGGCTATGTACGCCGCCACCGGCGCCGATGCCGAGTTGACCGACGGTTTTGTTAACTACCCCCGCTCCGTGGCTGGGGTGGAGGTGGCTATATTCTTCCGGCAACTGGAGGAGCGCAGGTTCAAGGTGGGCTTCCGTTCCAAGGGGGCGGTCAACGTGGCTACGTTGGCGCGGGCCTTTGGCGGCGGTGGCCATCACAATGCCGCCGGCGGCACCGTGGAGGGGACGCTGGACGAGGTGAAACGGATCGTCTATCAGGCGGTGAACGAGGCGGCGTGGTAGACGGCTTCCTGGTCATTGACAAACCGGCAGGCTGCAGCTCCCACGATATCGTCAATCGGGTGCGGCATATCCTCGGCACCAGGAAGGTGGGGCATACCGGCACTCTCGATCCCTTTGCCACCGGTGTGCTGCCGATTGCGGTGGGGGAGGGGACCAAGGCGATCCCGTTTCTGGACGAAGGGGAGAAACAGTATCAGGCCACCCTGCAACTGGGGCTCACCACCGACACCCTGGACATAACCGGCACAGCGTTGCGTGAAACAGGCAGCTCGCAGGTGAGTGAAGCCACACTGCTCCAGGCGATGGCCAGCCTTACGGGTGAGATCAGCCAGGTGCCGCCGATGTTCTCGGCCATCAAGCAGGGCGGTCAGCCGCTTTACAGATTGGCCCGCAAAGGGGTGGAGGTCGCGCGGGAGCCCCGTCAGGTTAGTATCTGGCAGTTTGATCTGTTAAATTTTACACCGCCGTTGGCCCGGGTGCTGGTTCGCTGTTCCCGTGGCACCTATGTGCGGTCATTGGCTGACGACCTGGGGCGCGTGTTGGGCTGTGGTGCCTGTCTGACGGCATTGCGTCGTACCGTGAGTGGTCCGTTCCGCCTGGAGCAGGCCCTGACCCCTGAGCAGCTTGCGGTGACCGTTGCCGAGGGACGTCTGGCGCAGCATCTGCTGGCGCCGCTGGCCATGCTGGGACATCTGCCGCACCTTGCGTTGGAGGATGAAGCGGCCCGGTTGGTGCGCAACGGACAGGTCCCGTACCGCTGCGCCTTGTCCACACTGGCGGAGGGCGGCTGTTGCGCCCTGGTGGCCGACGGCGTCTTGCTGGCGGTGGCCCGTAACCATCAGGGACGCTTGGTGTTGCAACGGGGCTTCGCCTCGCGTTAATTGCTTTACAGTTGTCCCGAACGTGTGATATGTAGTTATCCCTTTTACGTTTTTACCGTGTTTCGACACGTATTACCACAAGCGGTACAGGAGGAGCTTGAACGTGCTGGCAACTGAAAAAAAACAAGAGATCATCAACAATTTTAAGAAGCATGAGGGTGATACCGGCTCCCCTGAGGTCCAGATAGCCATCTTGACAGAGCGGATTACGTACCTGACCGAGCATTTCAAGGTGCACAAGAAGGATCACCACAGCCGTCGGGGGCTGCTCAAGCTGGTGGGACAGCGCCGCCGCATGCTTGACTACCTGAAGTCGAAAAGTCTGGACCGCTATAAGGTCGTGATTGAGCGTCTTGGCATCCGCAGGTAATCAGCGGGCACGTCGTCTGCGCGGTACGTTAGGACCGTGCCCGTACCAATAGACATCGCAAAAGGGCTGTAGGGCCCTTTTGCTGTTTCGTTCACCCTGTTGGGGACGTGGATAAGTGGCCCGGAAACCGGACCAGGTATCGACGGCCCCAGCGCAAACTGCAAAGGAGAAAGAGATGACGTTTAACGAGCAATGCGTTGAGGCGACCGTAGGCAACATGCAGGTCAAGATCTCCACCGGCAAGATGGCCAAGCAGGCCAATGGCGCGGTGGTGGTGCAGTCCGGAGACACGGTGGTGCTGGTGACCGCCGTTGCCTCAAAGGATGCCAAGGAAGGGCAGGACTTCTTCCCCCTGACGGTCAACTACACCGAGAAGGCCTATGCCGGCGGCAGGATCCCCGGCGGTTTCTTCAAGCGTGAGGCCCGGCCGGCCGATGCCGAGACCCTGACCTGCCGTCTGATCGATCGCCCGATCCGGCCGCTTTTCCCCGAGAACTTCCTGAATGACACCCAGATCATGGCCACCGTCTTGTCGGCCGAAGAGGACCATAATCCCGGTATCCTTGCCATGATCGGCGCCTCGGTCGCCCTGGGCATCTCCGACATCCCGTTCCAGGGGCCGATTGCCGGTGTGATGGTGGGACGGGTGGGTGGTAGGCTGATCGCCAACCCCTCCGTGGCCGAGCTTGAGCAGAGCGACATGGAGATCGTGGTGGCCGCCGGCCGTGACGCCATCTTCATGGTGGAGGGGGAGGCCAAATTCGTCACCGAAGAGGATATGCTGGAGGCGATCTTCTTTGCCAAGGACGCGGTGCAGGGGATTCTGGCCGCCCAGGAAGAGCTGCAGAAGAAGGCCGGTGTGGCCAAACGTGAAGTTCCGCCGCCCCAGGTTGACGAGGCGCTCAAGGCAAAGGTGCACGAGCTGGCCTTCGATCGGATAGCCCAGGCGTTCAAGATCAAGGCCAAGCAGGAGCGCTACGCCGAGGTGGCCCAGATCAAGGCCGACATACTGGAAGCGCTTGCCGCTGACTATGAAGGCCGTGCCAAAGAAATCAAGGGCTTTCTGGGGGATCTCGAGTATGAGCGGATGCGTGCCGACGTCCTGGAAACCGGTATCCGGATCGATGGCCGCGACACTACCACCATCCGCCCGATTGCCATTGAGGCCGGTCTGCTGCCCCGCGTGCATGGTTCGACCCTCTTCACCCGCGGTGAGACGCAAGTCCTGGCCGCCGCCACCCTGGGCACCTCCCAGGACGAGCAACGGATCGACAACCTGTTCCAGCGTGATACCCGCAAGCGGTTTCTGCTGCACTACAACTTCCCGCCGTTTTCGGTGGGCGAAACTTCCTTCCGCCTGGCCCCCGGCCGCCGCGAGATCGGCCACGGCATGCTGGCCGAGCGGGCCATTGCCGCCATCGTGCCGGACCACGACCAGTTCCCCTATACCATCCGGATCGTCTGCGAGACCCTGGAGAGTAACGGCTCTTCTTCCATGGCCTCGGTCTGCAGCGGCTGTCTGTCGCTGATGGACGCCGGGGTGCCGGTGAAGGCCCCGGTGGCCGGTATCGCCATGGGCCTGATCAAGGAAGGGGACAAGGTGGCGGTGCTGACCGATATCTTGGGTGACGAGGATCACCTGGGCGATATGGACTTCAAGGTGGCCGGTTCCGCCGACGGCGTGACCGCCCTGCAGATGGACATCAAGATCGGCGGCGTTAGCAAGGAGATCATGGCACAGGCGCTGAAACAGGCCAAAGACGGCCGTCTGTTCATCCTGGGCAAGATGGCCCAGTGTCTGGCCGCACCCCGCGAGGAGATGTCGGCCTTCGCGCCGCGCATCACCACCATCTTCATCAAGCCGGACCGGATCCGCGACGTCATCGGTTCCGGCGGCAAGACCATCCGCAGCATCACCGAGACCACCGGCGTCTCCATCGATATCGAGGACAGCGGCAAGATCAATATCGCCAGCTCCGACAAGGCTGCCTGCGACGCCGCCATCGAGCTGATCCGGGGCTTAACCGACGAGGCCGAAGAGGGTAAGCTCTACATGGGCACCGTCAAGAAGATCATGGAGTTCGGCGCCTTTGTCGAGATCCTGCCCGGTACCGATGGCCTGGTGCATATCTCCG
>JAJYCS010000034.1 GCA_021778115.1 Deltaproteobacteria bacterium
GGCCATCTTCTCCATCTCGGCCATCGCCTCGCCGGTGCTCACCCCAGGTGCTGCCTGGCCCAATATCTCAACAGAGGGGATACCGTTATACCGTTCCAGGCGGGGTGAACCGTACTGCCAGCGGGCAGTGGCAAAGGACGAGAACGGCACCATCTCTCCCTGGTTGTTCCGCACGTACCAGCGGTTGATATCCTCCGGCACCATCCGGTAGCGGGCATCCGCCTGGAGATAGACCTTCTTGACCCGGCCGTTCTGGATGAAGTCGTTGACGTAGGAGCTGCCCCAGGCGGTGGAGAGCACGTCGTTGATGCTGGCCAGGGAGAGTCCCAGGGCCCCGGCCCGGACATCATCGATGTCCAGCTTGAACTGGGGCGAGTCATCCTGACCGTTGGGACGCACCGCCACCAGTTTCGGATCCTTCATCGCCATCCCCAGCAACTGGTTGCGGGCCGCCATCAGCTTGGCATGGCCCAGGCCAGCCCGGTCCTGCAGCTGGAAGTCGAAGCCGTTGGCTACCCCCAACTCCAGCACCGCAGGCGGGGCAAAGGCAAACACCAACCCGTCGCGAAACTTTGAGAAGGCCGCCATGGCTCGGGCGGCGATGGCTGGTGCCTTCAAGCTGGCCGACTGGCGCTGGCTCCAGTCTTTGAGTTTGACAAAGGCCAGCCCCATGTTCTGGCCGCGGCCGGCGAAGCTGAACCCGCTGACGGTGATGACCCCTTCCACCGTCTTGGTCTCATCTTTCAGGAAATGCTGTTCTAACTGTTTTATCACCTGCAGGGTTCGTTCCTGGGTCGCTCCGGCCGGCAGCTGCACCTGGCAGATCAGAAACCCCTGATCCTCGTCCGGCAGGAAGGCGGTCGGGAGCCGCAGGAAGAAGAAGGCCATGGCCGCCACGATGCAGCCGTAGAGCAGCAGGTAGCGTAGCGGTTTGCCGAAGGAGCGGCCGACGATCCCCTCATACTTGCTCCGGGTCCAGTCGAAGGCGCGGTTGAAGTAGCGGAAGAACCACCTGAACCAGCCGGTCTCGCCGAAATGGTGCCCCTTCTCGATCGGTTTCAAGAGGGTGGCGCAGAGGGCCGGGGTCAGGATCATGGCGGTGAAGACCGAGAGGATCATGGCCGAGATGATGGTGACCGAGAATTGACGGTAGATGACGCCGGTGGAGCCGCCGAAGAAGGCCATCGGCAGGAAGACCGCCGTCAGGACGGTGGCGATCCCCCAGAGGGCGCTGGTGATCTGCCCCATGGACTTAATGGTGGCGTCGTGGGGCGATAACCCCTCCTCGGACATGATCCGCTCCACGTTCTCCACCACCACGATGGCATCATCCACCAGGAGGCCGATGACGATGACCAGGGCGAACATGGTCAGGGTGTTGATGGAGAATCCGGTGGCAGCCAATACCCCCATGGTGCCGAGCAACACCACCGGCACGGCGATGGTGGGGATCAGGGTGGCCCGGATGTTCTGCAGGAACAGGAACATGATGATGAACACCAGGAAGATCGCCTCGATCAGGGTGTGGACCACCTCTTCGATGGAGATCTTGACAAAGGGGGTGGTGTCGTAGGGGTAGACTACCTTCATGCCGGCAGGGAAATACTTGGAGAGCTCGGCCATCTTGGCCTTGACCCGGTTGCCGGTATCCAGGGCGTTGGCGCCCGCCGCCAGACGGATCGCCATGCCGCCCAGCGGTTTGCCGTTGTAGAACGACTGGACGTTGTAGTCCTCGGTGCCGATCTTGCATTCCGCCACATCCCGCAGGTGCACGGTGGAGCCGTCGCTGTTGGTGCGGAGCACGATGGCGCCGAACTGCTCCGGGGTCTGCAGCAGGGTGCGGGCGGTGATGGTGGCGTTCAACTGCTGCCCCTGGGTGGCCGGGGTGCCGCCGAACTGACCGGCTGAGACTTGGACGTTCTGGGCCTGCAGCGCGGCGCTCACGTCACTGCTGGTCAGGTGGTAGTTGTTCAGCTTGAGGGGATCGAGCCATATCCGCATGGCGTTCTGGGTGCCGAACAGCACCACCTCGCCGACCCCGTCCAGACGGCTGATGTTGTCCTGGATATTGGAGACCATATAGTCGGTCAGGGCGTTGCGGTCCATGGAACCGTCTTCCGAGACCAGGCCGACGATCAGCAGGAAGTTACGGGTAGATTTGACCACCGAGATCCCCTGCCGCTGCACCACCTGGGGCAGCAGCGGGGTGGCCAGCTGCAGTTTGTTCTGTACCTGCACCTGAGCGATGTTCGGGTCGGTGCCGGCCTTGAAGGTGAGGGTGATCGATACGGCGCCGGAGGAGTCGCTGGTGGAGGCCATGTAGATCAGGTTGTCGATGCCGTTCAGCTTCTGTTCGATCACCTGGGTCACGGTATCCTGCACCGTCTGGGCCGATGCGCCGGGGTAGACGGCGTTGATGGCGATCTGGGGTGGTGCGATGGGGGGATACTGGGAGACCGGCAGGGTCTTTATGGCCAAGAGGCCGGCCAGCATGACGATGATGGCGATGACCCAGGCGAAGATCGGACGGTTTATGAAGAAACGGGGCATGGAGCGGCTCCTTTATTTTTTGGCAGCTGCAGGCTGGGGGGTGGCGGCAGCGGTAGCCGGTGCTGCGCTAAACGGCACCACCTTCACCGGCGTGCCGGGACGCGCGCGCTGGATCCCTTCCATGATGACGCGGTCGCCGGGCTTAAGGCCGTCGCTCACCAGCCAGTTGTCCCCCACGGTCCGGGCCACCTGGATCGGCCGCGGTTCCACCTTATCGTCGGCGCCCACCAGCATCACCAGGGCACCCCCTTTCGGATCGCGGGTAACCCCTCGCTGCGGCACCAGGATGGCGTGGTCGTTCACCCCCTCCTCCACCTGGGCCCGCACGAACATGCCAGGGAGCAGGGTCTGCTTCGGGTTGGGGAACAGGGCCCGCAGGGTGATGGAGCCGGTACTCGGGTCAACGGTCACCTCGGAGAACTTCAGAATGCCGGGGAGCGGGTACGGGGTCCCGTCCTCCAAGATCAATCTGACCGTGGCCTGGGCCCCGCTGCGATCCTTTTGCAGCAGGCCGCCGGCCAGCTCGTGCTTCAGCCTGAGCAGATCGGCGCTGGATTCGGTCAGGTCCACATAGATCGGGCTCAACTCTTGGATAGTGGCCAGGGCGGTGGGTTGGCTGGCGGTGACCAGGGCCCCTTCGGTGACGCTGGAACGGCCGATACGGCCGGAGATCGGAGCGGTTATCCGGGTGTAGGCCAGGTTGATCCGGGCGGTCTCCACCGCCGCCTTTGCCGCTGCCAGATCGGCCTCGGCCTGCTTGAAGGCGGCCTGGGCGTCGTCGTTGTCCTGCTGGCTCACCGCCTTGATCTTCACCAGGTCACGGTACCGCTGTGCCTTCAGGCGTGCCGTGCCCAAGATCGCCTCAGCCCGGGCCTGCGCCGCCCGCGCGCTGGCCAGGGTCGCCTCGTAGCTGGCCGGTTCGATCTGATACAACACTTGTCCTGCCTTGACGTCACTCCCTTCGACAAAGAGGCGTTTTTTGATGATGCCTCCTACCTGGGGCCTGACCTCGGCGATCAGGTGGGGTGAGGTGCGGCCGGGCAGCTCGGTGGTCAGGGTCACCCGCTGCGGCGCGATGGTGATGACGCTCACCTCAGGCGGACCGCCCTGCATCTTGGGGGCCTGTTTCTTGCCACAGGCGGACATGGACAGTGCTAGTGCCAGGAGTGTGGTCAGGGCCATCAGTCGGGCGGGTCTGGTCTCAAACATCGGTATACCTCGCGGGTTGGTAGTAGCGTTCGAAATGAATGAACATTCAGGGATGGTCTCAGCGTTTCAGGGAGTCCCAGCAGGCCTCGGCGATCTGCCGGACAAGGGCGGCATCCAGATGGATAAAGCCAAGGATATGATTGCGTGCCACCGAGATGATCGGGCCGAAGGACAGATCGAACAGCAGCACCAGCGGCAGGTCTTTGATGACCTGCTGCGTCACCCCCTGCTTGAACAGTTCGCAATAGATATTGCAGTCCTCGGGATCGTCCTGGCCGAGCATCTTGTCCCGTCGGAAGGCAACGCCGTAGGGGGAGTGGTGAAACTGTTCAATGTATTTGAACTCGAGGGGGGAGTCGATGAAGTACTGCAACAGGCCGCTCACCAGGTGCACAAAACGTTCGCGAAACGGCGCTTCCAGGGTGTAACCCCTGAGCAGGGTGGTGTTGATCTTGGTCTCCAGGTCGCGGTAGACCGCCACGATCAGTTCGTCCTTGCTCTCGAAATAACGGTAGATGGTGCCGGCCGCCACCCCGGCCCGCTCGGCGATCAGCGAGCAGGGGGCGTCGTGAAAGCCGTGCTCCGCCACCAGTTCCAGGGTGGCCTGCAGGATTGCGTCCCGTTTTTCTTCCCGTGCCATGGTATTCCTCAGTGAATGATCGTTCATTCCTGTTTAGTCGTCTGATCTGGTGAAGTCAAGGCAAAAAAACGGCACGGCCGGGAGAGGCCGTGCCGTCTGGCAGGGGACAGGTGTCAGCGGTTACTTGTTCTTCTTTTTGCGCTGGTGGGGGTCCAGCTCCTTCTTGCGCAGCCGGATCGAGTGGGGGGTCACCTCCACCAGTTCGTCATCGTCGATGAATTCCAGGGCCTGTTCCAGGGTCAGGATCTTGGGCGGGGTCAGTTTGATGGCATCATCGGAGCCGGAGGCCCGCACGTTGGTCAGTTTTTTCCCCTTGTTGGGATTGACCTCCAGGTCGTTGTCGCGGCTGTGTTCGCCGATGATCATACCGCCGTAGACCTCCACGCCGGGGCCAATAAACAGGATACCGCGTGGCTGCAGGGCATCCAGTGAATAGGCGGTGGTCTCACCGTGCTCCATGGCGATCAGCACCCCGTTTTTACGGCCGGGGATCTCCCCTTTGAACGGCGCGTACTCATGGAAGGTGTGGGTCATCACCGCCGTACCGCGGGTATCGGTCAGCACCTCACCGCGCAGGCCGATCAGCCCCCGGGCCGGGATCACAAACTCCAGGCGCACCATCTCGCCCATCGGGTGCATGGCCACCATCTCACCCTTGCGGGGCCCCATCTTTTCGATGATCGCCCCCTGGTAGTCGGTGGCCACATCCACCACCAGGTATTCCATCGGCTCCAGCCTGACGCCGTCCTTCTCCCGGACGATCACCTCCGGCTTGGAGACCGCCAGCTCGAACCCTTCCCGGCGCATGTTCTCGATCAGGATCGAAAGGTGCAGCTCACCCCGGCCGGAGATCTTGAAGGTGTCCGGCGAGTCGGTGTCCTCCACCCGCAGGGAGACGTTGGTACGCAGCTCCTTGGTCAGCCGTTCCCGGATGTTGCGCGAGGTGACCCATTTCCCCTCCCGGCCGGCAAAGGGGGAGGTGTTGACCATGAAGTTCATGGCGAGGGTCGGTTCGTCGATGGAGACGTAGGGGACCGCCACCGGATTGTCGGCCGAGGCCAGGGTCTCGCCGATGCTGATCTCCTCGAAACCGGCCACGGTCACGATATCGCCGGTGCCGGCCTCCTGGATCTCCACCTGCTTTAACCCCTCGTAGCCCAGCAGTTTGGTGATCCGGCCGCGGCTCACCGTGCCGTCGCTCTTGATCATGGCCACGGTCTCGCCGGATTTCACCTGGCCGTTGAAGATCCGGCCGGTGGCGATCCGGCCGATGTAGTCGTTATAGTCGATGTTGGCGATCAGCATCTGAAACGGGGCCTTGGCATCTCCTTTCGGGGGGCGGACATTGGATTCCACCACGGCGAACAGCGGTTCCATGCTGTTGGATTCACTGGCCATGTCCAGCTTGGCAAAGCCCATCTTGGCGCTGGTGTAGACTACCGGGAACTCCAGCTGCTCGTCCGAGGCGTTCAGTTCGCAGAACAGGTCGAAGACCATGTTCAGCACCTCGTCCGGCCGGGAGCCGGGACGGTCGATCTTGTTGATCACCACAATCGGCTTGAGGCCCAGGTCCAGCGACTTCTTCAACACGAAGCGGGTCTGGGGCATCGGCCCGTCCAGGGCGTCCACCAGGAGCAGCACCGAGTCCACCATCTTCAAGACACGCTCCACCTCGCCGCCGAAGTCGGCGTGGCCGGGAGTATCCACGATGTTGATCTTGTAGCGGCCATGGTGGATGGAGAGGTTCTTGGCCAGGATGGTGATGCCGCGCTCCTTCTCCAGGTCGTTGGAATCCATCACCCGCTCGGTGATGGCCTCGTTCTCGCGGAACACCCCGGAGTGCTTGAGCATGGCGTCCACCAGGGTGGTCTTGCCGTGGTCGACGTGGGCGATGATGGCGATGTTGCGGATACGTTCCTGCATGGTGGTAAGCTCCTTGCAAAATAAAAGACGGGCCGTGTGGCCCGTCCAGATTGGTAAAAATATTACAGCAGTTTAAGGGTGAAGGCAAGGAGTTTATCTGCCCGCACTGCAGATCAATTACAGGCAGTGAGGGGGTTAATCTTGAATAAAAACCTCCGTTTCAGGATTTACTTTGTTGGAAGACTTCTTCATTTTAGGCGATTTTTTTCTGGTGACTGCTCCTCGTCAGATTCCCACGGTGTGCCGTCAGCTTTAAGCAGTAGGACGGATTTTGCTAGGTCATCTGTGCCATAAGTCACAACTGCGCGCCCGGCTGGCCGAAGACCGACAGGCGGAAGAACCCTTCGCCGCTAGGGGCGAAGCCGGAGCCGGGGGGTAATTCCAAATAGGCATAGTCACTTGGCGAGTACAGGGGGCAGGCTGATTTTAAGCTTGGCTAGAAAAAGCAGCCTGTCCCTTTTTGCCTCTGCAGCTAGCGAATATTACCAGGTCTGCGTGGCAGACTCGATGGTAACAACCACGGTGGCCCGCAGCCATTCGAATTTTGCCTTGAGCAGATCAAAATCTGGGCCTGATGTCACAAATTGAGCCTTGCCCTTAATCAGAAAACCGGCACCCGGCCCATACAGGCCTTTGACCTTGCTACTGCCCAGGGTTATTAGTACCTCCGGGTTGAACGCAATGTTCGCCTCGGTGCGATGCATGTAACCGGCAGGGATCAACAGGCGGCCATCTTCGGTGGCTCTGAGATAACTGTTCCAGGTGTTGACCATATGCGGGCCATCCGCACCCAGGGTTGCAATGGCTACCACGCCATCCTGTTTCATAATTTCCAGCAGTTTTTCCGGGATCATGGTTTGTACCTCCTGCGGTCGTTGTGGTCTTGGCAAACAACCCGCTATGCTGCCATCAAAAGCGGCTGTAACTGTTGCACCCTCTGTAACATCGCCTTTTGAGCGGTCTTCAGGTCATAGCTGGTTTGCAGGTTCATCCAGTAGGTTGGAGTCTGACCGAACGCCTTGCCGAAAAGAACGGCCAGCTCTGCGGTAACAGGCCGTGTGCCTTTGATGACGTACGATATGCGCATGGGTGAGACGCCGATTGCCTGAGCAAAGGCGTTTTGTGACATGCCCAGCTCATCAAGTAGTTCCTTCAGGAATATGCCGGGGTGAAGCGGAGGAAGCCCGTTTTTGATAGCCATATTGGTGCTCCTAATGGTAGTCGGTTATTTCAACGTCGGATGCCTCGCCGTTGACAAATAGAAAGCATATTCTTGCGACGTTGTCGAAGAGAAATTCCGGAGCCGTACCAATGATTGAATGTCGTGGCCTTACACCCGTACCATGCTGCTGATCTTCCCCCCCATCGCCAAGGCCTGCGAGCCACCGGCCGGCATTGCCCGTCTGGCCGGGGCGCTGCAGGCCAACAACATCCCCTGCCGGCTGTGGGATGCCAACCTGGAGGGGCAACTCTGGCTGCTGGAGCAGCCGCCGACCGCTGACGACACCTGGACCCGGCGAGCGGCCCGCCATTGCCAGCGCAACCTGGCACTGCTCCGCTCACCGGACACCTATCATAATATGGACCGCTACCCCACGGCGGTGCGCGACCTGAACCGTGTGCTGGCCATGGCCGGTACAACCAGCGCTGCCACCCTCGGCCTGGCCGACTACCGCCACGCCGAGCGCTCGCCGTTGCGCAGCGCCGATCTGCTCTGGGCTGCCGAGAACCCCCGGCAAAATCCCTTCTTCACCTTTTTTAACCAACGGCTGCCGCAGCTGCTGGATGGCATCAGTACCGTAGGCATCTCGCTCAATTATTTAAGCCAAGCCCTGACTACGTTCGGCCTGATCGGCCTGCTGCGGCAGCAGTATCCGCAGCTCAAGGTCGTGCTGGGGGGCGGCTTGGTGGGCTCCTGGCTGGCCCGGCCCGATTGGCGCAACCCCTTTGACGGCCTGGTGGATCAGCTGATTGCCGGGCCAGGAGAGGGGCCGCTGCTGGAGCTGTTGGGTGCGACTCAGCCGGTCAACAACGGCCTGCCGGCCTATGACCAGCTGCCGCTGCAGGACTATCTCAGCCCTGCTCTGATCCTGCCCTACAGCGCTGCCGCTGGCTGCTGGTGGAACCGTTGCTCCTTCTGCCCGGAGCGGGCCGAGGGCAATCGCTACCAGCCGCTCCCCGCCCGACAGGCGCTGAGCGAGCTACAGACGCTGGTTGCCCGGCATCAGCCGCGGCTGCTGCACCTGCTGGACAACGCCATCAGCCCGGCCCTGTTGCGGCTGCTGGCGGAGACGCCGCCCGGCGCCCCTTGGTACGGGTTCGCGCGCTTTGACGAACAGTTGGCTGATTTGGCGTTTTGCCGGGCGTTGCGGGAATCAGGCTGTGTGCTGCTTAAACTGGGTCTGGAATCCGGCGATCAGGGGGTGTTGGATCGTCTGAGTAAGGGGATTGATCTGGGGATTGCCGGCCAGGTGCTGAAAAACCTGCAAACGGTGGGGATCGGCGTCTACTGCTACCTGTTGTTCGGCACACCGGCCGAGGATGAGGCCGCTGCCCGGCGCACCCTGGACTTCGTGGCGCGCCATGCCGAGCAGATCGGTTTCCTCAATCTGGCGATCTTCAATATGCCGGCCTTTGGCGACGAGGCGTCCCAGTATGCCACGGAACCGTTCTACGAAGGTGACCTGCAGCTCTATACCTCGTTTCGGCATCCGAGTGGTTGGGAGCGGAGCAGGGTACGACGTTTCCTATCGCAGGAATTTACGCGACACCCCGCCATTGCGCCGATCGTAAGGTGTGACCCTCCGCTGTTCACCTCCAACCATGCCCCGCTCTGGACGACATCGTAAAAGGCCCGCAAATTTTTGCGGGCCTCTCTTTCGTCGCATCGCCGTTACGGGCCCTCAGGCGCTACCGGCCGTTGTATCCCTCATGCCGGGAGGATCTCGGTCAAGGTGATCTCAAAGGTCAGGTCCTCGCCGGCCAGCGGATGGTTGGCGTCGAAGGTGACACTCTCCGCAGAGGCCTCCACCACGGTAACCGCCAGTTCATCCTCGCCCTCCTCGCCGGTCAGCACCAGCTCTTCCCCCACCTCCACCGGCATATCATCCGGGAGGTCCGCGCGCGGCACGGTAAACACTCGTTCCTCATCGTACTCCCCGAAGGCCGCTGCCGCCGGGATGACCACGGTCTTCTGCTCACCCGGCGCCATCCCGATCAGTGCCTCCTCGATCTGGGGAAAGAAATCCTCGTTGCCGATGGTCAGTTCCATCGGTCCGCTCTCGCCGCAGCCGCACTCTTCGTCCTCACAGCCGTCAGTGCTGCAATGGCCGTCTTCACAACACTCCTCTTCCAGGGTTGAATCGAATATGCTGCCGTCTTCCAGGGTGCCGGTGTAGTCTATCCGTACCCGATCGCCTTTTTGTGCCTGTGCCATGGGTAAAACCTTTCGTCGTGATCTGTTGGATGGGCGCGTGCGCCGATGGTGACGGCATCATACCGGAGAACGACAGAAGCTGAAACTGAATTCGACGGGTCACCTCCGCCCCTGCTCGTCATCACTCACCAAAGGTCAGTTTCCGCTCCAGGTCCATGGAACGGGTGATCCGCTTTGCCTGCTCAAAGGTGATCAGGTTCTGCTGGCAGAGCTGTACCAGGTGCTGGTCCAGGGTCTGCATCTGATACTGGGTGCGGCCGTTCTCGATATGTTTCTCGATCTCGTCGAACCGTCCCTCGCGGATGCAGGCCTGGATGGTGGTGGTGGTACGCATGATCTCCACTACCGGCAACACCCGCTCTCCGGTCTTGTCGCTGATCAGGCGCAGGGATACGGTGGCCACCAGGATGTCGGCCAGCCGCTGGCGGATCACCTCCTGGGAGTCGGGGGGGAAGTGCCCCACCAGACGGTTGATGGTGGAGGCGGCGCTCTGGGTGTGCAGGGTGGAAAAGACCAGATGGCCGGTCTCCGCCGCCTTGATGCAGGCGTCGATGGTCTCCAGGTCCCGCATCTCACCCACCATGATCACATCCGGGTCCATCCGTAACGAGGCCTTGAGCGCGGCGCTGAAGCTGCCGGTGTCGATCCCCACCTCCCGCTGGATGATGCAGCTCTTGTCGGAGGTAAAGAGGAACTCGATCGGGTCTTCGATGGTGATGATGTTGAAGTTATCGGTCTGGTTCAGGTGCTGCAGCATGGAGGCAAGGGTGGTTGACTTGCCGTTGCCGGTGGGGCCGGTGACCAGGATCAGGCCGTTGGGGGCCCTGCAGATCTCCCCCAGGACCGGTGGCAGGTTCAGTTCGGTAAAGTTGGCGATGGAGGGGGGGATCACCCGCATCACGATGCCGATGCTGCTGCGTTGCCGGAAGATGCTCACCCGGAACCGACCGCCATTGGGCAGGGCATAGGCGGCGTCCAGCTCCCTCAGGTCGTTGGGCAGGGTGCGACTGCTCTGTTCAAGGACCGTCTTGGCGATGAATTCGGTGTCTTGGGGGGTGAGCGGGGGGAGTTTAGAGCGGATCAGTTGACCGTGGGCCCTGAAGAAGGGAGGATTGTCCACCTCGAAGTGGAGGTCGGAGACCCGTTTTTCAAAGGCTATCCCCAGTATCTGACTGAACAGGTTCATGTCCATAGCGTTCTCCCCGTATTACATCGTATGTGGCGTCTGCTGCCGGCGCAGCAGCGCGCTTTCGATGGCAAGACCGGCATATTCGGCGCAGCCGGCCAACTGATCCACCGGGACCTCGACAACCGGCTGGCCGCCGAAATCCCCGTAGATGATCGCCACTACCCGATTCCCCAGTTTAAGGGGGAGTAGCAGCACCGCTGGCTCCGTCGGCGGTGGGATGGCCCCATAGAGCTCCGCCAGCATAGTTTGGTCCTGTGGTATGCCATAGAAGGGCTGACCCGTGTCAACGACGGAACGGAAGAGGGAGCCGGGGGAGAGGGGTAGTCTGAAACCAAGCACCGGCCCGGTGGCGGCGGCTGACGTGATACCGACTCCCCGTTCCGCCACCAGTTCCCGTTCCCAGACCACCAGGGTCAGTGCCCGCGGCAGGAGGGAGGCCACGGCCTGGAGGAGCAGCAGGGCCGTCTCCGGCAGGGTGGCGACACCTTTCAACTGCTGCATGATCCCCCCGAGGCGAGTGGAGGGCTGTTCCTTCAGCGGTTCGTGGAAGGCGGGACGCTTGCGCTCGAGGGCGTCAAGATCCCCCAGCCCCAGATCGTCGGCCGAGATGGCCTGGGCAACGGGTACACCCACGCCGGCCGCCGTCTCCGGGGGTTCGCTTGCATCCTCGTCCTGGATCAGGCCGTCGCGCTTTTTCTCGTCGTAGATCCGAAGGGCGTCCATCAGGATATGTTCGGTAGGCAGCTGCAACTCTTCCTGAAGGTTCTCCGGGAAGTAGCGAAACTCATCGCAGACGGTGATCAGATCCGGCTCAAGGGAAAAGCTCCCCCGCTTCCAGGTGAGGAGCTCGACGATGGTCAGTTCAATCAGCGTCTCCAGGGCATGGTAGGCGGCGTCCTTCGCCACCAGCCCGTTTTCCAGCAGGGTGGCGATCAGGGGGCGTCTCGCCGCACCGGCCTCAGACTGCAGGGCCAGTGCCCGTTCGAGCTCCTCTCGGCCCACCACCCCGTTTTCCACAAGTATGGTGCCGGTGCGGGTGCCGGTATCGTAGTGGCTAGCCCCGTTGATGTAGCCGTCGTGAAAGGCCAGCGAGATGGTCCCCTTCCGGCCGGTCACCCGGAGGGTGCCGGTCTTGCGGGTACTGTGCAGCAACTGGATCAGATCAACGATGGAGAGGTGTTCCAGGTCTCCGGAAAAGGCCATGACGGCAACTCCTTGTCGGACTACTTGACGCTACCGGATAATTAAAGCAGAAATGGGGCTGCATTCAAGCATGATATCGTATCGGCTGACATTTAATCGGCACATCGGGCCAAAACGGGAGGAGACGGGCGATGACGGTAAACAAGGAGGAGCTGGCGCTGCAGGTGGATCAGGCGTGCTGGGGATGGCTGCGGCCTCACCATGAACGGGGGAGGAGACGGGCGATGACGGTAAACAAGGAGGAGCTGGCGCTGCAGGTGGATCAGGCGTGCTGGGGATGGCTGCGGCCTCACCATGAACGGGGGGCGCTGTTTCTGGTGGACGGGATGCTGGAGCTGCCTGAGGTCGCCCTCCGGCTGGCGGTTGATGATAGCCAACAGGTCCAGGCCTGGCTGGCCTCCCGCCTTATCGGCAAACCGACGGCGGCGCAGGCCGGCGCCTGGGAACGGGAGCCGGAACAACGGTTTGCGATGCTGGTGGTCAGTCCGTTTGTTCTGATACAGGAGGTCGATACCGGAGAAGATAAAACAAAGTTTGCTTGACCTGCGTGCCGACTGAATCTAAGCTGCGCTGCACGCATCGACCTGTGAGGAGGAACTGTTATGTCAACTATTCGAGAACGTTTTTTGCTCGCCGCCGAGGAGTCGCTCCTGGTGGTGATCGATGTCCAGGAGCGGCTCTGTCAGGCCATGGACCAGCAGGTGCTGGGGCAACTGACCGCCAATACCGCCATCCTGCTTGAGGCTGCGCAGGAGCTGCAGGTGCCGGTAGCGGTGACGGAGCAGTACACAAAGGGGTTGGGTCCCTCCCTGCCGGAGCTGCAGGCGAGGCTCTCCGGTGCGGGGCTGCATGAGAAGATGACCTTCAGCTGCTGCGGTTCCCCTGACTTTGTGGAACAGCTGCGTGCCGGCGGTCGGCGACAGATTGTGATCACCGGCATGGAGACCCATGTCTGCGTGCTGCAGACCGTACTTGAGCTGCTGGACGCCGGGTATCACGTCCAGGTGGTGCGGGATGCGGTGATGAGCCGCGCCCGGCGCAACTGGGAGACCGCCCTGGAGGAGATGCGTCAGGCTGGAGCAGTCATCACCTGCACCGAATCGGTGCTGTTTCAGTGGCTGCGGGTGGCCGGCACCGAACCGTTCAAAAAGCTGTCCAAGCTGGTGCGCTAGCCACCGCAGATCGCCGGCCACGGCATCCTGACCCGGTAGAGGAGCGGGCAGCCTCCCGGTTGCTTGACAGCCGGGATGGACGCCGTATGCTGGTAGGGTGTGTGCAGCTATCAAACGGACGATCAGGAGGTCTGCAGATGGAAGAACGAAACGGCGTGATCACCTTCAAAGGCAATCCGATGACCCTGATGGGGCCCGGCCTGCAGGTGGGGGACAGGGCCCCCGATTTCCAGGTGGTGGATACCACCCTGGCCCCCGTTACCCTGGCCAGCTCACGCGGCACGGTGCGGATTATCAGTGCGGTGCCTTCCCTAGACACCCCGGTCTGCGACACCGAGACCCGCCGTTTCAACCAGGAGGCGGCAGCCCTGCCGGCGGGGGTGGCGGTGCTGACTATCAGCATGGATCTTCCCTTTGCCCAGAAACGGTGGTGCGGCGCCGCCGGCATCGACCGGGTGGTGACCCTCTCCGACTATCGGGACCGCTCCTTCGGCCTGGCCTACGGGGTGCTGATCAAGGAGCTGCAACTCCTGGCCCGTTGCATCTTTGTGGTGGATGCCAACGATACCGTCCGCTACATCCAACAGGTACCGGAAGTGACCCACGAACCTGACTATGACGCCGTGCTGGCGGCGGTCAGGTCGCTGCTGTAGTCATGGCGCCATCCTGCTGCTGCGGCAGATGCCTGACCGGCGCACCCTAGCATCCATGTCTGTCGATCCGCCGGATATCCACCCCGTCCTGCGCCGACTCCCACCCCGGCTGCAGCGGGCCGCCCGGTTTATTGCCGGTCTCGGCGCCGCCTCGGCGGAGCACCAGGCCCCCCTGCGGGCCGCGGCCCTCACCTACACCACCGTGCTCTCCTTGGTGCCGTTTCTGGCCATCGCCTTTTCGGTGCTGAAGGGGCTCGGGGTACAGCACGCCCTCGGTCCGCTGCTGCTGCAGGTGACCGGTGACTCGTCACGGGATCTGGTGGACCGGATTATCGGCTATGTCAACAACACCAACGTCAGGTCCCTGGGATTGATAGGCCTGGTCATGCTGCTGGTAACGGTGGTGAGCCTGCTGACCGCTATTGAAGAGGCGTTCAACGCCATCCTGGAGGTACGTGAGACCCGATCGCTGCGACGCCGTTTCAGTGACTATCTCAGTGTGGTGGTGGTGGGGCCGGTCCTGTTGATGGTGGCCGTGAGCATGACCTCCACCCTGCAGAGCCAGTGGTTGGTGCAGTGGCTGATCCGGGGCACCTGGCTGGGAGAGGCGATCCTCCTCCTGTTCAGGCTCTTCCCCTATATCAGCATCTGGGTGGCCCTGACCTTCCTCTACCTCTATCTCCCCAACGCCAAGGTGCGGCTCTCTTCCGCCCTCGTGGGGGGGGTGACGGCCGGCACCGTCTGGCAGCTGGTGCAGTGGGGATACTTCCATTTTCAGGTGGGGGTGGCCAACTATAACGCCATCTACGGCGCCCTTGCGGCCCTCCCGATCTTCCTGGTCTGGGTCTACACCAGTTGGCTCATCGTGCTCTCCGGGCTGGAGCTGGTCCGATGGCATCGGACAGCGCGGCCGGTCTATCTCCCCCCCCGACGGGCGCCCCGCAGCCCACGACCGCTCTTCCTCCGGCCGCGCCGTACCCGGCGCCGCCACCGCATCGCCCCCCTGTTACTCCTAATCCTCGCCCCCCTCCTTGCTCCCCTGCCCTGGGCCAGCCCACTCCAGGCGGCCCCCCAGGTCATCCGGGTGGTGATGGACGATAACTACCCCCCTTTCAGCTTCCGTGGGGCCGACGGCCGTCTCCAGGGTATCCTGGTGGACCAGTGGCGCCTCTGGGAGGGGGTTACCGGGGTCAGGGTCCGGCTCTCCGCCATGGACTGGGATGAGGCCCAGCGCCGGATGGATGCCGGCGAGTTCGATGTCATCGACACCATCTTCAGGACCGAGGCCCGCGAGCGGAAGTACGACTTCACCCCGCCCTATCAGGATCTGGAGGTGCCGATCTATTTTCGTAAAGAGATACCCGGCATCCAGGGGGTTGCCTCCCTTCACGGGTTTACCGTGGCGGTGAAGGCCGGAGGGCGATCATCGGTTTTCTGAAGCGGGCCGGTATTGACACGCTGGTGCCCTATCCCAGCTACGAGTCGATCATCCAGGCGGCCAAGGCCCACAAGGTCTCGGTCTTTTCCATGGAGACCCCACCGGCCACCTATTTCCTCAACAAGTACGGCATCGCCGACCAGTTCAAACGGACCCCGCCCCTCTACACCGGACAGTTCCACCGGGCGGTGAGAAAAGGCAACCAGGCCCTGCTGGCATTGCTGAACAACGGCTTTGATCGAATCCCCCGGGAGGCACTCGCGCGGATCAACCAGCGCTGGTACGGCGAGTCCATCGGCCAACGTGTCAACTGGACCTATCTCTTGATCGGCGCCGGCTGCGGCGCGGGACTCATCCTGCTTTTGGGGCTCTCAAACCTGTGGCTGCGCCGTCTGGTGGCCCGACGGACCAGGGAGCTCAAGCAGCAGGAAGAGCAGTACCGGGACCTGGTGCAACAATCAGACAGCATCATCCTGCGCTGGCACCGGGACGGGACCATCGCCTTCCTCAACGAGTACGGCTGCCGCTTCTTCGGCTATACCCCCGATGAGTTGATCGGGCGCCATGTCTGCCAGACCATCGTGCCCGCCAGACAGCAGGACGGCGTCGACCTGCAGGTGATGATCGCACAGATCTGCGAGCATCCCGATGAGTACCGGCTGAACCTGAATCAGAACATCCGCAAGGACGGCCAGCTGGTCTGGATCTCCTGGAGCAACCGGCCGGTATGCGACGAAACGGGCACGGTACAGGAGATCGTCAGCGTCGGGAGTGACGTCACGGCCCTCAAGGAGACCGAGGCGGCCCTTCTGGAAAACCGGCGGGAGCTTGAGGAGGCGCGCCGCCAGGCCGAGGCGGCCAACGAGGCCAAATCGCTCTTTCTGGCCAACATGAGCCACGAGATCCGCACCCCGCTGAACGCAGTGATCGGCATCAACTCAATGTTGGTGGAGCGGGTGGGGGATGGAGAACTGCAGGAACTGGCCCGGGATGCCATGTCCGCGGCCAACAACCTGCTGGACATCATCAGCGATGTCCTGGACCTCTCCAAGGTGGAGGCCGGCAAGCTGGCCCTGGTATCGGTGCCGTTCGAACCGCGGCTGGTGGTGAACCAGCTGGAGCGGATGTTCAGCCTGCTGGCCAGGGAGAAGGGGTTGCATCTGGAGGTGGCGCTGGCGTCGGGGCTGCCCCATCCCGTGGCAGGGGACCCGGCCCGGATCCAGCAGATCGGGGTGAACCTGCTGGGGAACGCCATCAAGTTTACCGAGCAGGGAACGGTCAGGCTGGCGATGAGCGGTCGGCTTCTGGATCAGGAACAGGTTGAACTGGTGTTGCAGGTGACCGACTCGGGCAAGGGGATATCAGCGGAGAATCTCGAACGGATCTTCAACCCCTTTGTGCAGGAGGACCTCTCCACCACCCGAAAGTTCGGCGGCACCGGTCTTGGTCTCACCATCTCCCGGCGGCTGGCCCAGTTGATGGGGGGCGACCTGACCGTCACCAGCCGACCCGGTGAAGGGAGCACCTTCACCTGTACCATCCGGTGCAGCACCTGTTGCACTGTACCGCAGCGGACGGCGGACAGCGCCGCCGGCCGGGAGCGGCCCTATCGATCGCTGCGGATACTGGTGGCGGAGGATGCGGTGGTGAACCGCAAGATGATGGAGGCGTTGCTGCGGATGGAGCGCCACCTCGCCCGGTTTGTGGAGAACGGCCGCCAGGCGGTGGCGGCCTGGCGGGAAGAACCGTTCGATCTGATCCTGATGGATATCCAGATGCCGGAGATGGACGGGATGCAGGCCACCCTGGAGATCAGGCAGGCAGAGGCGGCCCTGGGGGGGCATATCCCGATCATCGCCCTGACCGCCTACGCCATGAGCGGAGACCGCGACCGCTTCCTTGCCGCCGGTATGGACGGCTACCTGGCCAAACCGATTACGGTGGAACAGGTACGGGAGCTGCTGCTCAGCTACGGCGGGGGGTGACGGGGACCATCCGGCTGCGGCGCCGGCAGGCCGGTGAGCAGATGCTCGCCGGGCTGTGAGCGCAGGGCAGGGACCAACCCCAGTTCATCCAGATGGCGCAGCAGGGTGGCAATCCGGGTGACGGCCTCGGTCATAAGCCCCTCCGGGGTATCACCCCGCGCCTGTCCGGTTATGGGGTGGCGCCACTGCCGGGGCCACTGGATCGGCCTGCCTTGCTGCCACTGGCCGGGATAGAACAGGTGCCGCCAGCGCCGGAACGGCGTGGCTGGCAGCAGCCCCAGCAGCCGGGCCAGGAACTGCCAGACCGGATCGCCATAACGGGCTTGCCATCGGGCATGGAGGTCAAGGGCCTCGCTAAGCGTCTCACCAGCGAGCAGCCCCTGGGGATCGAAGAGGCCGGCGAGGAGCTCGACAGCGGCGGTTCGCGCCTCCTCGGACAGCAGGGTCTGCAGGTCGGTCGTTGCCGGGCGACGTCCCTGCTGGAGCAGCCAGAGGTCGAGGTCGGTTTCCACCTGATAATGACGCCCCATGTCATCCCCGGCCAGGGCGTAGACAAAGGGGTGCAGTACGCTATCGGCCTCGATATGGGTCGCGATCCCCAGCAGGCAGGCCCGCTCTTCAGGGGTCGGCTGGGGGTGACGGGTGAGATACTGCAGGAGTGGGGCGTAACTGTGACCGGAGGGGTCGTGGAAGGCGGCTGCTAGACGGTGCGCCGTCTCCCGGTGGGGACCGCGCAGGATGTGCAACAGGGTATCAGGCAGCACCGCCCCCACCAGATAGGCGGCCTCCTGCTCCTCCAGGAGCTGCCGGGTAGGACGGTCTAGGGGGAGACGGCGCACCGCCTCACCCGCAAGCCACCAGTGGGTCAGCTCCTTAGGCATCGGCGGCCGGCTGGGACCAGGTGGTGACCCGGTTGCGCCCCTGCTGCTTGGCCTGGTACAGGGCGCTGTCGGCAGCCAGCAACAGGTTGGTGCTGGCGCCGGTCCGCATCGGCTGTACCGTGGCCACGCCGATACTGACCGTGACCTGCCCGGTCTCCCGGGCGCCGGCATGGGGTAGTCCCAAGGCGTTTACGGCCTGCAACATCCTCCCTGCCACCCGACTGGCGCCGGCGGCATCGGTCTCCGGCAGGAGGGCCACGAACTCCTCGCCACCGTAGCGGGCCAGCAGGTCGCCGGGCCGTTCCAACGCCTCCTGCAGGGTCGTGCCGACCTCCTTCAGGCAGTCATCGCCGGTCAGGTGACCGTAGGTATCGTTATAGCTCTTAAAGTGGTCGATGTCCGCCATGAGCAGCGATAGCGGTTTCCCTGACCGCTGGCAGCGCCGCCACTCCCGGTCGAGTTTGGCATCCAGCGCCCGCCGGTTGGGGATGCCGGTCAGGCCGTCCAGGTTGGAGAGCCTCGCCAGAAAGTCCCGCTGACGTTTCAGTTCGATATGGTTGCGCACCCGCAGCCGTACGATGGCCGGGTTGAACGGTTTGGTGATGTAATCCACCGCCCCCAGCTCCAACCCCACCACCTCGTCCTCCTGCTGACGCATGGCGGTGATGAAGATGATCGGGATATCCTGGAGGGCGGCGTTTGCCTTCAGCGCCCGGCAGACCTCATAGCCGTCCATGTCCGGCATGATCACGTCCAGGATGATCAGGTCAGGCGGCGATTCGGAGACCAGGCGCAGGGCATCACGGCCGTTGGTGGCGAAGAACAGTCGGTAATCGTCCTTCAGGGTCTCGTTCAGCACCTGAATGTTGGTGGGGGCGTCATCCACCAGCAGAATCATCAGCTGCCCCTCATAGCCGCTCTTCACAACGGTTCCTCCGTAAGGGTGATCCCCAGCTGCCCTGCCAGCTGTTCCAGCAGGAGCTGGGCCTGTTGATAGTCAAGCCGGTCAACCGCCTCGCGCAATTGAGACACTATGCCCTGAACGCCCCTGTCCGTCAACTGTCGCTGCAGCTGTGACACGAGCTGGGATGCCTGCAGGTCGTGGGACTGCAGCAACAGGTGGAGTTGTCGGCACCCTCTGCTGGGATCTTCCTCGACATCGCCCTCATGCGCCGCTTCCGGCTCCGGCTCCACGGAACTGAGCTGCGCAGCCGCCTCGCAGACCTCGTGAAGGGCCTGCGCAAACGGTCCAAGCAGATCGGCGGCGGCGGACCGGTCCTCCCGCTTCAACGCCTCTTCAAGCCTGGCTGCCGTCTGGTGAAGCTCCCGCGCCGACAGGTTGCCGGCCACCCCCTTCAGGCCGTGCAGCAATCGGGCCGCTGCCGTCATATCCCCCTCCGCGATCCGCTGCCGCACCTCATCGGCAATGCCGTGGTGTTCATGGGCAAACAGGCGTACCAGTCGCACCAGGAGTTGCCGGTTATGGTTCAGTCGTTCCAGCAGGGGTTCCAGGTCGATCCCCGGCAGGTTCTCCGGCAGCATCACCGCCTCCTGCCCCGGCAGGCCCTCGGGGGAGACAGGGCCGTCATCGCCGCTGAGATAGGCGCCAAGGAGGGTGAAGAGGCGCCGCACCTCGAGGGGCTTCGGCAGATGGCCGTTCATGCCGGCCTGCATGCAGCGTTCCCGTTCCTCGTCAAAGACGTGGGCCGTCATGGCGAAGATCGGGAGCCGGTCCGGCGGGTACAGCTGCCGGATCTGGCGGGTGGCTGTATAGCCATCCATCACCGGCATCTGGATATCCATCAGGATCCCGTCAAGGCGCTCACCGTGGTCCTGGACCGCCGCCACCGCCTCGGCGCCGTTATGGGCCGTCTCCACCGTGGCACCGGCCGATTCCAGCAACTCTTTGGCGATCTGGAGATTGATCTGCTGGTCCTCCGCCACCAGCAAGCGACAGCCCCGCAGCCCCCGCTGTCCCTTGAAGGCGGGGGTACGGGGGGTACGGGGCCGCTGGCCGCCGACAGCGAACCGGAGGTGAAAGGCAAAGGTGGTGCCGCTGCCGGGGCAGCTCTGGACGCTGATCTCCCCCCCCATCATCTCGACCAGACGTTTACAGATGGAAAGCCCCAACCCGGTGCCGCCGTAGAGGCGGGTGGTGGAACTGTCGGCCTGGGTGAAGGGGCGGTAGAGCTGTGCCAGGGTCTTTTCATCCATGCCGATGCCGGTGTCCTGCACCGCAAAGAGAAGCTGGAGCGAACGGGGGTCGCCGTCTCCGCCCCCGGGGCGCACCCTCAGAGTGATCTCCCCCTGAGGGGTGAATTTAACGGCATTGGAGAGGAGGTTCAACAGTATCTGTTCCAGGCGGAGCGGGTCCCCCAGCAGACTGTCGGGCACCCCCTCGGCGACCACCGTCTGCACGGTCAGCCCCTTCTCAGCGGCCTGGACCGCCACCAGCCCCACGACCTGTTCCAGGAGTTCCCCCAACAGGAACGGGGTCTGTTCGATCCGCAGACTGCCGGCCTCAAGCTTCGACAAGTCGAGGATATCGTTAATGATACCCAGTAGATGGCGGGCCGACGAGGTGATGGTGTCCAGGTATTCGTGCTGTTTGGTGGTCAGGTCGGTCTGGAGGAGCAGGTGGGTCAGACCGATGATGGCGTTCATCGGGGTCCTGATCTCGTGGCTCATATTGGCCAGAAATTCACCCTTGGCCTGATTGGCCGCCTCGGCCTGCTCCTTCGCCTCCCTGAGCGCCCCGTTGAGGGTGGTCAGCTCCCGGGTCCTCGCCGCCACGCGTTGTTCGAGTTCTTCGTTACTGCGGCGCAGCTCCTCATTGGCCCGTACCAGTTCGGTCTCGGCCCGCAGTTTGTCGGTGATGTCGATGGAGAGGATGGCGATGGACTCCACCTCGCCGCTACTGCCCGTTATGGGGCTGATATGATTCTCGAACTGCCAGAGGGCGCGGCTGTCGCGGAAACTCTGCGGCAGCGCGGTTGTAAAGGCCTTCTCCATCCAGGCCCGCCGTGTCGCGGCCACCTCGGGGGCCAGCAGGTCGTAAATGGAGCTCCCCACCAACTGTTCGATGCTTTTGTTCAGCCGACGGGCGCAGGTCCGGTTGGCGGAGAGGATCACCCCCTGCCGGTCAACCAGGAAGAGGGATTCCGGATTGCCATCCACCAGGGTTCGCAGGGTCTGCCGGCTCTGGGCCAGTTCCTGTTCGGCCTTGCGCTGTTCCGTTACGTCGCTGCCGATACTGGTTGTGCCGCTGATCCCGTCGTTGCCGTCCCGGTTGAGGGTGTTGCTCCAGAGGACCCGGAGGCGGGCGCCACCCTTGGTCAGGACCTCATTCTCGTAATGCGGGATGACCTCCCCGCCGCCGATCACCTGACGAAAGAGTTCCTTGACTGCCGCCGGCTCAGGGATGCAGAGGTCGAACCAGTTCTTCCCGATGAGTTCATGGCGCCTCCGGTCGATCGCCTGCAGCAGGTAGTCGTTGCAGTAGGTAACGGCGCCGTTCCGGTCGAGGCTCACCACCAAGAGCTGCAGGCTGTCAAAGACGGTCTGCAGCCTCTCTTCACCGGCCCTGGCCACAGATTCCGTCCGCTGTCGCTGTTCCACCATCTTGTTGAAGGCCGACCCCAGCCTGCCCCAGGGGCCTGGGGGCAGGGCGACGATCCGGTGGTTCATATCCCCCCGGCTGACGGCGGCAATCGCCTCCTGCAGCCGTGACATCGGGCGCACCAGGGTGCGCTGGAGCAGCAGCCCCCCCACCAAGGTCCAGCCGAGGGAGGTGAACAGGAGGATCAGATCGAGGCGGTTATTGGCCTGTTCCGCCCCCTGAGCGGTATGACGGTAGAGACCGGCAAGGGAATCGGCGCTCTTAAGCTGCAGCTGCAGCTCCTGGGTCAGGGCGGCGCTCTGCCGCGGATCGAGGGGGGCGGTGGTGTGGCGGTACGGTTCGAAGATCCGGCGCAGGGTGGCTGGTCCGGCGGCAAGTACGGCAATATGCCGCTCCTCTTCCGGTAACCTGAACAGGGGAGACGGGGGGGTGGGCAGATCGTCGATCCGGTTCCTCACCGACTGCAGGTAGAGCTGAAGCGTCGTCGTGCCTACCCCTGGGGATGGGGGGGCGTGGAGAAAGCCGATGAAGTCCTGCAGCTCCCGACTCACGGTAACGCACCCTGCAATCCCCTGCTCGGACAGCAGGGTGATGTGACGGGTCTGGGAGAGGCTCCAGAGGGCGACGCCGGCACAGACTAGGGGGATCAGCGCCAGGATCAGCAGTTGGCTGCGCACGGACATGGCGGCTCACTTTCCAGGCAGATGACAGCGGGGCAAGTATACCGTATCTGTCGGCAACGGCAAGGGGGCGCGGGGTGCTACTTGCCTCAATGCGGGCAGACGGTGTAGAGTGCCGCCATGGAACGTCCCGCCCCCTTTGCCCGTATCAGTCACCGCCTCTCCCGCGCCCAATCGACGCCCCCCCACAACCCGGGGCCCCAACGCCCTGCCGCTGTGGCCCTTATCCTGCGGGAAACCGGCAACGGCATGGAGCTGTTATTCATCGAACGTGCCCACCATCCCGACGATCCCTGGTCCGGCAATATCGGCCTCCCCGGCGGCCGGATGGATCCCACTGACGCCGACCTGCGCACGACCGCCGAACGGGAGACCCGGGAAGAGGTGGGGATCGACCTGCAAGGGGCCGGCTATCTGGGCAGGCTCTCCGATGTGGTGGGACATAATCTGCCGGTGCGGGTGGCCTGTTTCGTCTATGGGCTTACCAGCGCGATGCGCCTGTCGCTCTCGGATGAGGTGCATGACGCCTTCTGGTTCGACATGGAAGAACTCTGGGCCCCGGAACGTCAGGTGATGGCCAGCTTCAGCTTTGACGGCCGCACCCTGGAGGCGCCGGCCATCCGGCTGGGGCCTCACCGTCCGGTTTTGTGGGGGATCACCTATCGGCTGGTGAGTCAGTTCCGGCAACTGACAACCGGAGAGGGGGATGGGGTCATCCCCTACGAACTGGCGCTGTAATGGCTGTGCAAAGGCTGCATAGCGCGCAGGTCATAGTGCGATCCCGTGCAGGTCCCGCCGGTGGTAACGCCAGCCGAAGGCCACCGCCCGCGCATACCAGTCCACCAGAAACACCCCCCATACCGCATACAGCGGCCAGTGCAGGATCGGCCCAACCAGCCAGGCGAGGAAGACCCGCACCCCCCACATGGCGCATAACGTCACGATGAAGACGTAGAAGGTATCCCCCGCCCCCCGCAGACTCCCGGCATAGACAAAGGATACGGCCAGCGGGATCTGGGCAAAGGCCACGATCCGCATAAACATCACCCCATACCGGATCACCTCCGGGTCGTGACTGAAGATCATGACCAGATACCGGGGCGCGAGCAGGAACAGCGCCGCCATGCAGCTCATCACCCCCAGGGCCAGCTTGAGTGACTGGAGATGGCTCAGATGGGCCCGCTGATACTTCCCGGCCCCCAGGGCCTGCCCCATCAGGGTTGCCGCCGCTATACCCATCCCAGCCCCCGGCATGAAGGAGAGGGATTCGATGGAGACCCCTATCTGGTGGGCGGCGTAGGCGCTGGTGCCGTAGGCGATGATAAAGCTGGCGTACAACAACTGTCCCGACTGCTGGGCCACCCGCTCCAGGGCTACCGGCCACCCCACCTGCCAGATACGGCGGAACAGGGGGCGGTCCGGCGGGACGATGACCAAGTAGCGGCGCCGCAGGGCCTGCCAGAGCAGATAGCTGCAGCCGATGCACTCAGAGATGTTGATGGCGATGGCCGCCCCCTCCACCCCCAACTGCGGCAACCCCCAGCGACCATAGATCAGGGGCCAGGCTAGCAGGATATGCAGCAGGTTCACCAGCAGGATACCCTGCATCGGGATCCGGGTCTGGCCGTGACCGTGCATGATGGCCGAGAGGATGTTGACCCCTGTGGTCCAGACGAGCCACTGAAACACCAGCCGGATATAAGGGTCAGCTGCTGCCAGCACCAGACCGGAGGCCCCCATCAATCGGGCGAGATCGGCCCCCCACCGACTTCCGGCGGCGGTGGCGATGACCGTCATCACCAGACAGGCCGCTACGGCGGTGATGCCGGCCCGACGGGCCTCATCGTGGCGCCCCGCGCCGACCAGGTGGGCGATCACCACCGTGGCGCCAGTGGCAAGGCCCCAAAAGACGGTCATGGTGACGAAGATCAGGAGTTGCCCCAGGCCGGTGGCGGCGATGGCCGACGCTCCGAGGCCGCCGCTCAGAAAGATGTCGACGATCCCCACCAGCCGTTGAAACAGTGACGAGAGCAGCACCGGCAGGGAGAGACGGAAGACGTTGCAGCGGATCGAGACCGGTTTGCGGTGGGAACAGGGGAATATGCGGTCACGCAGGGAGGCCATGATAGGGACTGTAGTCCCTCCCGGCCGGAGGCGTCAACAGAAAGGGCGGGACCGGGACGGTCCCGCCGGAAGAGCTGATCATGGCCCGGTCACTCCCTGACCTGACCATCGCCGTAGACGATGAACTTGGTGGTGGTCAGGTCCTCCAGCCCCATCGGGCCGAAGGAGTGCAGCTTGGTGGTGGAGATGCCGATCTCGGCCCCCAGCCCCAGCTGACCGCCGTCGTTGAAGCGGGTGGAGGCGTTCACCAGCACGCAGGAGGAGTTGACCTCGCGGATGAAACGCTGGGCATGGCCGTAGTCGCTGGTGATGATCACCTCGCTGTGCAGTGAGCTGTAACGGTTGATATGCTCGATCGCCTCGTCCAGATCGGCCACCACCTTGCAGGCCAGGATCAGCTCCAGGTACTCGGCGGCCCAATCCTCCTCAGTTGCCGGCTTCGCCTGCGGCGCATAGGCACGAAATGCCGCATCCCCCCGCAACTCGACCCCCGCTTCCCCTAACGCCCGGGCAATCTGCGGCACAAAGGTTGCGGCCGCATCATTGTGGATCAGCAGCGTCTCCAGGGCGTTACAGACCCCAGGCCGCTGGGTCTTGGCGTTGATGATGATCCGGGTGGCCATTGCAAAATCGGCCTGTGCATCCACAAAGGCGTGGCAGACCCCTTTGTAATGCTTGATGACCGGAATCCGCGAGTTTTCCACCACAAAACGGATCAGACTCTCCCCGCCGCGGGGGATGATCAGGTCGATCAACTCCTCCTGCTTCAGCATCTCCAGCACTCCCTCCCGTTCGGTGAACGGGATCAGCGACAGGCCCGCCTCGGGGATGCCCAGCTTCTGCATCACCCCCTGCAGGATGGCGGCGATGGCCCGGTTGGAGTGGATCGCCTCGGAGCCGCCCCGCAGCACCACGGCATTGCCGGACTTAAGGCACAGGGCAGCAGCGTCGGCGGTCACGTTGGGGCGTGATTCGTACACGATCCCGATCACCCCCAGCGGGATCCGCATCTTGCCCACCATGATCCCGTTGGGACGTCTCCACATCCGGGTCACTTCCCCCACCGGGTCCGGCAGGGCAGCCACCTCCCGCAGGGCATCGGACATACCCTTGATCCGCTTGGCATCCAGCATCAAGCGGTCCAGAAGGGCATCGGAAAGCCCTTTTTCTTTGCCTGCTGCCAGATCCTTGGCGTTTTCTGCAATCAGTCCGGTTGTGCCGGCTTCAAGGGCTTCTGCCATCTTCAGCAGCATCTCGTTCTTGACGGTGGTGGACAGTCGGGCCAGGGCGATGGAGGCCTGACGGGCGTTTTTGGCAATAGTTGCAACCTGTTCGGCGATGGTCATGGGTGGTATCTCCTGTTGTATGTATTCACAATTAGTGTCATCTAAACGTTGACAAATAAACCTACCGGTGTATACAGTCCAAACAGACGGGTAAGTCCTGCTGCGTGCCTGAGGTGCTTCCTTCCATCGGTTGGCTATGAGCCTCGGGATAACAGACGCAACAGGGGCCGTCTTTTTTATTGTCTTTATTTCAGATACTCCCCTT
>JAJYCS010000089.1 GCA_021778115.1 Deltaproteobacteria bacterium
AGTCCCAGCAGGCTGCTGACAACATCACCGCCAGTAAACGCCTGGTGCAACGGGGGGTGGAGTTGGGGCATACCATGGGGCAGACCCTGCAGGCGATCTACGACCGGTCGGTCTGTTCCATGGAGATGACTCAGGAGATCAAGCAGGCCACGGAAGAGCAGTCCATCAGCGTTCAGATGGTGGCCCGTTCCATGGAGGATATCAGCGACATGACCTCGCAGATATTCAACGCCTCCAAGGACCAGGCAAAGGCCACCCGCAGCATCGCCCGTTCCATCGAGACCATCAAGGAGATGGCCCACGAGATGGTGCAGTCCACCTCCCGGCAGGTGGACGACGGCCGCCAGATGCGCCATACGGTTGAATCGGTCAGCGCCATGGTGAGTCAGATGTTCGACAGCATGGAGGCCCGCCGCGCCCAGGGGGCCGAGGTGGTGAAGGAGCTGGAGACGATGAAGAGCCTCACCTGCCAGCTCTGACCTCTCGGCGTCACGAACTCATTGGGGGCCGCAGCTGCGGACCCACAGTCATCACCGGACAGCGAGCGGTCTTGACCACCTTTTCGGCGGTGCTGCCGAAGATGAAATGATCGAATCCTTTCCTGCCGTGGGTCCCCATCACAATCAGCGATGCCTGTTCCTTCTCGGCCTTCGCCAGGATCTCTTCGGCCGCCGTCCCGGTAACGACATCGGTGGTTAATCCGGGTACTGTCGCCCCCCACTGGCGGCGGAACTCCTCCATCCGTTGCACAGCCCCCGCCTCAATCTCCCGATCCAGATCATCAAACGAGATGTGGGGTACGTAATAGTCCCGCAGATCGGTCTGATGCGCCACCACATGGAGCACCACCAGTCGGGTCTGCAACTGGTCGGCAAGGGAGACTGCGTATGCGAAGGCGTGGTTGGAGACCTCGGAAAAATCGGTGGCAAACAGGATTGTGGTAATCGCTTGCATGGTGATCCTCCTTTTCAGACCGTGAGGGTTAGCTGATCCAGCCCAGCAGGATGGCGGTGGCGCTGCTGACCGAGACGATGACCCAGAGCGACACCCCCTGAGCTAGCGGTTTGACGCCGGTGCGGCTTAAGACCTCCCGGGTCAGACCGCTGCCGATCAGGAACAGGGTGACCACCAGGCTCTGTTTGGCCACGCTGTTCAACGGGTTCCAGACCATGGTCAGCTGCGGCAGCAGGGTCTTCAGGGCGGCGGCGGCGATGAAGCCCAGGATGAACAACGGGAACTTAGCCTTTCCTTCCGATTTGGTCACCCAGGCGGCAAACAGGGCCGACGGCATGATCCAGAGGGCCCGGGTCAGTTTGACCGTGGTCCCCACCGCCAGGGCCAGGGCGCCGTAGGCCGCAGCCGCCCCCACCACGCTGCTGGTGTCGTGAATGGCCAGGGCCGACCAGAGCCCGAACTGACGCTGCCCCATCCCCAACAGGTGGCCGATGGGGGGGAAGAGCAACAGGGCGATGGAGTTCAGGGTGAAGACCGTGGCCATGGCCACGCCGGTCTCTTCGTGTTCTGCCTTGATGACCGGGGCCATGGCGGCGATGGCGCTGCCGCCGCAGATGGCGGTGCCGAAGGAGATCAGGGCCGAGGTCCGCCGGGGGGTCTGGTACAGCCTCCCCAGCAGCCAGCCGGCCGCCATGGTGAAGCTGATGCTGATGGCAGTGTAGACAAAGGCCTCCTTGCCGGTCTTCAGGAGTTCGGGCAGGTTCATGCCGAAACCCAGCCCAACCACCGAGGCCTGCAGGAGTCGCCTGCTCCAGGTGGCGGTGGTGGAACCCCAGGGGTTGCCGAAGATAATGCCGAAGGATATGCCCGCCACCAGGGCCATGGGGGCGTCAACCCGGGGCCAGCAGCAGAGCAGCAAGAGCACCCAGAACAGAAGAGTCAGTCGATGGTCATTTTTCACGGTCCCACTCCTTTGCGCGATCTGATGCTTGACAGGATAGCCTGAGATTATTATAAATAAAAATGAATAATAATTATTAAATAAATAAATTGGATTTATGCATGCCACTCTCGCTGCGTCAGCTGGAGATATTTGAGAAGATCGCCACCACCGGAAGCGTCACCAGGGCCGGTGAGGCGCTGTTGCTTACGCAATCTGCGGTCAGCATGGCCCTGGGCCAGTTGGAACAGATGAGCGCAGTCCCACTGTTTGAGCGGTCGGGCAGACGGCTGCTGCTCAATGATGCCGGTCGGTTGCTCCTTGCGGAGGCGCGGGAGATCCTGCAGGCCGTAACACGGGTCGAACAACGGCTGCGGGGTGACAGCGACCAGCTGGCGGGGGAACTGGTGGTGGGGGGAAGCACCACCATCGGCAACTACCTGCTGCCGGCCCTGCTGGGGCAGTTTGCCCGGCAGTACCCGGAGAGCAAGGTGCTGCTGCGGGTCGGAAATACACAGCAGGTGGCCGAGCTGCTTGCCGCCGGTGATCTCGACTGCGCCTTCATTGAGGGGCCCTGTCGTGTCCGTGCCCTGGTGGCGTTGCCCTGGCGTGACGACGAACTGGTGGTGGTGGCCGGACCGCAGCACCCCTGGAACAGCGCCGGGGGTGTCGACGCAGCCGCCCTGTCCCAGGCATCCTGGATCGTGCGTGAGACCGGTTCCGGCACCCGCGAGGTATTTGAGGATGCCATGGAACGGGCCGGTATCGCCTACGATATCACCCTTGAGCTGGGGCATACCGAGGCGATCAAGAACGCCGTTATCGCCGGGCTTGGCGTCAGCTGCCTCTCACGGGTGGCGGTACACCGGGAGTTGCAGCAGGGATGGCTGGTAGAGATAGCCACCCCCCTCGCCCTGCAGCGTACCCTGGCGCTCCTGAAACGGCGGGGCGGTATCTGCACCGCGCTGCTCAACGCCTTCTTGCAGGTGGCCGGAGGCCGTTGGGAACCGTAGGTTGCGCGTTAAGCGATGCGTGTAGCCCGTCGTCGTAGGGGGAGCATTTCCCTCCGATGGGTGGCCGGCTACGCCAAGGGGAGACTGAGTCGAAACAGCGCCCCGCCCCTGTCGGTACGGTTGCTCAGGGTCACCTCCCCCCCCAGACGGTCGGCAATACTGCGGACAATGGCCAGACCCAGGCCGCTGCCGGTCTCATCGCTCCCCACCACCCGGTAAAACGGCTCGAACAACCGCGCCTCCTCGCCCGGTGGTATGCCGGGGCCGGTATCGGCCACCAGCAGCAGGGCCCGATCCCCCTCGTGACGCAGGGTGATATCCACCACACCCCCGGCCGGGGTGTAGCGAATCCCGTTGTCCACCGCGTTCCGGATCAATATGGCAAGGGCCTCCGATGGGGCCATGACGGTAACTGGATCCAACTGCTCACACCCCAGGTCGATCCCCTTGGCACTGGCCAGCGGCATCAGATCGCCCAGCACCTGTCGGACAACGCCGTCAAAACGCACCGGTTCCTGCCGCTGCACGGCGTTCTGTTGCCGTGCAAGGGCGAGGAGCTGCTGCAGCAGGGCGCAGGTACGGGCAAGTCCCGCCTTGAGTTGCTGCAGCCGCTGGGAGCGGTCGTGGCCGTTTGTGGCCTGTTCCAGATTCTCGGCCTGAAGCGAGAGGGCGGTCAGGGGAGAGCGCAGTTCATGGGCGGCATCGGCGATAAAACGACGCTGCTGTGCCAGCACCTCGTTGGTCCGCCGCATGAGATCGTTGATGGAGGTAACGAATGGCGCGATCTCATCGGGCAACTCCTCTGTGGAGAGCGGTTGCAGGTGGGCGCCGGCACGCCGGTCGAGCTGCTGTGCGAGGCGCGTCACCGGCAGGACCCCCTTGCGGATGATGGCTGCGGTCATAAGGACCAGTGCCGGCACCAGGAATAGCATCGGCGCCAGGGTGCGCAGTCCGGCATACCAGGCGATCTCGTCCCGGACGGCGGTCTGCTGGGCGGCGGCGATCCGTTTTCCCGAGGGCAGCGTATGTACGAACAGGCGCCACGGCTCACCACCGGCGCTGACGGTCTGGAACCCCTCGGAGAGATCGGCGGGCAATGGCGGCAGCTGCCGTTTCCCGGGCATGTCGCTATCGGTAGGAGATCCGCCCAGAGGGGCAATAAAAATGCGTGCCTCAGGGTCGATCCTGGCGGCCTGGGGGTCATGCTCGGTCCAGAAGGCGGCGGCTCCGCCCAGGTGCTCCACCAGCAGGGCGGTTTGGTACAGCTGGTCGTCCTGCAGTTCGCGAGCCTCCTGAAAGGAGAGGAGGAAGGAGCAGATCGCAGCCACGACACCGATGACGATGGAGGCCAGGGCGATCCAGAGGGAGAGCTGTCGGCGCAGGGAGCGACTCATCTTCCCCGGTCCACCATCCAGCCAACCCCCCGGACGTTTCGGATCGCCTCACTGCCCAGCTTCTTGCGCACGCCGTGGATCAGGAACTCCACCGCGTTACTCTCCACCTCTTCGTTCCAGCCGTAGATGCGGCTTTCCAGGTCATCGCGGGAGAGGATGGCGCCGGGCCGGATCAAGAGCGCCTGTAGGAGGGCGAACTCCCGGGCGCTCAGGCGGCAGTGGCGCTCGTCGAAGGTCGCCTCCTTGGTGGCCGGATCGAGGCTGAGCAGCCCGTTGGTCAGAAGCGGTGCGGCGTTGCCGGCCAGACGGCGGCTTATGGCCCGCATCCGGGCCATAAGTTCAGCGGCGGCGAACGGCTTTACCAAGTAGTCGTCGGCCCCCAGGTCAAGCCCCCGGATCCGGTCGTCGAGTCCGTCCCGGGCGGTCACGATCAGTACCGGGGTCCGGTCACCCCGGCCGCGCAGCCGTTCAAGCACGGAAAACCCATCCTGCTTCGGCAGCCCCAGGTCGAGAATCGCCAACTCGTACGTACCGGTCACAAGGGCATCCAGGGCGCTT
The DNA here is from genome assembly GCA_021778115.1 of Deltaproteobacteria bacterium. Classification (GTDB taxonomy): domain Bacteria; phylum Desulfobacterota; class Desulfuromonadia; order Geobacterales; family Pseudopelobacteraceae; genus Trichlorobacter. The sequence goes on from JAJYCS010000089.1 coordinate 4,860, forward strand.
ACGCCGTCCCGCACCCAATCCACGGCGTAGGCGGCGTCTTTAAGCGCCTGTTGCGTCGCCTCGCCGATCATCCGGTCATCCTCTACCAGTAAAATCCGCATCAGTTCTCCAGCACGTCACGCTTATTGTGTAAATATAGCACATTCCATCGGTACGATGACGGTAGCACCGTTTCCTCTGCACTACATTACACCGACGCCCGATCATCCGCCTTTTTTGTGAAGCGCCCGAAGCGCAAGGCCAACGTCGGCAACACCAGAAGGTTAAGGAGTGTCGACGTGATCAAACCCCCCAGAATAACGACCGCCATCGGCCCTTCGATCTCGTTGCCGGGTGCCCCGCTGTACAGTGACAGCGGCAAAAGCCCCAGAGCGGTGACCAAGGCGGTCATCACAATCGGCACCAGCCGCTCGGATGCGCCGCGAGTCGCCGCTTCCGGGCCCCACACCATGGCTTCCCGATTTACCAAATATTCGTAATGGGAAATCAGCATGATCGAGTTGCGCAGGGTGATGCCGAACAGGGTGACGAAGCCGATCAAGGAACCGAGCGTCAGGTTGCCGCCCGTGATCAGCACGGTCACAACGCCGCCGACCAGGGCGAATGGCAGGTTCACCAGAACCAGCAGCAGCGCCCGCGTACTGCGCAGGGCCATGAACAGCAGCAGCACAATGCCGATTCCCGCCAGGACAGCGTGAACCAGCAGATCATGCTGCGCTTGCGCCCGCGCCTGCGCTTCACCGGCGAACTCCGCGTACGTGCCTTTGGGGAAGGCCACTTCCCTGTTGACCCGCGCCTGCGCCTC
>JAJYCS010000090.1 GCA_021778115.1 Deltaproteobacteria bacterium
CGGTATTGAGGGGATCTCGCGGGTCACCAGCCACCAGCTGGTGCGCCATCGGGTGGCCTCCTATTCCCAGCAGTCCCAGCGGTACGTCTCCCATGCCGAGCGATTCGCCGCCGTGTTGCCGCCGGCGGTTGCCGCCAATGACGAGGCCAAGCGGATCTTTGAGTTCACCACCGGTGTGGTGCACCAGGCCTATAAACAGCTGGTGGAGATGGGGATTGCGGCAGAGGATGCCCGCTATCTGCTGCCCAACGCCACCGAAACGAAGATTATCATGACCATGAACGCCCGCGAGCTGCTGCATTTTTTCCGGTTGCGCTGTTGTGAACGGGCCCAGTGGGAGATCAGGGCCATGGCGGTGGGGATGCTCAAGTTGGCGAAAGAGGTTGCCCCCACCATCTTCCGCGATGCCGGACCGGGTTGCGTGTCCGGCCCCTGCCCGGAGGGCGATTTCTGCTGCGGCCGGACCGCCGAAGTACGTAAACAGTTCAGGAGTCTCACGTAAATGGAAAAGATCAATATCGGCGGCCAGGCGGTACTGGAGGGGGTGATGATGCGTGCCCCCCGGGCCATGGCCATCGCGGTGCGCCGCCCCAATGGCGAGATCATCGTCAAACGCCAACAGACGCCACCCCTGTCAGAACGGTTTCCGATCGTCAAGCTCCCGCTGGTGCGCGGTGCGGTGGCCCTAGTCTCCTCGTTGATCATCGGCATCAGGGCCCTCAATTTTTCAGCCAACGAGGCGATGGTGGAAGCGGGTGAGGAGGGGAACGAGGGCAAGAAGGAGGAACTCTCCTCCTGGGCCCTGGCCGGCACCATGGTGATGGCCTTTGGTTTCGGCATTGCCCTGTTCTTTCTGCTGCCCCTCTATCTCACCAAATTGCTGGTGCCGGTGATGGGGGACAGCACGATCCTCTTTAACCTGGTGGACGGCCTGGTCCGCGTGGTTCTTTTCCTGCTCTATATCTGGTCCATTGCCCGGATGCAGGAGATCCAGCGGGTATTCCAGTACCATGGCGCCGAGCACAAGACCATTTTCGCCTTTGAACACGGTGACGATCTGGTTGTCGAAAATGTACGGAACTACAGCCGGCTGCACCCCCGCTGCGGTACCAGCTTTCTCCTGATTGTGATGCTGGTCAGCATCGCCGTGTTTTCATTGATTCCCAAGGCCTGGCCCTTTGTCTGGAAGGCGCTTGCGCGGGTGGTGCTGTTGCCGCTGATCGCCGGCATCTCCTACGAATTCCTCAAGTGGAGCGCAAAAAATGACCAGCATCCGCTGGTGAAGCTGGTGATCGCCCCCGGACTGGCCCTGCAGCGTCTGACCACCCGGGAACCGGACGACGCCCAGCTGGAGGTGGCGATCCGTTCTGTCAAAGAGGCCTTGCACGAAAACGGCGATTACGCCGATGACCGCATCGTGGTGTAAGGATGTGAGCTATGTTTGACAAGATACAAGATTTGGAAATCCGTTTTCAGGAGCTGGAGTCGCTGTTGTCCGACCCGGCCATCATCGCCAATCAGCCCGAGTTCCGCAAGCTGTCCCGCGAGCATGCCGACTTGGCGCCGCTGATCGAGGCGTTTCGCCGTTATAAGAAGGTGCTGGAAGAGTTGGAAGAGAACCAGGTGCTGCTGGCCGACCCCGAGATGAAGGAGATGGCCGAGGAAGAACTGGCACGGCTGGGGGATGAGAAGGAAAAACTGGCAGGGGAGATCAAGATCCTGCTCCTGCCCAAGGACCCCAACGACTCCCGCGACGTGATCCTGGAGATCCGCGCCGGTACCGGCGGCGACGAATCGGCCCTGTTTGCCGGCGACCTGTTCCGGATGTATTCCCGCTTTGCCGAAAAAAACCGCTGGAAGGTGGAGCTGCTCTCCTGTTCAGAGTCGGAGCGGGGCGGTTACAAGGAGGTGATCGCCTCCATCGCGGGCCAGGACGTCTACGCCAAGCTGAAGTACGAGTCCGGTACGCACCGGGTGCAGCGGGTACCGGAGACCGAGGCCCAGGGGCGGATTCACACCTCAGCCTGCACCGTGGCGATCATGGCCGAGGCCGAGGACCTGGATATCGAGATCAACCCGGCTGACCTGAAGATCGACGTCTACCGTTCTTCAGGTGCGGGCGGCCAGCACGTCAATACCACCGACTCGGCGGTGCGGATCACCCACCTCCCCACCGGCACGGTGGTGGCCTGTCAGGAGGAGCGCAGCCAGATCAAGAACCGGGCCAAGGCGATGAAGGTCTTGAAGACCCGCATTCTGGACACCGTCCTGCAGGAGCAGAACGCCAAACTGGCCGCCGACCGCAAACAGCAGGTAGGTTCCGGCGACCGTTCCGAGCGGATTCGCACCTATAACTTCCCGCAAGGCAGGATGACCGACCACCGCATCGGCCTGACCCTGTACCGCCTGGATTCGATCATGGCCGGCGATATCGAGGAGATCACCGGCGCCCTGCGCGCCCACTATCAGATGGAAGCGCTCAAAGCCCAAAGTGAAACAAACTGACGAAACCTGGACCATCCTGAAGGTCTTGACCTGGACCAGCGGCTATCTGGCCGAAAAGGGGGTGGAAAACGCCCGCCGTGAGGCGGAGTGGCTGTTGTGCGAGGTCACTGGACTGGACCGGGTAGGCCTGTACCTCAACTTCGACAAACCGATGAGCGACAACGAGCTGGCCGCCTACCGTGGCCTGGTGACGCGTCGGGCCAAGCGGGAGCCGCTCCAGTATATCCTGGGGAGCCAGGAGTTTGACGGTCTCTACTTTGAGGTCGCACCAGGCGTCCTGATCCCCCGTCACGATACTGAAACCTTGCTTGAACAGGCGCTTAAGCTGGCTCCTGCCGCCCGTGCCGTGCTGGATATCGGCACCGGATCCGGTTGCCTCGCCATCGCCCTGGCAACACGCCTGCCCGATGCATCGGTGACCGCTGTCGACCTCTCTCCGGAGGCGTTGACGGTGGCCCGGCGTAACGCCGAACGGCACGGGGTGCCGGTCGAATTCCTGTGCGGCTCCTTTTTCGCACCGCTGGCCGGCCGTTCGTTTGATCTCATCATCTCCAATCCCCCCTATATCACCACGGCCGATATGGCGTGCTTGCAGCCCGAGGTGCGCGACTATGAGCCACGCCTGGCCTTAGACGGCGGCCCCGACGGTCTTAACGCCTACCGGGCCATCGTCGGTCAGGCGGCTGCACATCTGGAGCCGGACGGCTGGCTGTGGTTTGAGGTGGGGGCGGGGCAGGCGGTAGAGGTCGCGGCACTGCTGGCGCAGGCCGGATTTCACGGTATCATCACGGCCACTGACCTCGGCGGTATCGAACGGGTGGTGGGAGGTTGCCATGGAGCGTGACGAGGCGTTGCGGGTGCTGGAGGAGGCGGAGTGTCTGGTGGACCGGCAGACCGTGGAGGCGGCCATCGACCGTGTCGCCGCCGAGATCACGGCGCGGCTCGGCCGGCAGAACCCGCTGGTGCTCTGCGTCATGCATGGAGGTCTGATCTTCTGCGGTCAGCTACTCACCCGGCTGGCCTTTCCGCTGGAGGTGGGGTATCTCCACGCCACCCGTTACGGCCGTGATACCACGGGGGGAGAGCTGGAGTGGCTTGCCGTCCTGCAGACCGAGGTCGCTGACCGGACCGTGCTGCTGGTGGACGATATCCTGGATGAAGGGGTTACCCTCAAGGCGTTGGTTGACGAGTGTCTGGCCCGAGGCGCCCGGCAGGTGGTGACGGCGGTGCTGGTTGATAAACAGCATGGCCGCAAGGTGCGACCCGGCTACCGGGCCGACTTCACCGGTCTGGCAATACCTGACCGGTTCGTGTTCGGCTACGGCCTGGACTATGACGGTATGTGGCGCAATGCCGCCGGTATCTATGCGGTGAAGGGATTGTAGTGGTTCTAACGTGACAGGCCGGCCAGGAGATAGTCGAGCAGTCGCGCCATCAGGGCGTTGATCTCGGCATACCGCTCTGGCGTGGCGGCGTTTATGACCCCGGGATCCTGTATATACGGCCCCTCCGTCAAGAGGTCACTGGCGTTGTGCGTCAGCATCAGCCCAACGGTTTCAGCTGTCGCCTCAAGGTGGCACTGCAGCCCGATCACCCTGCGTCCCACCTGAAAGGCCTGGTTGCGGCAGGCGTTACTTGCGGCCAGGCAGCGGGCGTTGTCGGGCAGGTCAAAGGTTTCACCGTGCCAGTGGAAGGCCATTGCCGAGGAGGGGAAGTGAAACATCTCCCCTTCGGCCGGGGTGGCGGTGATCGGAAACCAGCCGATTTCCCTATGTCGATTCGGGTAGACCCTGGCCCCGAGGGCGGCGGCGATGAGCTGTGCCCCCAGGCAGACCCCGAGTGTCGGGGTCTGTCCAGTCACCGCCTCGCCGAGCAACCGTTTTTCCTCTCGCAGCCACGGGTGTTCCACCTCGTCGTTGACACTCATCGGTCCCCCCATCACCACCAGCAGATCGCATTGTGTCAGCTGTGGCAATGGTTCCCCCAGGTACAGGTGGCAGGTATGCACGGTGCCCCGGTGGCGTTCCAGGGAGGTGAGGATGCTCCCTGGTCCTTCAAAGGGGACATGCTGCAGGATAACGGTATGCATCTGGGGACCTCCTTGTGGGTGCCTGCTCGCAGGCGGTCAACAGCCCTGTGTACAGGCGGCCAGCCGTGGTTTCAGCTCCTGCTGCAGCTCGGCATCAGTTTTTTGGTGTCGCGGTTGTTCAGGCGATACCATCCAGGATGCCGATCAGGCGTTGTGATTCGTCATGCATTTGGTTGTAGAGGGTCCACGCCTTTTTCCGCTCACCGCTCTCGGTTGCCCGGATGATCTCCTTGCCGAGGGCGTGCACCCGTTCATGGGGAGCTTCGATCTGGCGAAGTTGTGGGTACCGCTGGGCTACGGTGGCACCTGCGCCGGCGTACCAGCTGCCGAAACGGCAGGTCAGATGGGTTGGCAGGGTCTCGGCCTTCAGGGTAAGGTCCCGGTCCAGGTGGGCCCTGATCTTGCCGACAAAGACGATATGGGCCGCCTTGGCCCTGGCCAGGATAAGCGGCAGGTCCTCGTTTACCCTGAAGGTGCCAAGGGTGCCGGTGATCTCGTCGGACATCAGGAGGAGTCGGTTCGAGGCGCTGATGGTCTCACGGGTGCCGTTAGCGGTCTTGGTGACCACCTCGTTTACCTGATGGATGTTGTTACTGATCTCCGTGGTGGTAGCGGTCTGTTCCTCGGCCGCGGTGGCGATCTGGTGCACCTCCATGGTCAGCTGGTTGATCTCGGACAGGATCTGTTGCAACGCCTCACCGGATCGGTAGGCCTCCCTGCTGCCCCGCTCCACCTCGCCCACCCCCACGGACATGGACTGCACGGCGCTGCCGGTCTCCTGTTGGATGGTCCTGATCATGCCGGCGATCTCTTTGGTGGCCTTGGTGGTCCGCTCCGCCAGGGCCCGCACCTCGTCGGCCACCACGGCGAAGCCCCGACCCATCTCACCTGCCCGGGCCGCCTCGATGGCGGCATT
>JAJYCS010000091.1 GCA_021778115.1 Deltaproteobacteria bacterium
AACAGGTCTACATCCCCGATTTGCTGGCGGTTGCCGGGTTTTATAAGGAGTGGGCGGCAATCGGCGGCGGGGTGGGCAATTACCTCTCCTATGGCGAGTTTCCCGACCCGCTTACCGGGAACCTCTGGATGCCTGCCGGCGCGATCATGAACAAAGATCTGGCCAAGGTCCTGCCGTTGGACCAACAGAAGATCACCGAGTATGTCGATCACTCCTGGTATGACTATGCCGTTGGTGCGGGCAAGGGGCTGCACCCCTGGGATGGGGAGACTGAGGCCAACTATACCGGCCCCAAGCCACCCTACGAACAGCTGGAGGTGGAGAAGAAGTACTCCTGGGTGAAGGCACCCCGTTACCATGAGACCCCGATGGAGGTAGGGCCGCTGGCACGGGTGCTGGTGGCCTACGCCAGCGGGCAGAAGGAGGCAAAGGCCGCGGTGGATATGGTGCTCGGCAAACTGGGGGTAGGACCGGCGGCCCTGTTTTCAACATTAGGCCGTACCGGCGCCCGCGGCATCGATTGTCTGCTGATCGCCCGGCAGACCCCGCTCTGGCTGGATGCCCTGATCGCCAATATCGCCAAAGGGGACTACCGGATGCACAACAACGAGAAGTGGGATCCGGCCAACTGGCCCGCCGAGGCATCCGGCTACGGATGGCACGAGGCCCCACGTGGCGCCCTGGGACACTGGATCAGGATCAAGGATCAGAAGATTCTGAACTATCAGGCGGTGGTGCCATCCACCTGGAACGCCTCTCCCCGTGATGCCAAGGGACAGCGGGGGCCGTACGAAGCCGCTCTGGTGGGTACACCACTGGCCAAACCGGATCAGCCGCTGGAGATTCTGCGTACCGTGCACTCCTTCGACCCCTGCCTGGCCTGTGCGGTGCATGTTACTGACGCCGTCGGCAGCGAGCTGGTTCGGGTCACGGTCTCCTAACGAAAGGGGGCAGTCATGCAGGAAGAGCATCATTGCAAGTTCAAGCAGTATATCTGGGAACTGCCGGTCCGTTGGTGCCATTGGGTTAATGTGCTGGCCATCGTGGTGCTGGCCGTCACCGGCATCCTGATCGGTAATCCCGTTTTCATCGGCAGCTCATCTGATGCCTATCTTATGGGGTGGATCCGTTTTATCCATTTTGTGTGCGCCTATGCCTTTGCCGTCAGCGTGATTACCAGGATGATCTGGGCCGTGCGGGGCAACTGCTTCGCCGGCTGGCGGGAGTATTTCCCGTTTTTCAGCGCACCGGGGCGGGAAGAGATGAAAAAGGTATTTGATTATTACACCTTTCGCAGCACGCATCCACCGGAGACGGTGGGACACAACCCAATGGCTGCCACTGCCTATTTTATACTTTTTCTGCTCTACTGGTTCATGATCCTGACCGGTTTTGCCATGTACGCTGAACATGCCCCGCAGGGGTGGATGCATCTGCTGTTGCGGCCGGTCTACGTCCTGATGACCACCCAGCAACTGCACCTGTATCACCACCTCGTCATGTGGTTGATCTTCGGCTTTGTGATCAATCATGTCTACAGCGCCTGGCTGATGGATATCAAGGAAAAGGGGGGGGAGATCTCCAGCATGTTCAGCGGGTACAAGTTTACCACCGGCGAATATGCGGTCTGTAAGAGCAGATTCTGGGATATCTTTCCCTGGAAGGGCAGAAAAAGGTAATGGCCTCTTATACCTGATGAGAGGCGAGCGGGGTGGGGGATACCTCACCCCGTTTTGCATGGAGGAGGGGTGTGATGCCGGAAACAACCATGGTGCTTGGCCTGGGAAATACCATCATGGCCGATGATGGTGTGGGGCCGAAGGTGGTTACCCTGCTGCAGGAACAGGGAGGGGTGCCGGAAGGGGTGGAACTTCTGGATGGTGGCACCCTGGGACTTGATCTGTTGCCGCGACTGGAAGGGGTAGGGCGTCTGATTATCGTTGATGCGATTGAGGCCGGTCTGCCGGTTGGAAGTCTGATCCGTCTGACTGGTGAAGAGGTGCCGCTGGCCTTGGAAACCAAACTCTCGCCTCATCAGATGGGGCTTAAGGACCTGCTGGCGGTTTTGAGGTTAGTGGGGCAGTTGCCGCCCGAGATCATTCTGATCGGCATCCAGCCGGCGCACATTGATATGGATACCGAACTCTCGCCGGAGGTGGCGGCACGGTTGACTGAGCTTATGGCCCTGGTACGGCAGGAACTTGCGGCAACCGGTGCTGCAGTTGGGGCTTGACAGCGACAGGGTGATACTATACTGAAAACCTTCTAACGTCGTTATACATATGATGTTCATAGAGGGGAGGAGCGGTGCGATGCATCTGGTAAAACTGTATGATACAACTTTGCGGGATGGGACTCAGGCCGAGGATATCTCATTTCTGGTAGAGGACAAGATCAGGATCGCCCATAAACTTGACGAGTTGGGGATCCACTATATTGAGGGCGGCTGGCCAGGCAGCAATCCCAAAGACGTCGCTTTCTTTAAGGATATCAAACGGGAGAGGCTGCAGCAGGCAAAGATCGCCGCATTCGGCTCCACCAGACGGGCCAAGACGACCCCTGACCAGGATCATAACATCAAAACCCTGATCGCCGCTGAACCAGACGTGATCACCATCTTCGGCAAGACGTGGGACTTCCATGTCCGCGAGGCGCTGCGCATTTCTTTGGAAGAAAATCTTGAGCTGATCAACGACTCGTTGGTGTTTCTCAAACAGAATGTCGGCGAGGTGTGCTACGACGCCGAACACTTCTTTGACGGCTACAAGGCCAACCCCGACTACGCCATGAAGACCCTGCAGGCTGCGCAAGAGGCCAAGGTGGACTGCATCATCCTCTGCGATACCAACGGTGGCACCATGCCCCATGAGGTGGCAGAGATTATCACCGAGATACAGCAGAAGATTACCATCCCGTTGGGGATTCATACCCATAACGACAGCGAATGTGCCGTGGCCAATTCGATCATGGCGGTGGAACGCGGCATTGTCCAGGTGCAGGGCACCATCAATGGCTTTGGTGAGCGCTGTGGCAACGCCAACCTCTGTTCGATCATACCGGCGATCAAGCTGAAGTTAAAGATGGGCTGCATATCCGACCAGCAGCTGAAAAGCCTGCGTGAAGCATCGAACTATATCTATGAGCTGGCCAATATCTCTCCGTTAAAGCATCAGGCGTATGTGGGTAAATCGGCCTTCGCCCATAAGGGTGGAGTACACGTCAGCGCAATCCAGCGGCACCCTGAAACCTACGAGCATATCCACCCCGAGTTGGTGGGCAACAGCACCAGGGTATTGGTGTCAGATCTCTCCGGGAAATCAAATATCTTGGCCAAGGCCGAGGAGTTCCAGATCAATCTGGATAGCAAAGACCCGGTGACGCAGGAGATCCTGGAGGAGATTAAGGATATGGAAAACCGGGGTTTTCAGTTCGAGGGGGCCGAGGCATCCTTTGAGCTTATGATGAAAAAGGCACTTGGAACACATCGGAATTATTTTCAGGTTATGGGGTTCAGAGTGCTGGATGAAAAGCGGACCGATGAATTGAAACCATCCGCAGAGGCCACGGTCAAGGTCAAGGTGGGGGGCAGGGTGGAACATACCGCAGCCGAGGGGCATGGCCCGGTGAACGCCCTTGACAACGCCCTGCGGAAGGCCCTGGAGAAATTCTATCCCAAGTTAAAAGAGGTGAAGCTGCACGATTACAAGGTCAGGGTCCTCCCGGCGGGTCAGGGGACCGCCTCCTCAATCCGAGTCTTGATCGAGTCGGGTGACAAGTCAACACGTTGGGGAACGGTCGGGGTCTCGGACAATATCATCGATGCTTCCTACCAGGCCTTGATTGATGCCATTGATTTTAAACTCCACAAGTCGGAAGAGGGTGCCCAGGAGTAGTGCCGGTGGCCGGTCAGCGTGCAGCCTTGCTCCTGCTGGCCCTGTGTATGCTCATCTGGTTGTTTGTTCTACAGGGCCGTCATAGCGGGGTCTCTCCTGCTGTTACGGCCTTTTCTCATGCTGCCGAGCCGTTCGGTTGGGTGCAGGTGACCGGCGCGGTCCGTCATGCCGGCGCCTATCCCCTGTTCGACAAAATGGTGACGGATGACGTCATAAAAATGGCGGAACCGCTTTGCCCTATCATCATTGCTGCAGAACGGCCCGTTGACCTTACCGTTTATGGCCGTGGGGTACAGATCCGTATGGTTTGTCTACCCTCACTGCTCAAGGGGAGAATCGAGGTACGCCCACTGGCTCCTGCGCCACGTCTGGTTTTGGGGATACCGCTGCAACTTAATCGTTCCTCCGCCGAGGAGTTGGATCTGGTCCCGGGGCTCGGTCCGGTGCTTGCCGGGCGCATTGTCCGTTATCGTCAAAATAATGGCGATTTTAAGAATATCAACGAGCTGCTGCAGGTGGAGGGGATCGGTCTCAAAAAGCTCGAGAGTCTGCGGAAGTACCTAACCTGTTGAAGATATTTTGTGAATATAGTGGTTGCCGTTTTTTTGTGATGGCGCCTCCGTGGTTGGCACGCAAGATGTAATAGGTTGATCCCACCTGTTCTGTCTACCTGCCAATCAAGCCTTTTAAGGGAGGGTCTGTCATGAAATGTCCACGTTGCCAGGGGCGTATGTTCGCCGAGAAATTTTATGATTTCGTGCGTTCCTTTGATGCCTGGAAGTGCACCTGTTGCGGTGAGGTCTTAGACTCGACCATCCTGTTGAATCGGGCACGGAGTAGCAACATGTATCTCGGTTGACACCGTTTTTATCGTTCTTCCACCTTCTGAAAAGGGGGGACTCCAGATCGCGAGTCCCCCCTTTTAGTTGACAGGGGTCTGCTGAATCCGTACATTTTCCCCATTCCGGCAGTTACCGAGGAGTCCTCATGCCACGTACAGGCCGTAACAGTCAGCAATTGCGTCCAGTCGCCCTGACCCGACGGTTTATTAAGCACCCAGAAGGCGCCGTCCTGGTGGAGTTTGGCGACACCCGTGTCATCTGCACCGCGTCGGTTGAGGAGACGGTACCGCCCTTTCTCCGCGGGAAAGGCGCCGGTTGGGTCACGGCCGAATACGCCATGCTCCCGAGGGCAACCCACACCCGTTCCCCCCGTGAGGCTGCCAAGGGGAAGCAATCGGGCCGGACCCTGGAGATCCAGCGGCTGATCGGTCGTTCTCTCCGTGCCGTTACTGATATGACGCTATTGGGTGAGCGTACCATCTATCTGGATTGCGATGTGCTTCAGGCCGACGGAGGGACGCGCACCGCTTCCATTACCGGCGCCTATGTGGCGTTGGTCGATGCTATCACAACCTTGCAGGAGCGTGGTCTGGTGAACGGCAATCCTCTCAAGGAGGCGGTGGCGGCGGTCAGCGTCGGCATTGTGGGCGGCGAGCCGCTGCTTGATCTTGA
>JAJYCS010000092.1 GCA_021778115.1 Deltaproteobacteria bacterium
CCAGTGCGGCAAGTGTTCGGCTGGCTGTCCCATGGCCACCTTCATGGAGCACCCCCCCAACCGGGTGGTGCGGCTGCTGCAGCTGGGACAGTGGCAGCGGATCCTGGCCGGCCGTTCCATCTGGTACTGTGCCTCCTGTGAGACCTGCTCCACCCGGTGCCCCAACCAGGTGCACCTGGCCTCCATCATGGATGCCCTGCGCAAACTCTCATGGGATCAGGAAGGCCCGTCCAAAGAGAGCTACGTCCAGCTGGCCAATCGGCTGTTTCTCCAGAATATCCGCACCTACGGCCGTCAGTACGAGATGCGCCTGGCAGCGGTCTTCAACGTTAAGTCCGGGCAGTTTCTCAAAGATCTGATGCTGGGGCCCAAGCTGATCTCCAAGGGCAAATTGAAGATGTTCCACCAGAAGAACAAAAACATCGGCGAGGTGGAGAAGATCTTCAGCCGGATTGAAGAGATGCGCCGTAAAGGAGAGGCGTTGTGAGCGATCTCCGCTATTCCTACTATCCCGGCTGCTCGCTGCACGCCTCGGCCGGTGAGTATGACCTTTCCACCCGTGAACTGTTCGCCGCTCTGGGGATCGGGCTCGAGGAGATCCCCGACTGGATCTGCTGCGGCGCCACCCCCGCCCATAACGTGGATGAACTGCTCTCCCTGTCGCTATCCGCGAAAAATCTGGCGCTGGCCCGCCAAGTGCCGGGAGATATGGCGGTTGCCTGCGCCTCCTGTTTCTCAAGGCTAAAATTCACCCAGCATATCCTGGGTGAAAACGAGACCAAACGGCAGCTGGTGGAAAAGGCGATCGACGGACCGGTGCATCTTGAACACCGGGTGAAGCACCTGCTGGAGATCCTGGCCCGCGACCTAGGGCTGGACCGGCTCACCCAGGCGGTCAAAAAACCGCTTGGCACCCTGAAGGTGGCCTGCTACTACGGCTGTCTGCTGACGCGCCCCACTGATGTTCCCAACCTGGATTGCACCGAGGCCCCCACCATCATGGAAAAGGTGATTGAGGCGGCGGGGGCGCAGACCATAGCCTGGAGTCACCGCTTGGAGTGTTGCGGCGCCAACTTCACCCTGTCGCGGCCCGGTGTGGTGCTGCAGCTCTCCCATGCCATCCTTGATTCGGCCAAGGCCGCCGGTGCCGATTGCATTATGGTGGCCTGTCCGCTATGCCATGGCAACCTCGACATCCGCCAGCAGGAGATCGAAGGGGTCTATAGCGCCCGCTATGGCCTGCCGGTCTTTTATATCACGCAGCTGTTGGGATTGGCCCTGGGGCTTTCCGTCGAACAGCTGGGGCTTGATGCATTGATCGTCAACCCGTTGCCGCTCCTGAACGAGCGGGGATTGCTGTAGGTCGTGCCATGCTGCGTTGTCTGATAGTCGATGACGATGAGCTGGGGCGAGAGCTTCTGGCCGTCCAGATGGAACCCTATGCGCTCTGTGATCTGGCGGCTGACGGCTACGAGGCGGTGGCCATGTACACCACCGCTCTGCTTGAAGGACGTCCCTATCAGGTGATCTTCCTGGATATCGTCATGCCGGGGATGGATGGCCACGGTGCGGCCCGGGCTATCAGGAAACTTGAAGAAGAACGGGGTGTTCCGGCTGGGCAGGGGGTCAATATCGTGGTGCTCTCGTCGCTCAACACCCCCCAGGATATCATCCAGGCCTATATCGCCGCCCAGTCGGCGGCCCATCTGGTAAAACCGGTCAGGCTTGACAAGTTGTTGAAGACGCTCCGCAAACTGGAGCTGATCCCCGAGGAGCAGGTCTAGATGTCCCGTATCGGAGTCTTTGTCTGTCATTGCGGCGAGAACATCGCCCGTACCGTGGATGTTGAGCGGGTAGCCGGGGCAGCCGGGCAGTTGCCCGGGGTGGCCTTTGCCACCGACTACAAATACATGTGCTCCGACCCCGGCCAGGGGTTGTTGAAGAAGGCCATCACCGAACAGCGACTCACTCACGTGGTGGTGGCGGCCTGTTCGCCCCGCATGCATGAACGCACCTTCCGCAAGGCGGTGGAACAGGCGGGCCTGAACCCGTTTCTGTGCGAGATGGCCAACATCCGGGAGCACTGCTCCTGGGTGCATGAAGATCGGGAAGAGGCCACTGCCAAGGCGATCGAGATCGTCGGGATGCTGGTGGAGCGGGTGAAAAGGAACCGGGTGTTGCCCACCATCACCGTACCGGTCACCAAGAAGGCGCTGGTGATCGGCGGCGGCATCGCCGGCATCCAGGCCGCGCTGGATATCGCTGATGCGGGCCATCAGGTGGTGCTGGTGGAACGGGAGCCGTCCATCGGTGGCCATATGGCCCAGCTGTCCGAGACCTTCCCCACCCTGGACTGTTCCCAGTGCATCATGACCCCCAAGATGGTGGATGTGGCCAATCACCCCAACATCACGCTGCACACCTACAGCGAGATCGAGCAGGTGGACGGCTACATCGGCAACTTCCAGGTCACCATCCGCAAAAAGGCCCGCTCGGTGGACGAGCAGATCTGCACCGGTTGCGGCGTCTGCCTGACCAAGTGTCCCCAGAACAAGATACCCAACCGTTTTGACCGCAATCTGGGCACCCGCAGCGCCATCTATGTGCCGTTCCCCCAGGCGGTGCCCAACATCCCGGTGATTGACCGGGAGCATTGCACCAAGTTCAAGACCGGCAAGTGCGGCGTCTGCCAGAAGGTCTGCGGCCCCGGCGCGGTGGATTTCGAACAGGAGGATCGTCTGGTCGTGGAACCGGTGGGGGCCATTGTGGTGGCCACCGGCTTTGAGCTGTACAGCATCGAGGAAAAGCCGAAAGGGTCACCGATCAAGGGGTACGGCGAGTTTGGCCATGGCAAGATCCCCGATGTGATCGACGGCCTGACCTTTGAACGGCTGGCCTCGGCCTCCGGCCCAACCGGTGGCAAGATCCTGCGCCCCTCAGACGGCAAAGAGCCGAAGCAGGTGGTCTTTATCCAGTGCGTAGGCAGCCGGGCGAGGGAAAAGGGAATCTCCTACTGTTCCAAGATCTGCTGCATGTACACCGCCAAGCACACCATGCTGTTCAGGCACAAGGTGCATGACGGCCAGGCCTACGTCTTCTTCATGGACGCCCGCACCCCCGGCAAGGGATACGACGAGTTCTGGCGCCGTTCCATAGAGGAGGAGGAGGCGGTCTATATCCGCGGCATGGTCTCCCGGTTATACCAGAAGGGTGACAAGATCGTGGTAATGGGCAGCGACATCGCCGTTGGGGTGCAGGTGGAGATCGAGGCCGATCTCGTCGTGCTGGCCACGGCGGTTCAGCCGCGGCAAGGGGCCGATGCGCTTGCCCAAAAACTGGGCATCTCCTACGACAAGTACCACTTCTACTCCGAGGCCCACGCCAAGCTGAAGCCGGTGGAATGCGCCACGGCCGGTATCTATCTGGCCGGTGTCTGCCAAGGGCCCAAGGATATCCCCGATACCGTTTCCCAGGCCTCCGCCGCCGCGGCTAAGGTGATGACCCTGTTTGCCAGGGATCAGCTGGAGCGGGAGCCGATTGTGGCCCGCGTGCAGGAGAGGAACTGTGTCGGCTGCTTCGCCTGCATGAAGGTCTGCCCCTACGGCGCGATTGAAGAAAAGGAAATCCGCGACCGGAGCGGCAAACTGCTCAAGACCGTGGCCTACGTCAACCCCGGTGTCTGCGCCGGCTGCGGCACCTGTCAGGCCACCTGTCCCTCCAAGTCGGTGGAGCTGGATGGGTACACCGATGAGCAGATTATCTCGATGATCGAGGCGTTATGAACGAGCGATTTTCCGCCAGCTCGGCGTCAGGCTGCGCTCTTCCGTGTGCGGCGTACTGCTCTGTACGCCTCCGCGTCTGAGCTTGCCTTTCTTGATCTGACAAAAACTTGCTCGTTCAGGGAGAAACATGACGGTGCATCACGCAAAACAAAAACACGACTTCGAACCGAAGATCATCGCCTTTGTCTGCACCTGGTGTACCTACGCCGGGGCCGACCTGGCCGGCACCAGCCGGATGCAGTACCCGACCAACGTGCGGGTGGTGAAGTTCCCCTGCACCGGCAGGATCGACCCGGTCTTCATCCTCAAGGCCTTCCAGCAGGGGGCTGATGGGGTGCTGGTCTCCGGCTGCCATCCCGGCGACTGCCACTACATGGCCGGCAACTTCCACGCCCGCCGCCGCTTTGCCGCCTTTCGCAAGTTGTTGGAGTTCATCGGCGTCGATCTGCAGCGCCTGCAGTTCTCCTGGGTCTCGGCCGCCGAGGGGGGCAAATGGGTCGAGGTGGTGACCGAGCTGACCGAACAGGTGCGGGCCATGGGCCCGATGCAGGAGTTCAAGGCTTTGGCCCTGGAGGAACAGTGGTCGGGCAGGCTGGATACGCCGGAGTTGCAGGAAGCCTACCAGGCGATCTGACAGGAACTGATGATGATATCTGAAACATTGTATAGCGCTGTCAGTGATGGCATTCGGGCTGAGGCGGGACGTATCCTGTCCGATGGTACGGTGGCGGCAGTGGTCGGCTACACGACGGCACGGCGCAAAGGCGCGATCCAACCGCTGGTGATCACCAGGGCGGAAGATGCAAGTCACCTGACGTTTTCAGCGGCCTGTGTCAACAACCTGACGGTCTACCTGACCAAGGCCAAGAAAGAGGTGCCCCACGAAGGTCGGATCGGGATCGTGGTCAAGGGCTGCGATCTGAAGGCGCTGGTGGGGTTACTGGGTGAGTCGCAGCTCAAGCGGGAGAATCTCTATATCATCGGTGTACCCTGTGCCGGGGTATTGGCCAGTAGCGTGCAACCTGCGGTAGCGCTGACCGAGGCGACCATCGCCTCAAAATGCTGCGAGTGCAACGACCGGCTGCCGCAGGGTGCTGATTTCGTACCGGCGGTGGAACTGCCTGCCCAGCCTGCGCTGGAAAAAAAGTATGCCACCGAGATTGCCCGCCTGGAGGCGTTGACCCCGGCCGAACGCTGGGCCTACTGGCAGGAGCAGTTCAGCAAATGCATCAAGTGCTACGCCTGTCGGCAGGTCTGTCCGTTCTGTTTCTGTGAACAGTGTCTGTGCGACCGCAACAAGCCGCAGATGGTGGAGGGGACGCCGCGGCCGGCCGGTAACATGGCCTGGCATGTTGTGCGGGCCATGCACTTGGCCGGCCGTTGTGCCGGTTGCGCCGAGTGCGAACGGGTCTGTCCGATGGATATTCCCCTGAATCTCCTCAACCGCAAGATGGCCAAGGAACTGCAGGAGTTATTCCATAGCGAGGCCGGGTTCGAGGTGCGGGATAAGGGCCCCCTGGTTACCTACACGGAAGCCGATGCTGCGAGTT
>JAJYCS010000093.1 GCA_021778115.1 Deltaproteobacteria bacterium
AGCAGGCAGTCACACCGGCAGAGCCGGTGGTTTACGAAGAACCATAATTAAAGGGCGGACAGGCAACGGTGCGTGGAAGCTACTGCTCATTGGTCGGAGCAATTAAGGTTGCAGCAGAAACAAAGAAACTGAGTACTAGAAGAGAAGTACTCAGTTTCAATAGTAACTGGCGCGCCCGACAGGATTCGAACCTGTGACCCACGGCTTAGAAGGCCGTTGCTCTATCCAACTGAGCTACGGGCGCATATATGCGGCCGACACTATACCTTACCAACAGCCGTCAACGCAAGCAGAGGGCAGACGCTGGTTACGAAAGACGACCCTTAAAATCAGCATACCCAAAACTCCGCACGATCTGCAGTTCCCCGGTCGTTGGCTCGAAGGTGCACAGGTGGGGATGCTGGATACCGTTGAAGGTGGTGGTCTTGACCATGGTATAGTGGGCCATATCCTCGAACACCAGCCGGTCGCCAGGTTTGAGCGGCCGCTCAAAGGACCAGTCGCCGATGATGTCGCCTGCCAGGCAGGATGGCCCGCCCAGTCGGTACGTGTGGGCTTTCGCACCTGGATCAAAGCCGCCGGTGATGGCGGGACGGTACGGCATCTCAAGGACGTCCGGCATATGGCAGGTGGCCGAGACATCCAGGATGGCGATCTGCATGCCGTTTTCCACCACGTCCAGCACCTCGGCCACCAACAGGCCGGTGCCGATGGCTATCGCCTCCCCCGGCTCCAGGTAGACCTCCACCCCGTACTTCCCCTTGAGGCGCTGCACCAGTTTCACCAGTCCGTCGATGTCATACCCCTCGCGGGTGATATGATGGCCACCCCCCAGGTTGAGCCACTTCATGCCGGCCAGGTAGCGGCTGAACTTTTCCTCAAACACCGCGACGGTGCGCTCCAGCGGTCCGAACAGCTGTTCGCAGAGGGTATGGAAGTGCAACCCCTCCACCCCGGCCAGGGAACGCCCGGTAAACTCGGCAGCCGGGATGCCCAGCCGCGAGTTGGGGGCGCAGGGGTCGTAGATGGCGGTCTGCCCTTCGGAATGTTCCGGATTGACCCGCAGTCCGATCGACACCCCGCTTTGCGCCCATAGCGGTCGGAAACGTTCCAGTTGATTGAATGAGTTGAAGACCAAGTGATTTGAGATAGAGAGCAACTCAGCAACATCGCTCTCCTTGAAGGCGGCGGCGAAGGAGTGCACCTCGCGGCCGAACTCTTCTCTGCCCAGCCGCGCCTCCCAGGGTGAGCTGGCGCAGACCCCCTGCAAGGTCTGGCGGATGAGTGGAAAGGTGGACCACATGGCAAAGGCCTTCAGCGCCATCAGGATCTTGGCGCCGCTACGCTGCTGCACCTGGTCCAGGATGGCCAGATTGTGGCGCAACCGTCCCAGGTCCACCACATAGGCGGGGGATGGTGCCTGCTGAACTATTTTGGGAATATCGATTCCGGTCATCTACAGCTCAGGCCACTCACCCTCAACGACAACTTCCGGCAGCCCCATCGGCCCCAGTTCCCTCAAGAACAGCTCCGGGTCGAACTGCTCCATGTTCCAGACGCCGGGGGCGTGCCATTTCCCGGTCAGCATCATGATCGCCCCCACCACGGCCGGCACGCCGGTGGTGTAGCTGATAGCCTGTGACTGCACTTCCCGGTAGCAGGCCTCATGGTCACAGATGTTGTAGATGTAAACCTGTTTACGTCTGCCATCCTTGATGCCCCGCGCGATCACGCCGATGCAGGTCTTGCCCTTGGTGAGCGGCCCCAAGGAGCCGGGGTCCGGCAGCAGGGCCTTCAGGAACTGGATCGGCACGATCTTCTGCCCCTGGAACTCCACCTCGTCGATGCGGGTCATCCCCACATTCTGCAGCACCTCCAGGTGCTTGAGGTAGTTGTCCGAGAAGGTCATCCAGAACTGGGCCTTTGTGATGGTGGGGATATGCCTGACGATCGACTCCATCTCCTCGTGGTAGAGGCGGTAGATGTTCATCGGCCCGATCCCCTCGGGAAAGTCGAAGACCCGCCTGGTGGCAAGCGGCGGGGACTCCTGGAACGCGCCGTTCTCCCAGTGGCGGCAGGTGGCGGTCACCTCGCGGATGTTGATCTCCGGGTTGAAGTTGGTGGCGAACGGCTGGCCGTGGGAGCCGGCGTTGGCGTCGATGATGTCCAGCTCCTCCACCACGTCCAGGTACTTCTTGGCGGCCAGGGCGGTGTAGACGTTGGTCACGCCGGGATCGAAACCGGAGCCCAGCAGGGCCATGATGCCGGCCTGCTTGAACCTGTCCTGGTAGGCCCACTGCCAGGAGTACTCGAACCTGGCGGTGTCCAGCGGCTCGTAGTTGGCGGTATCCAGGTAGTCCACGCCGGTCTCCAGACAGGCATCCATGATATGCAGGTCCTGATACGGCAAGGCCACGTTGATGACCAGCTTGGGCTGTACCTGCTTGATCAACGCAACCAGCTCCGGCACGTTGTCCGCATTAACCTGGGCGGTTTTGATGGTATTCCCCAACTGGGCCGCAATGACGTCACACTTGCTCTTGGTGCGGGAGGCCAGGGTGATCTCACTGAAGATGTCACGACGCTGGGCGCACTTGTGGGCCACCACCTGGCCGACCCCGCCGGCACCGATGATAAGTACCTTGCTCATAACTTACTCTCCTAAGTAGGTGTACCCCAGCAGGGTCCGGTCCAGCAGTTCGATGAAGTGGCTGCTCTCCTCGATGGAGACCTTGCGCCGGGCCACGTCCTTCTCCAGGTGTTCCCGCACCCGTTTCAGGATCTCCGGCCCCTTGTACTGGACGTATTTCAGGGTCTCCCAGGTGGCGTCGCCGTTGATGACCGTATCGATCAGGTAGCCGGTCTTCTTGTTGAAGGTGATATGGACGGCGTTCGTGTCGCCGAACAGGTTATGCAGGTCGCCCAGGATCTCTTGATACGCGCCGATCAGAAAGAACCCGATGTAGTACTCCTCGTCCTTCCTGATCTTGTGTAACGGCAGGAACTTGGCCCGGCCATTCTCCCCCACGAAGCTGGTGATCTCACCGTCGGAATCGCAGGTGATGTCGGCCACCGAGGCGATCACCTCCGGCCGCTGATTGAGGCGCTGCAACGGCATGATCGGAAACAGCTGGTCGATGGCCCAGGAGTCGGGGATCGACTGGAACAGCGAGAAGTTGGCAAAATAGGTCTGACGCAGCGCCAGCTGAAAATTCTGCAACTCCTCGGGGATCGGCTTCATCTTCTCGACAATCCCGTTGATCTTCCTGATGATCCGGGCGTAAAGCCACTCGGCGATGGCCCGTTCCTGCAGGGTCAGGTAGCCCAGGTTAAACAGGCTGACCGCCTCGTTGATCAGCTGCAGGGTGTCGTGGTAGTCCTCCCGCAGCGAATAGCGGTCAATACTTTTATAGATATCCAACAGTTTCTTGACCGTAGGGGCCGGTTTTTCCATCTGCTCCAACACCGCCTCATAATCGGGCATCAGGTTGTGGGTGTTGGTGTTGAGCACGTTGGTCACCAGCACCGAGTAATGGGCAACCGTGGCCCGCCCGGACTCGGAGATGATGTTGGGGCAGTCCACCCCGGCCTCGTCGCAGATGTTCTTGATCTGGTAGATGACGTCGTTGGCGTACTCCTCCACCGTGTAGTTGACGCTGGAGAAGTAGCTGGACTTGGAACCGTCGTAATCCACCCCCAGGCCGCCGCCGATATCGAGGTACTCGATAGCGACACCCAGCTTGCGCATCTCGCTGTAGATCCGGGCCGCCTCGATCAGGGCGGTCTTGATCTTGTCGATCTTGGTGATCTGGCTGCCGATGTGGGAGTGCAGCAGGTTGACGCAGTCCAGCATCTCCGCCTCTTCCAGCATCCGGATGGCGGCCATGATCTCCGACATCCGCAGGCCGAACTTGGCGTCCTCGCCGCCGCTGGTGGCCCACTTGCCGGTCCCCTTGGAGGAGAGCTTGACCCGAATCCCCAGCCTGGGTTTGATACCGGTCTTTTGGGAGAGCTCGATGATCTTCTCCAGTTCGAACAGCTTTTCCACCACGATAGTGATCTGGTAGCCGATCTTGGTGGCGTACAGCACGGTCTCGATATACTCGGCATCCTTGTAGCCGTTACAGATAATCGGCAGTCCGTTGCCGGTGGAGATGGCGATACCGGCCACCAGCTCCGGCTTGGAGCCCACCTCCAGGCCGATATTGTAGCGCTTGCCGTAGTTGGCGATCGCCTCCACCACCTGACGTTGCTGGTTCACCTTGATCGGGTAGAAGGTCTGGTACTTGGCGGGGTAGTCGTTTTCCGCGATGGCGTTGCGAAAGACCCGGTTGATGGAGGCGATCCGCCCCTGCAGCACATCCATAAAGCGCAACAGGATCGGCGGCTTAATCTTGCGCTTGATCAGATCGTCCACCAGCACCCGCAGATCAATGGCGTTTTTGGAGTTCGAGGAGGGATGGACGCAGAGGTTCCCCTTCTTGTTGATGGAAAACAGATCGGCGCCCCAGTTGTCGATATTGTAGACCTTGGCGGATTCGTTGCTTGACCAGCGCTCCATGGACCTCCTCCTTAAGCTGCGACTTATGCCGGATAGAACCGCATCACGTCAATAAAAAAGGGACGGGACCCGCGTCCCGTCCCTTTTTGTCATCCAATTGTGACGACTAGTCTTTCTCCTCCAGGGTCTGCCCCAGGGCTGCCTTACGTGAAAGCTTTATCTTACCCTGTTTATCGATGCCGATACACTTGACCAGCACCTTGTCCCCTTCCTTCAGGATGTCGGTCACATTCTTCACCCGGGTCTCGTCCAGCTCGGAGATATGCACCAGGCCATCGGTACCGGGCAGGATCTCGACAAAGGCGCCGAATTCCATGATCTTCTTGACGGTGCCCATGTAGAGCTTGCCCTCTTCCGCCTCGTCGGTCAGGCCCCGGATCATCTCGATGGCGGCATCGCAGGCGGCCTTGTCGGAGCTGGCGATGTTGATCTTACCGCTGTCCTCGATATCAATAGAGACACCGGTGGTCTCGGTAATGCTACGGATGGTCTTGCCGCCGGAACCGATGACGTCGCGGATCCGGTCCGGTTTGATGAAGATGGTGGTGATACGCGGCGCAAAGGAGGACATCTCCTCGCGGGGGGCGGCCAGGCACTGGGCCATCTTGCCCAGAATGAACAGGCGGCCTTCCTTGGCCTGCTTGAGGGCCTGGGCCATGATCTCCTTGCTGACGCCGCCGATCTTGATGTCCATCTGCAGGGCGGTCACGCCGTCGGCGGAACCGGCCAC
>JAJYCS010000094.1 GCA_021778115.1 Deltaproteobacteria bacterium
GACCGGCCGCTGAAAACCGTTTAATGACCCCTTCAACAACACTTGAAATGAGGGCACGGATCATCAGTGTGCCTCCATGATCAGGCCGGGCGGCCCCAGCTTGATGGTGGTGGTAACGCCTGCCGTCTTCGACAGTTCCAGGGTGCGGCCATAGATCAGGTACACGCCGTCAATGCCCAGGATGTCGTCCTTTACCCGGCACAGTTCATTGATCTGCCAGTTGCGGCCGTTCTGCGAGTGGCCCGGCACGGTGTAGGTCAGGTGGTAGCCTTCATGGCGCTGCTTTTCCAACAGGAACCGGGCGTGCAGCGCCGGGCTCTGGGCGTCGTTGTTGTCCTTGGTGACATAGGGCTTGCGGAACGGGAACGTCGCGTCGTCGGCCGTGCCCTTGGTGCCGATGCTGGCGGCCGTGATATCGTCGTGCCCCTGCTGTTGGCCGATCACCGTCACCCGGCTGAAGCGTTTGGAGATATCATCCACCTCTTCGGCGCTCTTGGCGTTGTTCGTTGCGCCATCGCGCGACATGGTGATGGAAAAGAGCGCCTCACCCTTGGCGCGGGGCCGTCCGAATACCATGGTGCCGTCCGGCATGGCCCAGAACATCAGGCCCCGGCTGGCAGCGTAGGTCTTCAGCACCTCGAACACCGTCATGCCGGGCGTGATCCGGGCCATGCGCTGGGCCGTTTCCATAAAGCCGGCCAGGGGGTTGTCAACCGTCTTGCGCTTGCCGCGCAGCTTGCCCTTCAGCTGGGCCGCCTCGTCCTGGTAGATGATCTGTGAGCGGTTGATGAACGGGATATCCTTGAGCAGCATCGCGGCCAGATCGGACAGCTTTTTGCCCTGCACCGTGGGGAAGGTCTCGCAGTGGCTGTCCACCAGCAGACCCATCAGGTCGCGGCCCTCCACGGTCAGCTTCAGACCTGCCTTGTCATAGCTGCGGACCCGTCGATCGATGATGCCGGTCAACTCCAGTTGATCGTTGACATGCAGCTCGCAGCGCTGCCCGGATTTGATGATGGTCTCAGGCTTGGCCAGCTCCAGGGTAAAGGCGTCATCGGCCGTGTAGATATCGGCCTCGATCTTGTAGGAGAGGAAATTTTCGATCCGACGGTTGTCGATGTGCAGGGCGATGCTATCGGACATAGATCAGCACCTCACCGCCCGCCACATTAGGGTTGATCACCGTTGGATTGAGGGCCAGCAGTCGTTCGGCCGTGGTATATGGCAGGCCATAATTCAAACAGACCAGGTGGAGCGGCATGGGATTGACCAGGGTCACCGACACCACCGTGTCGCTGGTGGACTTGACGCTCTGCACATAATTGAGCAGCGCCAGGGCCATATCCTGCAGCCCGGAAATTCCCCTGGACAGATCGATGGCGTCCTGGATCATGGCGCGGGCGATATCGAGTGCCGCCTCCAGATCGTTCACCGTGGCCACGGTCGGAGCCTGGTCCGGCGCCAGATAATTGCCGTTGGCATCGAAGGCCACCACCGCCTCTGCGGCGATCACCGCCATGCGGGCCTGCTGATCGGCGGCCAGGGCATAGGACAACTGCAGGGCCACGATCTGTGCCGAGGCGATCCGCAGATGTTTGACCATAATCGCCGTGGCCCGCTGGCTGCCCCGGCTGGTGCCACCAAAGGCTTCAAAGCTGTCGGCAAGCTTATCCAGCTCAAAGCGCAGGTTTCTGGCAAAACGGTCCGGAAAGCCGATGATGCTGTTGTATAGCTTGGCCACCCGCTCCACCGCCCTGGTGATCGGGCCGAGGATGCGGCCGGGCAGATTGGCGGCATAGCTGACAGTGGCGATCAGCGAGTTGACCGGCTGCAGTACGTCGTTCAACGTGCCTTCGGCCTTGCCGATCATGGCATCGAACTCACGGGTCATATCCCGCAGGTATATCGATCCCGACTTCAGCTGATCCATCAGGCTCTTGGTGCTGTCGATCGGCGAATCGGTGTCGAGCCCCTCATCCTCCAGCTCCTGTTTCAGGGCGGCCTGCTGCTGATCCTGGGCAGTCAACACCGCCGTTTCGGTCACCGTCACCACATCTTCGTAAACCAGCTCCTCGATCGGCGTGCGCAGGTTTTCGACAAAGCTGATATCGATCTCGGCCAGCATCTGCCGGTCGTCGTGCCGCACCGATACCGTCTCGACGCAGCCCTTGACGGTGCCGTACTGCGGATGCACCAGGGAGAAGAGATCCTTCTTCTCCAGATGATTCAACAGCTCGATATGGTCGTTATAGGTGTAGTTGCCGCCACCCGTGGTGGTGCCGTTGGCGTCGGTGTATTCGGCACCGTCGTCGTCCCAGAAATAGCAGCGGAAGCGGATCGTGCGCGCCTTCTGGCCCATATCCTCCAGGAGAGCGCCGTCGCGGTAGGGGATATCATGCCGCACGATCGACTTCTCGAACGCATCGTCCAGCGATTCGATCTGCAGCGGGATACCGTCGAGCTGTGCCGGGTAGATGTCAGCCATATCAGCCCTCCAGCCCCATCAGGCCGGATTCCATGGACGACATGAAGCTGCCGCGCCGCATGCTGTTGATGCTGGCGCTGGTGTTCATGTCGCGGGTTTTGATCATGGCCCGGCCAAACTCGTCAAAATTGATCTCGACCTTGATGTCGTTTTTCAACTGCTGACCACCACGGCCTTGGTTCTGGGGGTGGAACAGGTCGTAAATCTGCTCGCCCATCCAGCCCTCGCCCTTGTACTTTCCGTTGGTGGCCCAGCCGCTGATGCCGCCCAGCATTGGGTTGATGGCGTACTTGCCCACGGCGTATCCGCCGCCGAACGCGGCGAGGTGTGGCGAGAACCGGCTGAGTACCGCCCCGCTTGCCGTAAGCAGCCCACGCGCACGGGTCAACAGCGCGCCGCCGCCAGCAACCTCAACCATTTCCTTCACAGCGCCGCCGCCCAGGTTGGCCGGCCAGTTGGTGACAAACACCGGGCTCACACCGGTGGCGGCCTGCACCGCCTTGCCCTCGGCGATCCCCAGGGCGCTCCCGCCAATCCCTTTCAGACCGCGCAATACCCGGCCACCGGAGATGCCACCGCGCAGCAGGTGCCATGCGCCATAGGCCCCGGCAGCCAGCACGCCGGCTCCGGCAATGGCGTTGCCCGTACGGGTCAGGGTTGGATGCTTGGCGGCCAACCTCCCGGCTCCGTCGACCAGGTCGTTCATCTTCTGAGTGGCCACGGTCAGCGGTTGGAGCATGGGGTCGAACATGGTGGCCAGTGTGGTCTTTGTCGTGCCGCTGAGGGTTGTGACGGAAGTGTTAAAGCCCTTCAGCCGTTCAGTAATTTTCCTTTCAGAATCTGCCACTTCATTATTCTTATTTTTGATGAACTCCCAGGAGCCAGTTCCTTCGCTCATCAACGCCACAGCGCCTTGTCCGCCCTGTTCGCCAAAAATCTTACTCATCCAAAACATTTTTTCATGTGTTGACAGCTTACCCAGCGACCCCCGCATGTTGTCGATAATTTGT
Source organism: Deltaproteobacteria bacterium (assembly GCA_021778115.1). Classification (GTDB taxonomy): domain Bacteria; phylum Desulfobacterota; class Desulfuromonadia; order Geobacterales; family Pseudopelobacteraceae; genus Trichlorobacter. The sequence goes on from JAJYCS010000094.1 coordinate 3,496, forward strand.
TTCATCGGCAGCATCTCGCCCTTTTTATCCCAGAACTCCAGCGGCTTTAACCCTTTGGACGCCGCCTGTTGGTTGATTGCTAACATTGCCTTCCGTGAAATTCTGGACGATCCGGTCAGCCGTTCGTAAAAGTCTTTGAGATAGGTACCAGCATCTTCTTTAAAACCCTGCTCACCAATAACTGCCAGGCCGGTTACCATATCTTCCCATGGCACTTTAAATTGATGAGCAATACCAGCAACCCGTGGGAGGTTATGTTCCCATGCAGGCAGCTTCATACGGCCACTGAGTATATGTTTTTGGAGTACATCAGCAACTTGGAGATATTCTTCGCCTTTGAGTTGATAAGGGACCCCTACAGACAACATCGCAGACGCAGCCTCATCCGGTGCACCTTTGGTAATAGTTGCCAGCATCAGGGCCGCACGGGTAGCACCCTTGCCGACAACCTTGTCAAATTCGACACCGGAGGAGATCAGTTCGTTTTGGATTTTAACTACATCCTGGGCGGAGAAAGGGGTGATCTTCTGTAGATCAACTGCGGTGGATCTGACCTGATCAAGTTCAGCATTGAGCTTGGCGGCATCCTGGCCGGAGCGCATCAGGTTCATCCGGACATCGATCATCGCCTCTTGCAAATCTGCGGCGGGGGCGATGCCCTTCTGCAGTTTCTGCCAGCCGTAATGGGCAACGGCGATACCCTGCAGACCCTTGGTGATATGGGACGCCATCTGGTCAAAGTCGTGCTTGACAGCGTTCCCGGCCTCACCTAGATTTAAGATATGCTTCTTGGCGCGATCGGCGACGCCGGAGAGCATATCAATCATGGTCAGCTGCAGTGCTAGTTTAAAGGTATCGCCCATGGTCTATCTCGGTTGTGTGATCGGCGTTGTGGCAGCCGGGCTGTTTCTGCGGAACCTGACTGTCTTCAGGGTGATCGTCATCGTTGCCTTTGTCGGCGGCCTGGCGCTCAGTTTTCTGGCCGGCCTGTTTGTTTCCGCTTTGGCCTGGCCGGGGGCAGGGTATGCCCCCGGCGTTATCTCGGCCGTGATGTGGTGCCTGGCTTCGGTGCCTTTTTCACCACGTACTTCTTGGCGGACCCTCCACCATTCATCATCTCGTTAAAGGCGCTGCAGTAAGCCTCAATCTCGCCCCTGCTCTTAGCGAGAATCTCCGCCTCCCGGAAACCCATCTTCAGCATTACCAGCACATCCTTGCGCAGCGGCTTCAGTTTGGCTTCGAAAAAGCTGCCTCCGGTCGTCAAGTTCTGCCGACAGCACCAGCAACTGCATACCGTCGTCCCGCGATAGGCCGATAACCATCTCCGGCGTTACCGCGGCGATCCCCGCTACCGTCAGCCGCTTGGCCAGCAGCGCCGACGCATAGTAGGCCGGGGTTTTCAGCGCTTCCCGGTCCAGGGAGGTATCGTTCATCACCTCGATGGTGTGGCCGAAGACCTCCTCGGCCAGGACAAACTCGCGGCAGACTTGGCCGTCCACAACAATGCCGTGAGTAAAGGTGCCCGCTTCAGTCATCACTTACCCCCCTACTCGGTCCGGCTGTTGGCGATCAGTTCGATGGTCTGCTTGGCCACGTTGTCGCCGTCGTATTTCACCTGGCCGACCTTGGTGCAGTAGACGCTGCCAAAGCTGACCCGTGTGCCGTTTTGCCGGTCGATGGTCAGGGTGCCGTCCTCGACCGAGTCGAAATCGAAGCCGATCCGATCGGATGGGATGACGGAATCAACCGTAATGCCGTAGCGGGCGGTGCGCTTGGGGGAGCCGTCCTTGT
>JAJYCS010000035.1 GCA_021778115.1 Deltaproteobacteria bacterium
TGGTCGCTTCTGGCCCGGCTGAAGGAGACGGTCGGCATCCCGGTGATCGGCAGCGGCGATCTGTTCAGCCCTGAGGACTGTTGCCGGATGTTGCGTGAAACCGGTTGTGACGGCGTGATGATCGCCCGGGGGGCCTTGGGTAACCCATGGATCTTCAGCCAGACCCTGGCGCTTCTTACGGGACGGCAGCCGCAGCCGGTGACGCCGTTGGAGCGGGCCGGTATCGCCGAACAGCACCTGCAGCTGCAGATCGAGGCGATGGGTGAGGTGGCGGCGGTACGGGAGATGAAGAAGCATCTGGGATGGTACATCCATGGCGTGCCGGGGGCCGCAGTTCTGCGCCGGTCCGTCAATAACGCCCAATCGGCAGCAGATGTACGGATGGTGCTGGCGGACCTTGTCCAGAACGGAGCAGGCAGAGACCATGTCTAAGGAATTGAACGGATATTACGCCACCGTGCTGGACAGCGTGGGCGATGGCGTGATTGTCGTTAGTCTGGAAGGGCTGGTGACCCTGATGAACCCCGCTGCCGAGGAGATGACCGGCCGCTCCCGCAGGCAGACGCTTGAGGTGCCGTTTGCAACCGCCTTCAGCTCGGAACCGTTGTTGGTGGAGATGGTGGCCCGTACCGCCGCAAGCGGCATCTCCCGTTCGGATCAGGACAATGTGGTGCTGAAGAGCTCGGGACGTTTGATCCCGGTAAATGCGACCACGGTCCCGCTGATGCAGCCGGATGGCGAGGCGATCGGCGTGATCCTGACCCTACGTGATCTGACGTCGATCCGGGAGTTGGAAGCGGCGGTCAGGCAGGCCGACCGGCTTTCCACCCTGGGCACTCTGGCCGCCGGCCTGGCCCATGAGGTGAAAAATCCCCTGGGCGGCATCAAGGGGGCGGCGCAGCTCTTAGAACGGGAACTTGACCCGGACAGCGAACTGCTTGAATACCCCCGGGTGATGATCCGCGAGACGGAGCGGATTGACCGGATCATCCGCCAGCTGCTTGAGCTGGCCTCCCCGAAAGGGCCCCGCTACAGCCCGGTTAATCTGCATAGGGTGCTGGGTGATATCATCCTGCTGCAACGGGAGGTGGCCAGTGCGCGGGAGATATCCATCGCCACCGGTTTTGATCCCAGCATCCCGCCGATCATGGCCGATGAGGCCCAGTTGACCCAGGTGTTCCTGAATCTGATCCGCAACGCCCTGGAGGCGATGACCGAAGGGGGGCGGCTGACGGTCACCAGCCGGGTGCTCGCCGACTATCAGCTGGGGCGCACCGAGGGGCGTAACCGGATGGTGGCGGTGGAGGTGGCCGACACCGGTCCTGGCATCGTACCGGAAAATCTGCCCAAGGTCGGCACCCCCTTTTACAGCACCAAGGAGGGCGGAACCGGACTGGGGCTGGCCATCTGTCAGAAGATCGTGGCCGAGCACCGCGGCATGTTGAAGATCGACTCCCAGCCGGGTCAGGGCACCCGGATCAGCGTGCTTTTGCCGCTCGTCCAATCGCCCGTGAAAGGGTAATCCTATGGCACTGCATCGTATCCTGGTGGCTGATGACGAAGAGAGCATGCGCTGGGTCCTGTCCAAGGCGCTGCGCAAGAAGGGCTATTCCGTTGACCTGGCCGCCGACGGCAACGAGGCGTTGCGTCAGGTGCGGGAACAGTCCTACGATCTGGCCATTGTCGATATCAAGATGCCCGGCATGAGCGGCCTGGACTTTCTGGACAAGGCCCGTGAGGCGCGTGCCGACCTGCTGGTGGTGGTGATGACCGCCGAGGCCAGCATGAAAAACGCCGTAGAGGCGATGAAGCGCGGCGCCTACGATTACATCACCAAGCCGTTCGACCTGGAGGTGGTGGACGCCATCATCGAGAAGGTCAGCCGGGCCCGCGATGTCAGCAGCCAGGTCTCGCTCTTGAAACAGGAGCTCAAAGACCGCTACCAGGTGGAGAAGAATATCATCGGCAACTCGCCGGCCATGCGGGAGGTCTACAAGACCATCGGCAAGGTGGCGGTCAGCGACGTGACCGTGCTGATCCAGGGGGAGTCAGGCACCGGCAAGGAGCTGATAGCGCGGGCAATCCACTTCAACTCAGCCCGTCTGGGCAAGCCGTTCGTGGCGATCAACTGCGCCGCCATCCCCAAGGATCTCCTGGAGAGCGAGCTGTTCGGCAGCGAGCGGGGGGCCTTCACCGGCGCCACTGAACGGAAGATCGGCAAGTTTGAGCAGGCCAACCACGGCACCATCTTTCTGGACGAGATCGGCGACATGCCGCTTGACCTGCAGGCCAAGATCCTGCGGGTGCTGCAGGAACAGGAGATCACCCGTATCGGCGGCTCGCAGAACATCGCCGTGGATGTCCGGGTGGTGGCGGCCACCAACCAGGAGCTTCTGGAGAAGGTCCGTAATCGTGAATTCCGTGAGGATCTGTTTTATCGCCTGAACGTGGTGCCGATCCATCTGGTGCCGCTCAGGGAGCGGCGCGAGGATATCAGGCCGCTGGTGGAGTATTTCCTCGCCCGGGCCTGCGCCGAGCTTGAGGTGCCGGTTAAACAGTGCGCCGACGAGGCGATGGAGATGCTGTGCAACCACTCCTGGCCCGGCAACGTGCGGGAGCTGGAGAACACCATCAAGCGGGCCGTAATCCTGTCCGGCGATCCGCTCCTCACCGCCGCCGACTTCAGCGGCCTGGCGGACCGTCAGGAAACCATCCAGGCCGTGCCCCAGGAACAGTCGCTGGAGGCGCTGGTGGAGATGAAACTGCGCGGCTCCATGAACGGGATCGAAAAGCTGGATAAGGGCGATATCTACGACCGGGTGCTGGAGCAGGTGGAACGGCCGCTGATCCGGTTTGTGCTGGAGAAGACCCGCGGCAATCAGGTGCGGGCAGCCGATATCCTGGGGATCAACCGCAACACCCTGCGCAAGAAGATCGGCGAGCTGGGGGTACAGATCAGGAAGGATTAAGGAGCGAGGGCACCGGAAACGGTGCCCCTTTTGTTGATGGGCATGAACTGCTGTTTCGCAGCGTTACTCGTAAGCAGAAAAAAGCTTGTACCGACAATGTACACACGATATATTGGTGGTAACGTTGTCGGAAAGGAGTACGGAATATGGCGACAGCAGTACTGAAAGCGGCTCGCATCGATGTGCGCGCGAACGAAGCGGTAAAACAACTGCTGCAGGAGGCGGCCCGCACCTGCCACAAAACCACCAGCGAATTTTTGCTCGATGCGGGGATCGCCGCAGCCAACCAGGCGTTGGCCGACAGAAAGCGGTTCGAACTGGATGACGATCAGTGGCAGGCATTTCAAACCATGCTGGACCGCTCGGTACAGCCCCCTAAACGGCGCCTTAACGCCTTGTTGACTGAGCCGGGTGTACTGGATTGATGCCGTCTTTCGAGCAGGTCCGTAAACTGGAGGCGAGCGACGATGTGGTCGCCTTTGACTGCGGCAATCCGGCGCTCAACCAGTTCCTGTGCAAATACGCACTGGTAAACCAGAAGGCGAACGCGGCCCAAACCTATGTCGTCTGCAAACAGGGGACAACGACAGTGGCCGGATACTACAGCCTGGCGGTCGGCAGTGTCGAGCCCTCGGCAGCAACTGACCGTGTTGCCAAAGGGCTGGCGCGTCACCCGATCCCGGTGATGCTCCTTGCGCGGCTTGCGGTTGACCAGCAGTACAAAGGGGCAGGGCTGGGTACGGCGCTCTTGAAGGATGCGCTGCTGCGCACGGCCCAGGCTGCCGATTATGCCGGTATCAGGGCGGTGTTGGTGCATGCAAAGGATGACGCCGCCCGTCGCTGGTATCTTGCCTTCGATTTCGAACCCAGCCCCAGCGACCCGTACCACCTGCTGTTGCTGGTCAAGGATATCAAGGCGGCGCTTTCGTAAGTAAAATACTCCCGGATTTCCCTAGGGATTCATATGGAGGGGCTGCAAACGGCCCCTTCTCAGGTTTCAAACACGTGCTGCAGCAGCTGGCTGTGGCGTTCGATCCGGCCCAGGGCCGGCAGATCGGATTTGTAGGCGATGAACGGCACCCCGGCCGCCTGGGCCGCCTGCATATCCACCGCACTGTCACCCACGAACAGCGCCTCATGGGGGGCGATACCGTAATGCCTCAGTACCGTTAACAGCGGCTCTGGGTGCGGCTTGGGGTGCTGCACCTTGCCGGCGGTCATGATGCAGCTGAAGAACCCCTCCAGGCCAAAATCCTCGATGATCATCTCCATTGACGAAGCGCGATTGGTGCAGACCGCCAGCTCGACGCGTCCTTTCAGTTGTTCCAGCGTTTCCACCAACTCCTCTTCCCGGCGCATGTACGGCATTAGCTCCTTGTAGCGGATGGTCTGGCCGATGGCCAGCGCTTCATCCTTCTGCGGGTCGTTGCCGAAGAAGTGCTCCATCACATCCAGGTAGGAAAAGGTGTGCAGCACCCGTTCCGATACCTGGCAGAGCCGGTCGATGGGGGGGCGTCCCAGCCCAGCCATGATCCGGTTGTAAAAGATGTAGTTGGACTCGATGGAGTCCAGGATCACCCCATCGCAGTCGTAGATCACCGCCTTGTAGTTCACTCTCACGTCTCGTCATCCTTCCGGCACCGCTGCAGATAGTCTTCCCACTCCATCGGCAGCAGATACTTCTTGCGGTTGTTGCATTCCTTGCAGGCCGGTACCACGTTGTTGCGGCTGGCCTTGCCGCCGCGGGTGACCGGCACGATATGGTCCATGGTCAGCTCTTCCGGTGGGAAACTGCCGCCACACCAGTGGCACCTGCCCAGGGCGAGCCGGTTTTTCCACCAGCGGCTCCTGCGTAGCTCCCGGGATTTATCCCGCTCCCGTTTGATCTCGGCTTCTGACAGTTCGATACTAAAGTCGTCCATGGTCTATTCCAGCTCTGCGACGGTGGCGCCGTCGCGCCCTTCGTGGGGGGCGCCGGAACGCCATGACGCCACCTGGGGATGGCGGCCGAGGAATTCGCGCACCGCCTGCTGCAGCACGCCGCTGCCCAGGCCGTGGATGATCCGTAGTTCCCGCTGACCGGCCAGCACCGCTTGGTCAACGAATGCCTCCAGAAGGGCCATCGCCTCGTCCACCCGTTTGCCGATCAGGTTCAGTTCTGAAGCGGCTTCGTCAGGCGCCTGCTGCAGGCTGATGGTGGTTTTATGCGGTGAGGTTCGCCGGCTGACCGCAGCAGCGGCCGGTGCCAGGCCGTGCAGCGGCACCTCCAGCTCGATACTGCCTGCCCGTACCCTCACCTTGTGCCGTTCCGCATCCACGGAGACGATGGTAGCCTCGCGGCCCAGGGAACGTACCTGCACCAGCTGCCCCGGTGTGAGGGTAGCGACGGCTGGTGCCTGCTGGTCGGGCGGCGCACAGGCGGCCTCCAGCTGGCTGGTGCGCTGTCGCAGCTTGTCGGCAGTCTCCTTGCGGCGTTCCTTGCGGTAGTCGTCCAGCAGACCGTTCAGCTCGCGCCGGGCAGCAGCCACCAGCAAACGGGCCTCGGCACGGCCCTGCTCGGCAATGCTTGTACGGAGCTCGTCCAGTTCGGCACGCTGCTGCGCGAGGTGCGCCGCCTCGGTTCGCAGGCGCTGGCGCTCGGCCTGCTGGCCCGCCAACTCCTCGGCCAGGGCGTTGCGTTTCTGGCGCAGCTCATCAATCACCCCGGCGAAGGCGCTGCCGGTCTCCCCCAACAGCTGCCGGGCAACCGACAGCACCCGTTCCGGCAGACCGTACCGACGGGCGGTCTCCAGGGCGTGGGACTGGCCCGGTTCCCCCATTACTAGCCGGTAGAGCGGGGTCCAGGTGACGTTGTCGAACTCCATACCGGCATTCTGCATGCCGGGGGTACGCTGCACAAAGCCGACGATCTCGGGCAAGTGGGTGGTTGCCATCACTACCGCACCGCGGCCCTGCAGCTCCTGCAGCACGGCGCAGCCGATGGCGGCCCCTTGCAGCGGTTCGGTGCCGGTGCCCAGCTCGTCCAAAAGCACCAGGCTGCGGGGACCGGCCTGCTCCAGAATGCGCGCTATGCCGGCCACATGGGCCGAAAAGGTGGAGAGGCTCTGTTCGATGGACTGATCATCGCCGATATCCACCAGCAGGGAGTCAAAGAACGGGACTGTCGAAGAAGGAGAGGCCGGCACCGGCATGCCGGCCAGGGCCATGGCGGTGATCAGGCCGACGGTTTTGAGGGCGATGGTCTTGCCGCCGGCGTTGGGGCCGCTGACAACGAGGACCTGAGACGCCGCCTTTGATTCAGCTGTGAGTTCAATGTCCAGCGGCACCACCGGTGAGGCGTCCGGCTGTTCTTCCCGCAGCGCCAGCAAAAGCGGATGGCGTGCCGACAATAGACGCACGGCACCGCCTTCGACAAGCTCCGGCACCTCCATGCCGAGGGTCTCGGCAAGCCTGGCGATGCTGCCCAGCCGGTCCAACTCCACCAGGGTGCCGAAACAGGCGCCGATCCGGTCGGCATCCTCCCGGATCCAGGCCGAGAGTCGCCGCAGGATCCGGATCTCTTCGGCCTTCTCTTCGGCGGTCAGGTTTTCCAGCTCGTTCACAAAGGGGATGATCTCCAGCGGCTCCATGAAGGCGGTCTCGCCGGAGGAGGAGACATCGTGCACCACACCGGGCACCATCCCCTTGGAGTCCATCCGGACCGGGATCACCCAGCGGCCGGAGCGGATGGTGATGAAGTCATCCTGCAGGAAGAGGGCGGTCTCGTGGGTACGGACGATCTCTTCCAACTTTCTGCGCACCCTGGCCGCCAGGGTGCGTTTGGCCTTGCGTATCTCGGCCAACTCCCGTGAAGCGCCGTCCAGAATGGTCCCTTCGTCATCCAGCGATGCCGCGAGCGGTTCTATGATGTCATCAAATGCGAATGGCGGCGGGTCCAAGGCCTTGAGACAGGGGATGTCCTGACGGGGGGCGAACTGCCGGGCAAGGTCCGCCAGAGAGCCCAGCACGGGTAGGAAGCGCAACAGCTCCAGCGGCGTCAGGATCGCCCCCTCAGGGCGCACCTGCTCCAAAAATGGCCGTATGTCGTAGAATCGGGCGATCCTGAGCGCAATCCGTTGCCGACCAAGTAGCCTGATCTCCTCAATCCTGCCCCAGTCCTGGCGGATGCGGGCGGCATCCTGCAGGGGGGCCATGGCAGCTATCGCCGCCTCGGTGCTCGGGCTGTGGCTGTGCAGGGCAACCAGCTGCAGCAGTTTGTCAAATTCGAGTCGTTTCAGTGAGGCGCTAGGTATCATGGTCGGTCTGACGTCGGGGCGGCGGCGGTGGAACGGCGCTGCCGGCGTGCCTTTTGTTTGCGGATTTTGGCGCTGAGGATCTCCTCTGCGGTGGTGAGCCCACGGGCGCGGGCGATCTTTTCCAACAGTTCCCGGCGGGCCAGAAAGCGGTTCAGGGACTGGCTCCGTTCACGGCCGCAGCGGGCTGTGAGGCCGGTGGGCAGATGACAGACCTGCACCGCCGTGGAGGTCTTGTTGAGATGCTGGCCCCCGCGGCCCGAGGAACGGACAAACCGTTCCTCAAGTTCCTCTTCACGGATCTCAAGCTCGGCCATGCGGCGCAGCAACCAGCGATTCTTCTCGGCACTGACGGCAAAGGATGGCTGCGTCACGCCATCATTCCCTGCTGCTGCCATGCGTAGGCCTGCACCTGGGCCTCCATCACCTTGCTGTAGGGGATGGCAAGCTCTCCCAGGGCAGCCGCGGCCGCTACGAAGTTGGTCCGTTCGAGTGCCTCGCTCAGGGCCAGCAGGCGGCCGTAGGTGCCGGTCCGGTTCAGTAACGCCTGTTGCAGCGCTTCAGAGAGGTTGAGTTCATGGGCGATCTGATCCGTCGGGATATCGTAGATCGTCTCCAAAAGCGAGAGAATGCCGGTCATGAAGGCCTGATCCGGCGCCTCGTGGTCGCCCCGCAGCAGGGGACACGAACGGGCCAGCTGTTCCATGAGACAGCCGCGCACCGCCGCCATGTCGATAAGCGGGTTATCCAGGGCGTGGCTGTCATCTGCGGCGAACAGGGCCAGTTGCACCCAGCGTTTGATCTGGCTCCGCCCCAGCATGCTGATGGCGTGGCGTACCGTCTGGATCTTCTCCCGGCCGGCAAAGGAGACCGAATTGACCAGCAGCAGCAGTTTGTAGGTGAGGCCTGGGCTATTGCGGAAGGTCCGTTCGATCTCGGCGATTTCGGCGTCGTCCATCAGCTGGCGCATCAGTTTCAGCAGGGTCGTCCCCCCCTCGTCAATCTTCCGTTTCTCCATCAGGGCTGGTTTGGCAAAGTAGTACCCCTGGAAGTAGTCAAAACCGAGGTCAAGGCATTTGAGGAACTCCTCGCGGCTCTCCACCTTCTCGGCCAGCAGCTTGAACGGATAGTGGCGGTACTGTTCGATAACCGGCTCCAGGCCGTCCACCGGAGTGGCCATCAGGTCGATCTTGACGATCTCCACCAGCCGGTATAGCTCCTCGTAGACCGGGCTGAAGGCGTGGTCGTCCAAGGCCAGGACAAACCCCGACTCCTTGAGCTCCCGGCACCGCTCGATCAACGCCGGCGTCACCGCAAGGGTCTCCAGAAGCTCCAGTACCATCTGTCCCTTGGGTAGAAGCTCCAGGGAGTCGCTCATCAGCATGTCGTATTCCAGGTTGATGAAGCCCAGGTGTCTGCCCAGGATCTGCTGGGTGCCGAAGCCGGCCAGGGTGTTGAGGATGACGCTAGCGGTGGCCTGGGATGCATCGCTGATGGTGGCGCAGCCCTGGGATTGTGACGACCGGAATAGGAGCTCATAGGCGCAGACCTGCTCGTCGCGGTTCAGGATCGGCTGACGGCCGATCAGGTATTTAGCTTCTGATTCCATATGGTTGCGCTCCAGCGTGAGGCGATCCTATTGTTGACAACGACGATGCCAGTATACCCTACTCGAGCGGCAAGTCAAACCCCGCCTGTTCCCCGGTTGCCGCTGCCGGGCAAACATGGTATACGCAATCCGTTAGCAATGTCGCCATCTCCGCATCGATGAGGTCCCCTGGGTGAAACGTTCCTGTATGCGCCGTTTCTGGATTACCTTCTCCGCCTATCTGATAGGCTGCTACGCCTCGCTGCTCAATCGTCTGCAGGTGAAGGGGGGGGAGCATATCCCCCCCCGTGGCGGGGTGCTGCTGGCCTCCAACCATATCTCCGCCTACGAGACCATCTTTCTCCCCTGGGCCGTGCTCCGTTCACATCCCTTCCAGATGGTCTGGGCCCCGGCCAAGGAAGAGCTGTTCCAGAGGTTGATCCCTCGTCTGCTTTACTCCTCCTGGGGGGCCTTCCCGGTGCGCCGGGGGCGTGATGTCAAGGCGGGTCGCCTGCTGAACGACCTGCTGAAAGACCAGAAGGTGATGCTCTTCCCGGAGGGGACCAGACACCGCGATGGCAGGCTGGGCCAGGGGAACCGGGGGGTGGGGAAGGTGATCTACGATACCCGTCCCACCGTGGTCCCCACCGCCCTGATCGGCCTGAACCGGTGGCATTTCCCCAGCCTGGGGGCCCGGGGGGCGATCGTCTTCGGGCCTCCACTTGTCTTTGACGACCTGTTTGCCCGCGAGGATAGCAAGGAGACCCATCAGCTGATCGTGGCACGGGTGATGGAGGGGATAGCCGAGCTGCTGCGGCAGGAAGGGGCATACGTTGGCAGAGCGGAAAAGTGATCTCTTGACCGAGCTCGAGATATTTTGCGATGGCGCCTGCAGCGGCAACCCCGGCCCGGGGGGGTATGGCGCCATTCTGCGGTGCCGGGGGGTGGAGAAGGAGCTGTCAGGGGGGGAGGCTGATACCACCAACAACCGGATGGAGTTGACCGCCGCCATCGCCGCGTTGCGGCAGCTGACCCGTCCCTGCCGGGCGACGCTGACCACCGATTCGCAGTATCTGGTGAAGGGGATGACCGAGTGGCTGGCCGGCTGGCAGCGTAACGGCTGGCGGAACAGCAAGAAGGAAGCGGTGCTGAACCGTGATCTGTGGGAGCAGTTGGCAGAGCTCGCGGCTAAGCACCGTGTCCGCTGGCAGTGGGTGCGGGGACATGCCGGTCATCCCGAGAACGAGCGGTGCGACCTCCTGGCCCGGGAAGCCATTGCCACGGTACGTCAGTCTGCGTGCGCACGACCCAATGAGACGGGGGGAGCATGAAGGACGTCGAAGCCGAAGTGGGCGTCAAGGATATTATCGGGTTCTACATCAAGATCAACGACAGCGCCCGGGCAAAGAACGATATGGCCAGGCTGTCGGCCAGGGACAAGGCCACCGCCTTTTCACTGATCGCGGAGTCCAACGCCGGCCGTGAGTTCAAGGTGGAGATCGCCCGCTATTTTGTCAACGATCTCGATGCCCACATCCGCCGCAAGGCCGAGCTTCTGCTGGAGGAGCTGATCCCGGGCTGGGTGGCCGACCCGGCCGCCAGTATCCTGCAGGTGCTCCGTTCCGCAGATCACAAGGGGGACGCCCGCCGTAACGCGGCGGTCCGTTTCCTGTTTGGCATCGTGGATGCCGATTCCCTGCGGATCACCCTGACCAGCCTGCTCGCAAGCCGCAACCGGACGCACATAGTCGAGATCATCGATATCCTTGAGCGGTATATCGGGGCCTCCAACGATGAACGTGAGCAGGTCAAGATCTTCAATGCCGCCTTGGACATCGTGCTGTCCGACGAGGTGGAGATGGCGGTGAAGCATCATGCCACCAACCTGCTGTCGATCTTCTTCAAAAAGGTGGCCGCAACGGCCCTGGGGGCCCATCTCAAGGCCAAGTATATCGAGCGTCAAGTGGAGAAGGCGGAGAGCGTCTACCGTTTCCTCTGCAGTGAGACCTGCTCCCTGACGATGGGGTATCTGGAGGATCTGCTCAGGCCGCTGCAGGAGGGGGGGGCGGCCTATCAGATGAAGATTCTGACCTATTTTTCCTTCGTGCTGGACAAGAGCTGGCATGAGGATGAGGTGGGCCGCTATATCGATACCTGGCCGGAGAGCTGGGAACCGGAGGAGATGACCACGATGGACAGGGTGCGCCGTTTCCGTGCCCAGATCCTGAAAGAGGTGGAGGGGCTGTGGGACGCTGCCGGCGACGATGAGGTGCGCACCGCCATCATGGCGGTGGTCTACAGCGGGCATCCTCACAAGGCGGAACTGCTGGAAACGGTGCGCGGCAAACTGCAATCCGGCGCCCTTTCGCCCCCGGCAGTTGACAAGTTGGCAAGGATACTGCACAGTTTTCTCCGGACTGACGAGCCGCAGCAGCTCAAGCCTCAGGCCGCCCATCTCTTGTTGTTTCATGGGGGGGGACCGTACCATCAGCAGACTGCCCTCCGCTTTTTGCGTCGGTATGTGGAAGAGGGCGGTCTTACCGTTGCCGAGCAGGCCGCGCTGGCCACCGACATGGTCCGGTGTATCGGTGAGGCGGCCGGCGATGACGAGCGGACCGCCGCCTGTTACCTCCTTTTTCTCCTGGACCCACAGCGTCTGGAGCATGCGGATCAGCAGCGTCAGGCCCTCGCCTTTATGCGGACCATTGTGGAGCAGGAGCTGCTCTCGGCGTCGGCGAGGGAGGCGCTTGGCGCCGCCCTGCAGGCGTTTACCCAGCAGGGGAAGAGTAGCGCAAAACTGAAAAAGGCGGCGGCGTATCTGCTGTTCAGGCTACAGAACCCCGGCGTGGCACCCACCTGGGAGAAGATAACCGCATAAGCGGCATGAGGGGGATATCGGTATGGTACAACAATTTGAAAATCTTGGCATACGGGCCAAGCTGGTAATCGCCTTTCTGGTGGTGGCGGTCTTCGCCGGTGTCCTGGGGGTGGTTGGGGTCTCCAACGTTCAGAAACTGAAGGCAGCGAGCGACTCCATGTTCACCGAAATCGTGCTCCCCCAGACCGGCCTGCGCGAAATCACACAGGAGTTTCTTCTGAACCGGTTGAGCACCCGCGCCCTGATCGCTACGACGGACAAAGATGAGCGCAGCGATATCGCCGACACCCTCAAGGACAGCACCTCTTCCCTTGAAGAGAAGATGGACAAGTACGGCAAGAGCATACATGGCGAGGAAGAACTGGCTGCTTTCCACGAGTTTCAGGCCGCCTACGCCAACTACAAGCCGCTGATGCTGCAGATGATTGACCTCTCTCTGGCCGGTAAGACCGACCAGGCTCTCAATATCGCCCATGGCGACGGTTCGCACCATGCCAATCTGATGCTGCGGGCCTTGAACAAGATGGCGGCGGTAAGCCTCAAACATGCCAAAGAGACCGCGGCCAACGATGCCAGGGTGGCCCATGTAGCCCTGCTCCTTTCCGTGGGGTTGGCCCTTGCCGCCGTGGTGGTGGCGATCCTGATCGGCCTGTATGTCTCCGGCCGTCTGAGCAGTCCGCTGCGGGAGCTGCAACAACAGGTGCAGACCGTTGCCGAGGGTCACCTGAACGTGACCCTCACCGCCAGCTGTTGTGACGAGGTGGGGATGCTGGCCCGTTCCTTCGACCAGATGGTGAAGCAACTGCGGGATCTGATCGCCCGGGTGAGTGAGACCGCCGGTGCGGTGAACCAGGCCACCCGGGAACTGCACGGCACCTCGGAAGAGATCGCCAAGGGGGCCGAGGCTGCGGCTGCCCAGACCATTACGGTGGCCACCGCCAGTGAGGAGATGGCCGCCACCAGCCACGATATCGCCAACAGCTGTCAGCTGGCGGTTGAGGGCGCGCAGCGGGCCAATCAGACCGCCCAGTCCGGCGCCGGCGTGGTCCGTCAGACCGTGGAGGGGATGCGCCGGATCGCCAAACGGGTGCAGGACACCGCGCAGACCATCGATTCCCTGGGGGCCCGTTCCGATCAGATCGGCGCCATTGTGGCCACCATCGAGGATATTGCCGACCAGACCAACCTCCTGGCCTTGAATGCCGCCATCGAGGCGGCCCGGGCAGGTGAGATGGGACGGGGCTTCGCCGTGGTGGCCGACGAGGTGCGGGCCCTGGCGGAGCGGACCACCAAGGCCACCCGTGAGATCGGTGAGATGATCAAGGCGATCCAGACCGAGACCCGCAGCGCGGTGAAGGCGATGGACGAAGGGGTGAAGGAGGTGGAGAACGGCACCACGGATGCCGAACGTTCAGGCGTAGCCCTGGAGCAGATCCTGAGTGAGATCGATGCCGTGTCGGAACAGGTGCATCAGATCGCCACAGCTGCCGAGGAACAGAGCGCCACCACCGGCGAGATCACCGATAATATCCATCAGATGACCCAGGTCATTCAGGATACGGCACGAGGTTCCCATGAGACCGCCTCGTCGGCCTCCAACCTCTCCGCGCAGGCCGAAGGGCTGCAGCGGCTGGTGGCGCGTTTCAGGCTGTAACGGTCATCTGGTTGGGTGAAGGTACGGGCGGGATGGCAAATCCCGCCCTTTTTTATGGGGAGCCGCAGGCGGTGATTTCAGAGGGCGGCGCGCTGCCGCGCGGTGACGAAGCTGACCAGGTCGTGTTCGGAAAGCGGCTTGCTCAGGTGGTACCCCTGGATCTCATCACACCCCCGATCTTCCAGGAAAGCAAGCTGTTCCATGGTTTCAACACCCTCGGCGATCACCTGCAGTTTGAGGGAGTGCGCCATGGCGATGATCGCCTCGGTGATGGCGGCGTCGTCAGGGTCGGTGAGGATGTCATTGACGAAGGATTTATCCACCTTCAGCCGGTCAAGCGGGAAATGCTTCAGGTAGGAGAGGGATGAGTAGCCGGTACCGAAGTCGTCGATGGCCAGCTGTATCCCCATCTTCTTGAGCAGTCGCAACCGTTGCAGGGATTGCTGCTCGTCGGAGACCAGCATGCTCTCGGTCAGTTCCAGCTCCAGCAGTTCCGCCGGCAATCCGCTGTCGGCCAAGGCTGCCGCCACCTGATCCACGAAGTCGGGCTCGATGAACTGGCGCCCGGAGATGTTGACGGCGATACGGAGCGGGGGCAGACCTGCCCTGATCCAGGCGTCGTTTTGAAAACAGGCGCTCCGCAGTACCCATTCTCCCAGTCTGATGATGAAGCCGTTCTCCTCGGCCAGGGGGATGAACCGGTCCGGGGCGATAAAGCCCAGCTCCGGGTGACGCCAGCGGAGCAGTGCCTCCATGCCGACCAGACGATTGTCACGGATGGCCAGCTGGGGCTGAAAGTGGAGATAGAAATCACCGTTGGCGAGGCTTGCCGGCATGCTGGTATCCAGGGTCAACATCTCGGCCGCCTGGGCGTTCATCTCCCGGGTGTAGAAGCGGAACGAGTTCTTGCCCCCCCGTTTGGCCTCATACATGGCAGTCTCGGCATTCTTCAGCAGCGTCTCTGCGTTCTTGCCATCATTGGGACAGAGGGCGATGCCGATGCTGCCGGTGAGGAGCGCCTGTTGCTGGCCGCCGAGGGCAAAGGGGTCGTTGAGGCTGGCAAGGACCCGATAGGCCATGGTGACCGCCTCATGCTTGCTTTCGCGGCCCACCAGGAGGAAGGCGAACACATCGCCGCCGAAGCGGCAGAGGGTATCCTCGCTGTGCAGCAGTTTATGGAGCCGTTCGGCGGTCATGACCAGCAGTCGATCGCCGATCTCGTGCCCCATGGTGTCGTTGATCAACTTGAAACGGTCCAGACCGAAGAACAACACCGCCAAGAGTCCCTGTTCCCGGACGGCATGGGCGGTGGTAAGGGTGAGGCGGTCGGTGAACAGCGAGCGGTTCGGCAGGCCGGTCAGGAGGTCGTGCAGCACCAGATGGG
Organism: Deltaproteobacteria bacterium; assembly: GCA_021778115.1. Lineage (GTDB taxonomy): Bacteria > Desulfobacterota > Desulfuromonadia > Geobacterales > Pseudopelobacteraceae > Trichlorobacter. The sequence continues at coordinate 14,766 of JAJYCS010000035.1, forward strand.
AGACCTGGTCTGCCAGTTGTTTGTTGGCGCTGACATCCGACAGGCTGCCCCGTCTCCCCAGGTAGCGGCCGTTATCATCGTGGATCGGCCGGCACACGCGACGTACCCAGCGGATGGCGCCAGTCTGGGTGATGATCCGGTATTCCAGCTCTCCTCCCGGACAGACGCCGTCTTGGGCCTGTTGTTCGAAGGCATCCAGAAGGTGGCGGTCATCGGGATGGACGATCTCTTCCATCAGCTGTGGACGCTGATAAAAGTCCTCAACATCGTAACCGGTGACCTCCCGGCAGGTGGGTGAGGTAAACTCGAAACTGCCGTCCGGCCGTCGCCAGTAGATAAAGTCGCTGGAAAATTCACTGACGATCCGGTACCGCTGCTCACTGGCCTGCAGGTCGCTGTTCCGCTGCTCCACCTCGGTGACCATGGTATTGAAGGCGGTGGCCAGGTGGCCGATCTCGCCGGCTCCCCCCAGGGTGATCCGACGTTCAGCCCCCTGCCTGTTGGCGAGCTGTTCGACATGCCGGGTGAGGAGCCGCAGGGGACGCAGTACCAGCCAGTTGTTGAGGGCGATGATGCACAGGGCGAGGCCGGCGCCCAGCAGGCCCAGCGCCGGAAAAAGCCACCCCGCAGATGGGCTGTTGCTTAAGAATACCCCTGCAACGCAGGTGATCAACAGTGGCAGCAGGAGCCCCAGGGCTGCCAGGACGGTCTTGACCCGCAGTGACGGGTGTGGCATGGCCATGGCTGGTCAGATGCCGCCCATGCAAAGGTATTTTATCTCACAGAACTCCTCAATGCCATAATGGGAACCCTCCCTGCCAACCCCTGACTCCTTGACCCCGCCGAAGGGGGCCACCTCGGTGGAGACCAGGCCGGTGTTGATCCCCACCATGCCGTACTCAAGCGCCTCGGACACCCGCCAGACCCTGCCGATATCCCGGGTGTAGAGGTAGGAGGCCAGGCCGAATTCGGTATCGTTGGCCATCCGGATCGCCTCCGTCTCGGTCTCGAATTTGAAGATCGGCGCCACCGGGCCGAAGGTCTCCTCCCGGGCCACCAGCATCTGGGGCGTGACATTGCAGAGGATGGTTGGCTGGAAGAAGGTACCCCCCAGCGCGTGTCGTTTGCCGCCTAAGGCGATGCTCGCCCCCTTGGCCACGGCATCGGCGATATGTTCTTCCACCTTCCGTACCGAGGCCTCGTCGATCAGCGGCCCCTGCTGGACATCACCTTTAAGGCCATCCCCCACCTTCATGGCGGCCACGGCTGCCGCCAGTTTTTGGGCAAAGGCATCATACACGCCAGCCTGCACCAGCAGACGGTTGGTACAGACGCAGGTCTGGCCGGTGTTGCGGTATTTGGAGGCCACGGCCCCCTCCACCGCGGCATCCAGGTCAGCGTCATCAAAGACGATGAACGGCGCGTTGCCCCCCAGCTCCATGGAGACCTTTTTCATGGTGCCGGCGCACTGGGCGGTCAACTGTTTACCGATCTCGGTGGAGCCGGTGAAGGTCAGCTTGCGGATGATCGGGTTGCCGGTCATCTCGTCGCCGATCTCCTTGGATGAACCGGTGATGACGCTGAACACACCGGCAGGGATACCGGCCCGTTCGCCCAGCTCAGCCAGGGCCAGGGCGGAATAGGGGGTGGCGGTGGCCGGTTTGACCACCATGGTGCAGCCGGCGGCCAGGGCCGGGCCGGCCTTGCGGGTGATCATGGCGGCCGGGAAGTTCCACGGGGTGATGGCGGCACAGACCCCGATCGGCTCCTTGATGACCACGATCCGTTTATCCTTTGCATAGGAGGGGATGGTGTCGCCGTAGAGCCGTTTTCCTTCCTCGGCAAACCACTCGATGAACGAGGCTGCATAGGCGATCTCGCCGCGGGATTCCGCCAATGGCTTGCCCTGTTCGGCAGTCATAATGATGGCCAGGTCTTCTTGATTCGCCAGCATCAGCTCATACCACTTCCGTAGGATGATTGAACGCTCTTTGGCGGTTTTTGCACGCCAGACAGGCAGCGCGGCGTTGGCCGCCTCAATGGCGCGGTGGGTCTCCTGGGTGCCCATCTTGGGGATGGTGCCCAGGACCTCGCCAGTGGCCGGATTGGTGACGTCGATGGTCTGACCACTGTCGGCAGCGGCCCACTGGCCGTTCAGGTAGCAGTGTTGCCGAAGTAGAGTAGGGTCGTTGAGTGCAAGCATGAGAGGCCTCCGTAGACAGTAAGGTCGAGGGATGCCATCGGACGATGGTCGGTTGTTATATACCAGAGATAGTGCTGGTCTGTCACCGGCTAGTTGCGCAAAAGTGAGGGATTTGGGTAAACGCCCCGTACTGTTCAATTTAAATCAAAAAGCGGCTTCGCAAAATTTATTGCAAAGCCGCTTTGAATCTGGAGCCACTTGGCGGAATCGAACCGTCGACCTACTGATTACGAATCAGTTGCTCTACCATCTGAGCTAAAGTGGCAGTCACCATGAATCCTTTTTATACGAGTCGAAGGAGAGCGTCAAGTCTCTTGCCCTGGGGGATCCGTCAATCAGGAACGCGAACGGTGAGGGGCGTAAAAGCCCTTGCAAAAAAATAAACCGATGTTATTCTAAAAACGATGAAACTGACCACGAGGCTATTACAGGCTCGGATAACGATGCGGGGTAGTGACTGTCTGTTCTTAATGATGAGAATGACTAGGCAATAATATAAAGCTGTTTATTAATATCAATTTGGAGGCGGGCGGTGCACACAGCCATGGCAACAGGTCACTCAGCCGGCGGTTTTGACGGTGCCGTAAGCGGTATGAACCTCCTGGATCTCCTGCAGGTAAAGGGGATGGCCCGTTTTACCGGCAGGATCGTCATCGAACAGGGGGGGAAGACCGGGCTATTATTCTTTCGGGACGGTGAGGTGATCCATGCCGAGCTGGACAAGCTGGAGGGGAAGGCCGCCTTTGATGCCATAGCAGTGTGGGGAGGGGGCAGTTTCCGTGTGGAGCCGAAAATTACCACCACGCGCCAGACGTTAAGTGACCGGTTACAGTTCCTCCTGATAGATGCCGTGCGCCTGCAGGATGAGGCTGCAGCAGGGTTACCGCAGGACGAAGCGCCTGCAGGAGCTGCCCCACAGCAGGAGAAAGGAGCCACCGTGAAAGAGCGCCTCGCCGGTATCACCGGACTGACTGAGGCGGTACTGACCACCCGGCAGGGGGAGCTGCTGCAGTCCCTCGGCAACGACGCAGGCGGTCTGGCGGCGCAGGGTATGTATCTGGTCTCAACCGCGGACCGGATCGGCGAGAGGATGGGGCTGGGCGCCTTCAAGGGGGCGGTCATGCAAGGGGCAAAGGCCCATCTGGTAGCCCTGGAAGGGCCGAAAAATTACCTGTTTGCCGAGGTGGAGGGCGAGGCAAAGCCGTCTGTGGTTGAGGTTGAGATCCGGCGTGCCCTTGCCGGCTCGAGATAGGAGGGGAGATGGAATCGGTCCTCAGTGGTGTGCTCACCTCACAAGGGGTCATGGGTGGGTTGATCATGCAAGACACCGGTCAGGTGCTGCTCCAGTCCCTGCCGGCCATGTTTGATCAGGGACAGGTGGCTGGCGCCGCCGGTCTGCTGGCTGAGCAGCAGATAGGTCTGGAGGAGCTTACCGGCGGGGTCCGGATGGGCGAGCTCCGTTTTGAACTGGGCAAGTTAGTGGTGCGGCCGGTGGCGGATCGCACCATCGTCCTGATCTGTGAACATGGCGCCAATCTGCAGATGCTCGCCATCGCCCTGAATGTCGCTGCCAAAAAGTTGGAAAAGATGCCTGCCCCGGCAACCGCCCCTGCTGCACCGGGGGGGCAACCCCGTGCATTGACGCCCCCCACCCCCTCCGGCACCGGCTGGACCTTTATGCCGCTGCCGGTGGAAAACGGCAAGCAACTGTTGCGGGTGTCGGTGCTGGCGAAGACGGCCGGCACTTTCTGGGAGTCGATGGAGGAGCATATCTCGGTAAACCGGGCCACCTGCCGCAGTATCTGGCGTCATGCCAACAGTAACCCCTCAAAGAAGTTCATCCTGGGCAATCCGAAGAGCGGGACGACCTCCGTGATCCGTCTTCAGATTATTGAGGACGACAAGGAGAACAAATACGACGGTACGGTGCTGATAACCCTTGCCGTTGCGGAACATCTGGGGGTCAAGGATGGCGACCAGGTGACGGTTGAGGTGCCCAAGGGGACCGGGTTGTTGGGGTGGGAGGGGATTTAGCCGACCTGCGACAGAGACCGCTATGGATCTGATCAGACGGGCAGCAGAGGTGGTGGCCCAGGCGGAGGTGTTCATCATTACCGCCGGCGCCGGCATGGGGGTTGATTCCGGGCTACCCGATTACCGGGGCAACCAGGGCTTCTGGCAGGCCTACCCCCCCTATGCCCGGCTGGGATTGTCCTTTGTGGAGTGTGCCAACCCGGAGCATTTTCAGCGCGACCCCTTCTTCGGCTGGGGCTTCTACGGCCACCGCGCCAACCTGTACCGCAGCACAGTGCCCCATCACGGCTTTACCCTCATCCGACGCTGGATTGATGAGCGGCAGGCCCCGTACTTTGTGGTCACCTCCAACGTGGACGGCCAGTTCCAGAAGGCCGGTTTCGATGAGGATGCCGTGCTGGAGGTGCATGGTTCGATCCACTGGCTGCAGTGTCTGCGCCCCTGTTGCCATACGATCTGGCCCAACACTGAACAGATCCCGGTTGACGAGGCCACCATGCGGGCCGGCCATATTCCGCACTGTCCGCGTTGCGGTGGTGTCAGCCGTCCCAATATCCTGATGTTCGGCGACTGGTGCTGGCTTGCCGAGCGCACCCACGCCCAGGAGGCCAGGTTCCGGCAGTTCATGGAAGCGCGGGGAGATGCGAGGATTGCGGTGATCGAGCTGGGGGCCGGTACCGCCATCCCCACCATCCGCGCCACCTCGGAGCGGATCGGCTGGAACTGTCCCGAGGCGACGGTGATCCGGATCAATCTGCGGGAGCCGGAAATAGCAGCGCCCCACATCGGTCTGGCCTGTGGGGCGCTGGAAGGGCTGCAGCGGATCGAGCAGCTGTTGTGAACGTTGCAACGTCAGATCAAACCGAAGAAACGGTCGAAGAACGCGCCCAGCTTCTCCAGCACCGTTTGCTTTTTCACCGCATGGCCGTTGCTTTTGCTGAACCTGGAAACCGGCGGAAGAATCTTGGTGATTGCCGTACCGGCGGCCGGGATCGCTCCGTCCCGGAACGCGTAGTCAACAAACGCCTTCGTCTCGTCGGCGTTAAGCCCTTCATCCGCAATGATCCGGTCAAGCTCCTCGGCCTTTTTGGCCGTAATAAAGGCGACCCATTCCGTATCGACCTTGGCTTTTGTTGAGACGGAATCCACAAACTGCACGATTAGGTCTTTCTTGTTGCGCAAGCTGGGGCTGGCGTTGATTGCACGGTCGATGGCGGCCCGGATCTCCTTGTCTTCGCCCGTACCTTTCTTCTTCAGGTACTTCTCGACCAGCATCAGGATGTAATCAACGTTGATTTCGACCTGCTTGATCAACTCGATCTCGAACACCACATCGTCGTTGATCGACTCCTTTTCCGCCTCCGATACGCTGCGGAATTCGGCGTAAAGGTTCAGGTACAGGCTCTGGTAATCCTGGAAATCCCGTTCACTCAGGATTTCATTGCCCGCGAAATCGTCGAATGCCGTGAGAATGTTTTTCAGCCGCAGGATCGAGCCAAAGAGCTTGATAAACGCCGTCTTTGCCGCTTCGCCGACGATGACTGTGCCGAGTGGGAATTTTTCAACCAACTCCTCGACTCGCTTCTGGTACTCCTTGTAATACTCGGCGTAAGGCTTCAACAGCACTATACCCTTGGCATCCTTGTTACCGAACAGGGCCAGGGCGTCGTTGGTTTCCTGTTCGAGATCACGGAAGGAAACGATGTTGCCGTAGGTCTTGACCGAATTGAGGATGCGGTTGGTACGCGAATACGCCTGAATCAGCCCGTGGGCACGCAGATTCTTGTCAGCCCACAGGGTGTTGAGCGTGGTGGCATCGAAACCGGTCAGGAACATATTGACCACGATCACCAGATCCAGTTCACGTTTCTTCAGCCGCTGCGACAAATCCTTGTAGTAGTTCTGAAACTTGTCGGCCGAGGTGTCGAAGCTCGTGCCGAACAGGGCGTTGTAGTCTTTAATTGCGGCATCCAGAAAATCGCGTGAGCTTTGATCCAGCCCTTCGGTTTCAAATTCCTCCTCGTTCAGCAGGCCATCGGCCAAAATTTCTTCAATCTCCTCGTTAGCGGCAAAGCTGTAGATCAGGCCGACCTTGAGACGCCGCGCCTCGGGCAGCGCCTTCTGCTGCTCGGCGAATTCCGCGTAGTAACGTTTTGCCGCATCAATGGAGGCCGTGGCGAACAGCGAGTTAAAACCGGTCAGACGCTTGCCATCATGGCTGTAGCTGGCATTTCGTTTGGTTTTCTGGTCGAAGTGCTCGCGGATATAGTTCACGACCTGCGTAATGCGCTCCGGGGCCAGCAGCGCCCGCTCCGTGTCGATGGCCGATACCTTCTTATCCTTGATGCTCGACGATGTCTTGATCGTGTTGATGTAGTCGATGCGGAACGGCAACACATTCTTGTCGTTGATGGCATCGACAATCGTGTAGGTGTGCAGCTTGTCGCCAAAGGCCTGCTCAGTGGTGCGCCTGCGCGGATTACCCGCAGTGCCTGCGTTTTCGGCGAAAATCGGCGTACCGGTGAAGCCGAACAGGTGGTAGCGCTTGAAGACCCGGGTGATTTCAGCATGCATGTCGCCGAACTGGCTGCGATGGCATTCATCGAAAATCACCACCACATGCTGGTCATACACCGAATGCTTCTTGTTCTTGGCAACGAAGCGGGAAAGCTTCTGGATGGTAGTGATGATAATGCGCGCGTTCGGATCTTCCAACTGCCGTTGCAGCACCGCCGTCGAGGTATTGGAGTTGGCCGCCCCTTTCTCGAAGCGCTCGTACTCCTTCATGGTCTGGTAATCCAGATCCTTGCGATCCACCACAAACAGCACCTTGTCGATCTCCAACAGCCCCCTCGCCAGCTGCGCCGCCTTGAAACTGGTCAGCGTCTTGCCCGAGCCGGTGGTGTGCCAGATGTACCCCCCCGCAGCGGTGGCGCCCAGTTGCCGGTGGTTGGTGCTGGTCGCGATCCGTTGCAGAATCTGTTCAGCCGCCACGATCTGATAGGGGCGCATCGCCAGCAGCTTGCGGTCCACGTCGAACACGCAGTAGCGGGTCAGGATGTTCAGCAGTGTGTGTTTGGCGAAGAAGGTCTTGGTGAAGCCGGTCAACTCGGTAATGGGCCGGTTCTTCGCGTCGGCCCACCAACTGGTAAAGGAAAAGCTGTTGGAACTCTTTTGGCGCGAGCGTTTGCTCCGCTGTTCGGCCAAATGGCCGTCGCGCACCGTGTTGCTGTAGTACTTGGTCAGCGTGCCATTGCTGATGACGAACAGCTGCACGTACTCGAACAGGCCGGAGCCGGCCCAGAAACTGTCACGCTGATAACGATTGATCTGGTTGAAGGCCTCGCGGATGTCCACCCCCCGGCGTTTCAACTCCAGATGCACCATCGGCAGGCCGTTGACCAGCACTGTCACGTCGTAGCGGTTGGCCCGACCACCCCGCCCTTCGGGCACCCCTCCAGCGGAGGGGAATAAAGATTTGAGTTCCCCTCCCGTGGAGGGGTGGACGCCGCAGGCGGACGGGGCGGTTTCGTACTGATTGATGACCTGCAGGCTGTTGTTGTGGATCTGCTGCTTGTCGATCAGGTAGATATTCTTGACCGTCCCATCGTCGCGCTTGAGCACCTGGATATGGTCTTCCTGGATGCGCGTGGTTTTCTCGACGATACCGTCATTGGCGCCGGCAATACAGGTGGTGAAAAAGCGATCCCATTCTGCGTCGGAAAAGGCGATCTTGTTGAGCCGCTCAAGCTGACGGCGCAGGTTGGCGGTCAGATCGGCCTCAGAAATGATCGGTAGGTATTCATAGGCCTGCAGTTGCAACTGCTTGATGAAGGCCTTTTCCAGCTCGGCTTCAGACTGGTAGGCCGTCTCCCGGACCCGGTCGGGGAGGAATTCGGCGACGACGGTGCTTTCGTTGGAAAGCGCAAGCGGCTCGATGCGGTATGGCGTGAGCTCTTCGGTCATAAATTCCCCTCCTCTGGATAGATGCCAGAAGGGTAGAAATTCCCCTCCCCTGGAGGGGTGCCCGAAAGGGCGGGGTGGTTCTGTAAGAACGCCAGCACACCCTCCATGTTTTGCAATATCTCACTGACCGGTATTCTAATCACCATAAGTCCCAAATCTTGCAGATAAACGTCTCGATTGGCGTCGTCATCCTCACGCCCTACATGGGAGGCGCCATCGGCTTCGATTACAACCCCTTTTTCTGCACAGAAAAAATCCACGATGTAGTTGCCAATGATCTTCTGCCGGTCAAAGTCCAATCCCTTGAAATTTTTCCGCTTGAGCTGATTCCACAACAAGGCTTCGTGCAGCATCCCGGCTTTACGAAGTTCCCTGGCACGCTCTTTCAGTGCCGGGTTGAAGGGTAAGGACATGTAGCGTTTTGTACTTCTCAAAGGCACCACCCCGTCAGGCTTCGCCTGCCACCCCTCCAGAGGAGGGGAATGTTTTTTTATCAAATTCCCCACTCATAGATAGGAGGCCGCATGGTTTTAATTCCCCTCCAGTGGAGGGGTGCCCGAAGGGCGGGGTGGTTTTCTCAAGCTCTTTAAACGTAAGCAAACGGTCTCGGTAGTACGCATACTGCTGGCGACGGGCCTTGATCTCGGCGGGCAGACCGATGGAAATATCGTTCACCAGCACGTCGAACTTGTCGAGGATGGCGACGATACGCTCCTGCTCTTCACGTGGCGGAACAGGAATGCGAATTTTGGAAAAACCGTCAATCAGGAGCGTGTTGACCTTGGTGCGAGCCACATATTTCGCCTTTTCTGCGATGAATGAAGCGGTCTGCATACAATAAGAAATGAACTTTGGATTCATCGAGTGACGGAATGCATAGCAGTGGTCATGAATCGCCACGTCTTCGGCGCCAATCCATGCAACGGCTTTACCGACATCTTCGACAGTTTCACCGACATCAGTGATCACCACATCTCCAGGTTTGGCAAAACGCAAGGTTGCTTTCATATCAGGCCGTACATGCGAAATAACTTCATTCGCTGAAATTCCGTAGTGAGTGTAAATCTCGCCATAGTGGATGCAGGCGACACCATCCTCAACGTAATCCGCTTTTGTGAAACGACGCCCACGAATAAACTTGCCTATTTCACCCAAGGTCGCCCACCTGGCACTCTGCGCCTTAATATTCCCCTCCAGTGGAGGGGTGGCAGGCGAAGCCTGACGGGGTGGTACTTCCGCCAACGAACCACCCCGCCCTTCGGGCACCCCTCCAGAGGAGGGGAATTCAAACCCCAGGAGCGCGTCGCGGTAGTACTGGTACTGCCGCCGGCGCGCCTCCAGCTCCGCCTCCAGCTCCGCCTCCAGCTTGGTGAACGTGTCAAGCACGTTCACGATTTCGCGCTGCACTTCGAGCGGCGGTACTGGAATGCGAAATGGTGCAATGTCACGAGTATTGATGTACGGCACACCACCTCCTTGCGA
>JAJYCS010000002.1 GCA_021778115.1 Deltaproteobacteria bacterium
GGGGAAGGTGGCGCCTGCCCCGTTGATCAGGGTCTCGGCGCCGGCGGTACCGGCCGACAGGGCGCAGGCGAAGAGCGCCAGGGTGATAAATGCCTTACGAACAGCGTTCACAGTTGTATCCTCCTTGGGGTTAATGGCACAAACCATTGTGCCTGTTATAGCGCCCTAATGTGACAGTTGTGTTACGGAGCGGCAAAGGGTTGGTAACGTTTCACCCGCAGCTGCGGCATGGTGGAGCAGGAGGTCGGCCACCAGTTCTCCGGTCAGGGTGGGATCGATATGGGGGATCTTGCTCTGCCCCCCCAGCTTTCCCCGTGCGGCGCTAGACCAGTCATAGATCAGCGCTTCAGGCGCCAGCAACACCTCGGGACGGTTGATACGTCCCTGCCGGCGGAAGGCGGCGTAATCGGCATTGGACGCCATCAGGTGTTGATCGAGGAACGCTGCGGCCTGTTGGGCTGAAACCTGGGTATCGCGGCAGGCCAGGACCCACTGGTGACGCCGCTTGGGAATATCGGGCCCCACCATGAACTCACGGACGCCGTCCGCGGCATCCGTGGCATTGAGGGCGGCAACGGCATCTTCAACCTCGGCCTGGGTGATCTTTTCCTCGAACCGGTCCAGGAACTTGTCGCGGCCGGTAAATACGATCCGGTACTGCTCGGTATCGAGAAAGCGCAGCGTGTCGCCGATATGGTAGCGCCACAGACCGGCGCAGGTGGAGAGGATCACGGCATAGCGTTCGCCGACCATTACTTCCGACAGCGGGATGGCCTGCGCATCCGGACGGGGGGCGCCGGTCTCATCCAGCTGGCTGATCGGGACAAACTCAAAAAAGGCGCCGTAGTAGGGGGTGAGGCGCATGGTCCGCTCTCCCTGGAGCTGAAAGCCCATGAACGCCTCGGAGGAGGGGAGGAGCTCAAGGAACCGGGGGCCGCCTGCCGGGAAGAGGCGCTCGAACTCGCCGGCATAGGGGGTCAGGCTGGCGCCGCCATGGATGATCAGCTCCAACTGCGGCAGCGCCTGGGAGAGGGGGGCGTCGGCAAGCTGCCGGACCCGTTGGAGCAGCAGCAGGATCCAGGGGGGAACCCCGGAGATGACCCGGATGTTGCGGTTCTGCAGGAGCAGGTGGGCCATCCCCTGCAGCCGTTCTTCCCAGGGGGCCGCGGAGAGCGGTTCTCGCGGCTCGATGAATGGACGCAGCCAGTCTGGACGATCCCGCAGGGTGATGCCACTCATGTCACCGGAGAGTACACCGTTCCCCAGAGAGGTCAGGCGGGTGCTGCCGGCCATGTACAGCGCCGAACTGCCGATGAGGCGGCTGCCCGGCTCGGCGGCCAGATAGCAGGCCAGCATATCCAGGGCCGCACGCCGGTTGGCGGCAAACATCTCATGGGTGAACGGGATATACTTGGTGGGGGCGGTGGTGCCGGAGGTCTCACAGAAGAAGGGGATGAGGCCAGGCCAGGTCTGGTCCCGCAGCTCCAGGCGTTTCACGGCGCCGTTGTCCACCAGCTGCGGACCGAAGTAGTCATCCCAGAACTGGCGGTAGGTGCGCAGCGGCACCTGACGCTGAAACGCTCGGTACATCCGCTCGAAGGGTAGCCGGGCCAGGGAGTCGAAGCCGTGGTCATGGCCGAAGCGGGTTTCGGCGGCTCGCTTGACCAAGAGCGGCAGCAGCTCGCGCTGGGCCGTCAGCGGGTCGCGGAGCCGAAAACCGCGGGCTCGGATATCGGCAGCGGCGCGGAGTGGCAGAGAAAGTAACCCAACAGGCAGCATCATGGGGATCCTTGTAGGCAAACGGTCAGGTGCAGCAGCCCTACACGGCGGCCCAGAGCGGTTCCCGGTGCAGCCGCTCCAGCCAGTGTTCGAGGCGTGGATTGAAACAGTGCTGGTGGAATATCAGGGAGGCATGGGGTACCGGATCGCCGGGATCCGGCGAGCCGACCACCCGTGTGGTGCCGTTGGGAAAGAGGGCCTTGAATCTCTCCTGGTCCTGCAGCAGGCCCAGGGTGGGCGAACCAGCCACCAGGATGTTGGCCTCATCCTCGGCGGCCAGGAGCAGGGTCGGACCGTCAAACACGCTGGACCGGTCGCAGGGGGTGCTGAAATCCCGCAGTGCCAGGACCCGCTGATACCCACCCAGGGCCGAGGTCTGCTCCAGCACGCCGAAGATCCGGCTGCGGATCGTCAGGTGCCGCCCGCTTACGGGGCGGTTCTCGGCGCCGGCCTCAAACAGGGTGTAAAAGCAGCGCCGCGCCCGTTCCACCTGTCGCTGCAGCCCTTCCCGGTCGGCCGGGTCCACCTCCAGTATCTTCCGCAGGTTCGATTCGAGCATTCGCACCCCGCCGCTCCGTTCCCCTTTGGGGCGCACCAGATCATCGGTGCAGAGCACCGGGCTGATCAGCAGCAGGCCGCGCAGCATCCCATGGATCGCCTCCGTCGCCTGGCGCAGGTACTGTACCAGCAGGCCGGCGCCGAAGCTGACCCCCAGCAGTGTCGGCCGGCGTCCCTGGGCGGCAAGGTCGGCGATCAGGTCGCTCAGTTGTGCGCAGAACAGCGCCTGGCTGAAGCCGTTACGGGGAAAATTCAGGTAGTAGATGCTGCCGTAACGCCGCAGGAGTGGTCTCTGAAACTCCAGCGCCTCCGTTGCATCCGGGACGAATCCCCCCACCACGATGGTGGGATGGGGCCCCTCCCCCTTCTCCTTATACAGCCGGCAGTGCACGCTGTGCAGGTCCTGGTAACGGTTGCGCAGTGCCAATTCGGCCGGTCGCTTGCGGGGTGTATACGGCTTGATGGCCATGGTGCGGAACAGGCCGGCAGTGGCGGTGACGACGTGCAACAGTGCCGGATGGCGTACCGACAGCGGTTGCAGGTGTTTCTGCAGAAGCTGGCGCATGGTCTCCTCCTCGCTTGGTATGGGAGGCAGTAGACCAGAGGCAGGTTACAGCGGGGTGGCAGCTGCGGAAAAGCTGTGTGGCATCGTTTAATCGGCTTCGTCAAACAGCATGCGGGAGAGGTACTCGCCGTAGTAGCGGCGGTTTTCATCCTTGAGTTCCTTGGCCAGACCGTGAAACTTGGTGATCTGTCGGTCCAGATCGGCCAGGGGGTCGCGCAGGCAGAGCAGTCGGGTCAGAAACATGGGGGTACTCCTGTTCAGGCCCCGAGTTCGCGGGCCATGAGAAAGATGCCGGTCATCTTGAACAGCATGCTGTTCATCTGGTTGAGGCCGCTGATCTGCACCTCCGCCTGTTTCTCGCTTTTGAGGCTCTTTATGGTGCGGAGCAGCAGGGCGATCCCCATTGAGTTGATCCGGCCGACGTTGCTGAAATCAAGCTGAACCGTGGGTGATGAGGCCTGACGGACCACATCTTCCAGATGACGGTCGGCATGGGCATCGATGTTTCCGTGAAACAAGAACGAAGTCCGTTGCGGCTCTTGGGTGTAGGCTACCTTGAAGGTCTGTTCCATGGTGGTTCGTATTCTCCTTTACGGCGTGGTGGCGTCCACTGGCGCCGGCCGCAGTTGCAGGCAGCCGCCCACTACGGTCTCCCGGCCGGGGCGTATATTGACGTAGAACTGGTCCAGGAGGCGCCACATGAAGAACAGCCCCCGGCCTGCCCGCTCCGGGTCAGGGGCGGCGGTGGCGGTATTTATGGCCAGAAAACTGAACACCTGGGCCGCGGTGAGGGTCCCCCAGCTGTCCCGCACCTCAAGGGCCAGACGAGCGCCGTCATAGCTGTAGCGCAGCCGTATCTGCTCCATCGGGAGGAGCCGGCGCGGGTGGCCCTTGCTGAACAGGCAGGCGCCGCTGCTGTCGCGGGGGGCGGCATAGAGGGCATTTTCCAGCATCTCGTCCGCCATCAGCCCGGCCTTCTGGCACAACAGGGCACGTGATTCATCCTGGTCGCCGATCACCGTCAGCAGCTCATCGATCAGTTCCGGTTTGTCGGCGCTGCCGGTGAGGATGCGTTCCTGGACATCGGGGCCTTCGGGAAACAGGCCGGCAGTCCCTACCGTCATGCCGCAGCCGGTGAGCGGATCGCCGATAAAGACCATGGTAGCAGGTCCTTGTGATTCTTCTGTCATCATGGGGTTACTCCTTCATGCCGCGCAACCACCAGGGTCACGTCATCTTCGAAATGGTCCCGGCCGCAAAAGCTACGGGCTGCGGCCAGCAGGGTGTCGCGCAGCTCTTCCGGGCCGGCCCCGACCTCCCGCTGCAGGAGGTCCGGCAGGCGTTGTTCGGCAAACTGCTCGCCGTGGAGGTTTTCGGCCTCCAGAATGCCGTCACTGAACAGGAGCAGCAGGTCGTTGGCGAGAAAGGGGATGGTGGTCTCGGAGTAGCTCACGCCGTCGTCAAACCCCAGCGGAAAGCCGGGATCAAGGTCGATCAGCTGCCACTTCCCCGCGGCGCCGGAGCGGTGATAGGGATAGGGATGCCCGGCGGAGGCTATGGTGGCGGTCCCTTTCTGACGGTCAATGATCGCCAGAAGGGCGGTCATCAGGAGGCGCCCCTTGCCGGTGGCCCGGATGGCCCGGTTAATGCCCCCCAGAAATTGGGAAGGGGTCAACAGGCCGCTGTCCATGAGGGTCTGCAGGCCGGCCTTGGCTGCGGTTGTCACCAGCCCTGCCTGCACGCCGTGGCCGGTGACATCGGCAACCAGAAGACCCAGCCGATGCTCGTCCAGGGGAAAGACGTCGTACACATCGCCGCTGATCTCCGAGGAATGCACCAGACCGGCCGCCACCATGACACCGGCGTGACGCAGCGGGGTGACCGGCAGGAGGGCGGTCTGCACCTGGCGGGCCAGTTCAACTTCGTCCCGGATCCGCTGGCCGAGGCGCTGCAGGGTATCCAGCAGACCGGCCTGACTTTGGGATATGGCCATCATCAGATCGGCCACCGCGACAACACCGGTGCAGCTTCCCGCACTGCAGACCCCCAAACAGTCGTTTTCCAGGCGAGGGTCCAGTTGCAGCAACTCCTGCAGACCGGTGTGGATATCCAGCTCTCCGGCAAGCAAAAGCGGCGTTGCGGCCAGCAGCTCGACGATCGGCTTGCGGCCGTAGAGCTCCCGGGCAAAGGGGCGGGCCAGATGGTTGGAGAACAGTTCCCGGCGGCTGATGATCCCCACCGGCTCCCCGTCCGCAAGCACCGGCAGGGCCAGCAGGCCCGTCTCCTGCCGGAACCGTTCGATCACCTGATTGACGGTGATATCCGACTGCACCGGCGACACCGGTCTGGCCACCGTCTCCAGTCGGGGAACGTCAAGATCTGTCAGCACAGTCCCCCCATCAGCTGCCGCAGGTTCTGCGGCGTGCCGGCGGTAGGAAGGCTGTTGCTGCGGTGGCAGGCGCCACAGGTCAGGTCACCCTGGGCTACCCGCACCCACAGGGTCCGGTTTTCGCTGTCGCACCAGTCACAGCTCCACTGGTAATAATCGTCAAGGGTCTTGAATTTCATGGCTGCACTCCTTTCGCGCAGTGTCTGTATGATGCTACGATAGCCGGCGTTCGTTGCAGCCAGGTGACAGACGGCCTAAGTCTTGGTAACAAAGCCGCCGTTTAACAGGGTGCAACCTGGGCCGCTATCAGATCGCAGCCGCAATGGATGGCCCGGCCGCTGTTGCCGTTGTCGGCGTAGACCGTCTTCAGGGTGGCGCCACAGGCGTAGGTAATGACCTCCATCTTGAAACGGGGGAGATGGTTGTCCTCACGGCGCGAAACAATGGGGCTGCCGCAGTCCAGGCAGGATTCTTCTCTATGGTACATGACAAGGTGCCTCCGCTAGGGTGAGTTCATTTACATGCTGTGAGGATAGTGTACAGGTGTGTCAACGTGGTTGCGTTCTACCGAATCTTGCGTAACATCCGTAGTCGTAGAGGGAGGTGGGAGTTTCTTGAGATGGGTGAGGACTGGAAGCAACAGCAGATAGAGGAAGACGGAGGTGGGGGAAACGGTCACCAGCCAGGCTGCCACGGCTTTAAGCGTGAGTGAGCCGGCGAGGCCAACGGAGATGTCGTTGCTGTGAGTAAGGGGGTTGGCCAGAAGATGGTCGGGGATGGGTGTTCCCCAGGTGAACCAGTGGTTACCCAGCGTATAAAAGGGGACCAGCAGCGAGAGCTGCAGCGGATAGACCAGATAGTTGACCGTTTGCAACAGCAGCTGGTTGAGCCGGAAGCGGGCCGCAATCACGAGGCACAGCAGGGTGGTGCCGAGCAGCAACGGCATGGTGCCGATGGCGATGCCGAGACTGCAGGTCGCTGCCAGCCGCTTCGGGGTCAGGCCGCTGGTCAGGATCGGCTGCAGCCGGTGCCTGAACGCGGGGACAAGCGATCGTCGGCGCGACGCCTCAGACCCGGTCGTGGTGGACATGGTAGCGTACCAGTGCGCCGGTGACGGTGCTGCGGCCGGTGTACAGGAAGAGCACCAGCCAGACCACCTGGAGGAACAGGACGATGGCCGGTGTCCAGAGCCGTTGCAGGCCTACGCTGAAGACCGGTTGGGCCAGCGGTTCAGCCCCCACCAGCAGGGCGACCGTCACGGCGTAGGCCAGACCGGCCAATCCCATGATCTGATAGGCCGAAATGCGGCCCGTGCCCCGGTAATCGGCCCGCCAGGTCTCCGAAAGGGCGCGCCAGCCCTGGGTGACGCCTGCCGCCAGCAGAAAGGCGGCCAGATGGTGGGCGCCCAGAAACAGCCCGATCGCCAGCAGGCCGCAGGCGGTGTACAGCACGGCGGTCACCGCCTGGATCGGTAGCAGTTCGACCCCTTCAAGGCCGGCGGCGTAGGCGGCCTTCTTAGTGCTGCCGTAAAACCTGAGACCCCGGCCGCTGAACAGGCCTCTGAGCCAGCCTTCCGTCTCGGCCAGCGGTCTGCCGTAACAACAGCCGAAGCTGATGCAGGCCAGCCGTCCCAGTCCTTCGCCAAAGGCGTAGGCGATGGCAATGGCCGCATAGGTGGCCATGATCGGCAGCTGGAAGCCAAAGGCGACGCCGGCGGTCCGGTTTACCAGCAGGACGAGCGGCGGCGTGAGCAGCATGCCGACAAACACCGCCCCACCGACGGTGAAGGTATGGGCCTTTTTTTCCACCAGCCGCGCCACCAGCCGCGAGGCGGGCACGCAGCAGGAAAGCAGGGCCACCGCCAGCAGGGCGATCCCCAGCGGAGCGACCCCCACCGCTCCCAGGAGCACCAGCAGCACCACCAGCGCCACCAGATAGGCGTTGGCGGTCAGCAGGCCGTACCAGGTGAAGTTGATACCCTGCCAGCCACCCTCCGGCGTCTTGACGGCCGGTACCGTCGCGATGATCTGCCAGCGCTCGGCCGGCAGATGGCTAAAACCCCACCAGAGGTACACCAGCATACCGGCCGCAAACGCAGCCAGCATCGTCAGGTCCGTCAGCATCGGTAGTCCTTTCCTATCCGGTATGCGATCAACGAGCGCAGCCTGAGGTCGGTCTCCACCAGCGGCTTGCCGAACCCCTGGCTGAACCGGCTGACCACGTCGCGGCGCTGCGCATTCGCGACGATATCCGGGGCAAACCGGACCCGATCCGGCTGGAAGATCAGGATATCGGTGCTGCTGCCCGGCCGGTACAGGCTTTTGGGCTGGCCCTTGGCCAGAAACATACCGGTCTCGATCGGCTTGGGTGCGTCATAGCGGCTGCTGCTGTAGGCCTGCACGATATCGCCGATCATCAGGGCCACCACCTCGATCATCGCCACCAGCCCGACTCCGGTCCCCCCCGGCAGGTCGGTGTCGATGATCGTCACGACCCGGCGATTCTTGGAGTAGGGGGTCACGACACTGACCACCGCCGCAGGGTTGCAGGAGTGGTAGGAGCCGTCCAGGGTATAGCAGCCCACCACCCGCCCGGCAACCGGTGTGTGATTGTAGTGATATTTGTCCGGGGTCAGCCGGAAGACCATGAAGTCGCCGCCCTGAAAGGCACTGTGCCACTGCGTAGCCCCCTGGCCGAGGAGCTCGTCGAAGGCAAAGAACTTTTCCTTCAGGCAGACCAGCGAGGTCTCGCTGAAGGAGCCGGGGAGTACCCGGGCATCGGCCGGCGAGACCACCGCGGCCTCATCGTCGGGCATGGGGCGGCACTCCCAGTAGCGGATCTTGCGTTCAAACAGCTTGCGGGCGGTGTCCAGCGTATGGGGCGCGTCGAGGCATTCCTGCAGGTCAATGCCGCAGGAGGCCAAAAAGGCCTGCCGGTTCAGCACCGGCCGGTCAAACTGGACCGCGGCCAGCACCTGCGACATCCAGCCACTGGTCAGCATGCCGAACAGCCGGCTGTTCTGCTCCCTGACCCGATGGTAGAGCAGCCGGACCATCCGGTCGCCCAGCAGCTGTTCGCCGACCACCTGGCCGCTCTGCCGCTCAATGTACTGATGCTGCAGCATGCAGACTCCTCTCGGCTGTTGAGGGACGGACGTGGTCCTGTTGCTCGGCATGCACCGTCAGCAGGATCAGGTTGACCAGCCGACGTATGGCCGGCAGATCGGCCCGCTCGGCCAGCAGGTCCTGTCTGGTCTGGTCGAGCAGCTCGGCGGCGCCCTGGCCCTGCACGAGTGACCGCACGGCCTGGCGGGTCTCCCGATCCAGGTCGTGCTGTTCGCGGTCCAGCCGTCTGGCCGCATCGCCCAGGAGTCCCAGGGCCTCTGCCAGCTGCTGTTTCCGCAGGGTCGCGCGGTAGTACTGTTCTGCCAGCAGGTTGAAGTCCCGTGCCGGCATCTTCAGCGGCTGGTTGGCGGCGGAGCCGGCCATGATGCCGCGGGTCAGGCGGCCGGCGACGGAGCAGTGCTCGAAATCGTCCAGCCGGCGTTCCAGGTCCTCAATGGTGGCCTGCAGACCCAGCAGTTCGATCAGGTCGGCGGCGTCCTCGCGGAGCACCGTGAGCAGCGCCCGGCGGTATTCGTTGTTGTGTACCCGCAGGTAGCCCGGATAGCGATGGCTGGACCGGACACCGGCGGCCTTGCCCAGGATCCGGGTCATCAGGCTGTTGCGGCTCTCCTTCGCCACAAAGAAGGTGGGGATGCCGACCGCAGCGCCGAAGAAGATCTGCCGGCGTTCGCTCTCGGCCGAAGGGGTATCGGGGATGCTGGTGGGGGTGATGATGCCGTAGGCCATGTATTTGAATGCCAGGGCGGTCATCAGGGTCTGCAGGTCGGCCGCACGCCCCATGTCCTCGCCAAACCGCTCGAACAGGCTGTAGTGCCGCCCCTCGAATCCCGAAAAGCCCATCTTGCCGAATTCCCGCAGTTTATACAGCAGATAGACCGACATCTGTTCATCGAATACCCCCATTTGGGCCAGGTCTCTGCGCAGGTGGTCGGTGTTGCCCACCATCCCGTTTAAGGCCGGGCTCCGTTCGGTGGAGAGCAGGCAGACCAGGTAGTCGATCAGACGGTAGTCGGGAACGAAATCCCCCTTCAGTCCAAAGAGCGAGCTGATCAGGCGGTCGATCGGCAACGGCCCGAAGGGGGTCAACGGCTGGCCGAGGATCGAGAGGTCGGCCTTGGTGCGCCAACGGCGCCAGAACATCCGCAGATGGGTGTAGTCGAGCTCATGCGCCAGGAAGCCCAGCGCCTTTTCCGGGTGGAAGTCGGTATAGGCCAGCCGAAACGGCGCCGCCGAATAGGTGCCCACGAACAGCGGCAGAAAGTGTTCGCTGATCTTGATGGCCAGGTCACCGAGCCGTTTTTCGTGGGCGGCCGTGAATCCCGACCCGCCATCGGCCAGGGCCCTGGTCAGCCGTCGGCTGCCGATGCTGATGTGGGTGCCGTTGTTGGCCAGGCTGACGTTGGAGACGTTGGGCAGGACCACCAGATTATTAAGGATGATCCCGGATTCGCGCAGTTTGGCAACGGCATTCAGCTGGCTGCGGGAGAGCACCTGATGGCAGAGCTGCATGTAGCGGTATTTGTCCTCTCCCCGGTCCCACCCGGAGAGGCAGGGGCTCATGAACAGTTCGCGGTAGAAACTGTCGGAGACGTGGTCGTTCAGCTCCTTCTGTCGGACCGGCGGGTGGGGGGCGAAGTAGACCATCGCCCGTTGACCGTTTTCCTGCAGGCCGAAAGCCAGGTTGGCATGGCTGACCAGGAGCTGGGTCATCAGGTAGCGCAGGGCGGTCTCATGGGCTATCGCCTGGCCCATGCCCCCTGCCGCCGTCAGCGTGACCACGTTGAAGGAGAAGTTTTCCGGCGAGGTGTTGTCGTTCAAGTAGTGGCCGAGCAGCCTGATGCCGGTCTCCCTGATCGGTTGCGGCAGGAGGTCCTGTGAACCGATCAGGTCGGCCAGGGCCAGCTTGATCAGATAACTGATCGGCAGCCGCAGCATCTCTTCACCCTGCTCGTCATGATAGATGAAGCGGGCGCAGTCTCCGCGACGGCCGGCCGCCGGCAGCCGTTTGTCCGCCAGCAGGTCGGCCTCGAGTACTTGGTTGGCATACCCGGACAACCTGCGGCGCGCAAAGCGCACCCAGCTGTTTTCCCAGACACCGCTGCTGTTTTCCGCCAGGAACCGTTCAAGGTCGGCCTTCACCTTGTGGGGAGTTTCGCCGGCGGCGGTCCGCTTGAGGATGTTGGCAAAGTAGTTGGACTGTTCGATGATCTGCGGCAGATCGACCTGCTCCCGGCTGCCCAGCACCACCGCCTGCAGTTCGCTTTCCGAGCCGGCGGTCACATCATCGGCCGAAAAAGGGAGCGATGCGACCAACTCCTCCGGAGAATCAAACGAAACGCCAGCCCTGATCAGGGACTGGCGTACGGTGGGGGGGACGATAGCCGAACGAGGGGAGGAGCCATCCGGCCGGACTACGGTCATCTGATGTCGGGTCGCCTGCATCGGTAGCCTTTGGTCTGCGCGTAAGGAAAGATGGTGAGCGTTACCCGTACAGTATACGGCGGTTATGCTACAGTGCTGCGGATATCGGGCAACGATTCCGTGAAACGTGTTTCCGGCATCTCCATGGTTGAACTCTTGCCGGACGGGTGTATGATTGCAACATTACCCTGTGTATCGCGGGAGGTTCGATGCAGCAACTGACAAAGACCATCACCATGCCGGGGCGCAAGCGGATCGCCCTGGTGGCCCACGACCACAAGAAGGGAGACCTGCTGGAGTGGGCCCGTTTCAACCGGGCCGTCCTGGTGGAGCATGAGCTGTACGCCACCGGCACCACCGGCGCCCTGCTGCAGGAACGCCTGGGGCTTTCAGTGACCCGCCTCCAGAGCGGCCCCTTGGGGGGCGATCAGCAGATCGGGGCCCGGATTGCGGAGGGGGAGATCGATTTTGTGATCTTTTTCTGGGATCCCCTGGAGCCCCAGCCCCACGACCCCGATGTGAAGGCACTTCTACGGATAGCGGTGGTCTGGAACATACCGGTTGCCTGCAACCGGGCCACCGCCGATTTCATGATCTCATCGTCCCTGATGCACCACCCCTATGACCGCATGCTGCCGGACTACGACCAGTACCGGCAGCGGCTTACGTCGGGCATCTGAGCGGACCCCCGCAGGAGGCAGTCATGACCAGCCCTCAGCAGACTTCGCTGTACAAGACCATCCCCCTGGCCGACGATCCGAAGGTACGGCGCCGCTATCTGGTGCTGGATGAGCCGCTGGTGGGCAATTTCCGTTTCGGTCTGCTGCTTGAGGACCTGGATATCATGGCCGAGCAGGCGGCCCTGGCCTACGCCCGTCTGAGCCACCCCGACGCCAAGGTGGTCACCGCCGCCATCGACAACATCATCGTCCGCCATGTGGTGGATGTGGAGCGGGACATCCAGATCGACGCCCGGATCAACCACGTGGGCCGAACCTCCATGGTGGTGGGGATGCGGGTGGAGCACCCCGGCGACCCCGGCACCCATATCGCCTCCTGCTATTTCACCATGGTGGCCCGTGGTGGTGAGGCGGCCGAGGAGAGCCGCACCCTGCTGCCCCTGGAATATCAGGATGCCCTGGAGCGGCGCCGGGCAGAGAAGGCCGAGCAGGACCGGGAGCAGTACCGGCAGCAGCAGGCCGCCCAGCAGGAACCGCCCAGCAGGGAGGAGTACGACCTGCTGCGGCAGCTGCATGAGGCCCAGGAGACCCCCGGTTTCAGCGGCCTGCGGGCCGACCGGCTGGTGGTGGACGGCTGGGAACGGATGTACCCGGAGCAGGAGTATGTGCCGCACCGGATCTTCGGCGGTTATATCATCCGCCGGGCCTACGAGCTCTCCGCCATCTGCGCCGAGCTGATCGCCCCGGACCGCCCGATCATCGCGGCGGTGAACCGGATCAACTTCTTCCACCCGGTGAGGCTGGGGGACAAGCTGCACTACACCTGCCGCGTGGTCTACACCAGCGACAGCTTCATCTGCGTCGAGGCCGGCATCGAGCGGATCAGCCGTGACCGGACCAGCAAGGCCCTCTCCAACTCCTGCCTGTTCACCTTTGTCAATGTGGACAGTGCACTGAAACACCGGCCGGTGGCCCCGGTCTACCCCACTACCTATGCCGAGGATGCCCGCTATCTGGCGGCCCACCGCAGCCACCGGGCCATGCAGCAACACTATCGGCTCTTGTAGTCCCGGCGCCACGGGAAATTTTTTATACCCCCTTTTCAGAGTGACAGACTGCTGTCATCCCTCTCTGCTACAGTTCACCGCCGATAAGCCGTGGAATAATCCGCCTTGACCGTCCTACTGGCTCGTATATACGGGTGAATTTCCGGAGTGAGGGGTGTTGGACTGTGTATAAATACGCCAACAAGATCGATGCGCTCACCGCCATTCTGAAGCGGCTCGACAGCGGCGAACAGCTGACCACGGAGCGTTTGTCCCAGGATTTTCAGGTGGGGGTGCGGACCATCTACCGTTACCTGAGCCACCTGCAGGCCGCCGGTTACCCGATCTACTACGACAAGCAGCACAAGAGTTATCGCTTTCTGCACAACTTCCGGCTGAACCAGCTCAAGGCCGCCAGCGGCGACGCCGCCTTCTCCCTGCACCCGATCAACCAGATGAACGGCATGGCCATCGCCACCTTCCGTCTTAGTGGCGAGTGCATCCACAAGAACCGGGCCATGGTCCGGCTACTCTGCTGTCCGGACCGGCACGCCTGCTGCGCCAACTTCAGGGAGCTTGACTGGTGGCGTGAGTCGGGGCTGCTGGCCATGGCGGAGGAGGCGATCGCCACGGGCCATGAGGTCTGTCGCGACCTGACCATAACCCTCAACAACCGGGAGCGCTGGATACAGGCCCATATGACCCTGGTGGAGCAGGGGGCCGGTTCTTATCTGCTCCTGCTGGCCCAGGACCTCTCCCCCCGGATGCACAAAGAGCTGCAGGTGGCCCGTTTCTTTGCCGCCATGAACCAGCCGCCCCGGTTGATCCTGGTGACCGATGCCGCCGGCGTCATTGAGTATGTGAGCGAGCGTGCCGAGGAGCTGACCGGCTACAGCGCCGCTGAACTGATCGGCGCCAATCCGCGTATCCTCCAATCCGGCATGACCCCGCCCGGGACCTACCATAATCTCTGGAGCACCATCAGCCAGGGCTTCTCCTGGAGCGGTGAGCTGTATAACCGGAAGAAGAACGGCGACGGTTACTGGCAGCATCTGCATATCGTCCCGATCCGCAATCACCAGCAGGGGGTCTCCCGCTATGTGGCGGTCATCGAGGATATCTCCCGCCAGAAGCTCCTGGACGAGGAGATCTACCGCTACGCCATCATCGACCGGATCACCGGGCTGTACAACCGCCGGATCTGGCTGGCCCTGGGTAACCGGGACCTGGCAGCCGCCCAGCGGTATCGGCATCCGATGACCCTGCTGCTGGTGGATATCGACCGGTTCAAGGCGGTAAACGACCAGTACGGCTATCCGGCGGGCAACCGTTACCTGCAGCAGCTGGCGGACTGCTGCCGCGTACAGCTCAGGAGCACCGACCTGATCGGCCGCTTTGACAAGGACGCCTTCACCATCCTTTTGACCGAATCGACCCTTGCCGATGGGGCGCTGGTGGCGGCCCGTATCCACGAACAGGCCGGGCAGATCAGGATCGATACCCCGGACGGTGCCCTTGCCTGCACCGTCACCGTGGCCGGGGCAAGCCTTGCCCCGGAGCAGCAGTCCCTGGAACAGCTGGTAACGGCGTGTGAGGGGCTGCTCCGCCAGCAGCAGGCCCAACAGCAGGGTAATCGCTGTATCGGTTTTTCATGATCGCGGGGTGGCGTAAAGAGCGCTCCTTCAGTCAAGCCGCCCGTCTGCACTGGCTGGCGTTGGCGGTGGCCCTGGTCCTGGTGGGCGGGGTGATCGGCTATAACCTGCTGCTCATGCGTGAACGGGTGATCCGGCAGGAGGAGAGCCGGCTGCTCTCCCAGGCCCGGGTGATCGGCAACGGCATCGAACTGCAGCTTGAGGTGACCAATCGGGCCCTGGAGGGGGTGCTGCACGAGTACCGGCAACTCTCCCCGCCCGGCGATCGCAGTCGCCTCAACCGGCGGCTCGGGCTGCTGGTTGAGGCGATACCGGGGATCCGGACCCTGGTCGTCACCGATGCCGCTGGGGTGGTCATCGCCAGCAACCGGCCGGAGCTGATCGGCCGCAGTACCGCCTCCCGCCAGTATTTCACCGAACCGCGCCGCCACCTGCACGCCGCAACCCTCTACATCTCACCCCCGTTTCGTTCCTACCTGCGCAACTACCTGTTCGACCTGACCCGGGTCCTCCCCGGGACCGGCGGCCGTTTTGGCGGCGTGATCAGCGCCGGGGTCGATCCCGACTTCTTTGCCGATATCCTGGAGGCGTCCCTGTACGCGCCGGACATGCGGAACACCATTGCCCATGGCGACGGGCTCCGCTTCATGTCGCTGCCGCTGCAGAAGGGGCTGGACGGCACCGATATGGCGGTGAGCGGCTCCCTGTTCAACCGGCACCGCAGGGGCGGCCGGATGGAGGATCTCTATACCGACCGCCCCTGCAGCAGGACCGGGGAACACCGGATTGTGGCCTTTCGCACCGTGCAGCCGGCAGCCCTGCGGATGGACCGGCCCCTGGTGGTGATCTGCAGCCGCAGCACGGCGGCTATCCTGCAGGGATGGCGTGATCAGACGATTTTTCAGGGGGTGTTGTTCCTGCTCCTCTGTCTCGGTGGTGCACTGGGGCTTGTGCTGGTGCACCGGCGCCAGCGGATCCTGGAGCTGGCTGCCCGCAGGACGGAAGAACTGGTGGGGTTGCGCTACCAGCTGCTGGATTACGCAAGCCTCCATCCGGTGGATGAGCTTCTGCAGTATGCCCTTGACGAGGTCTGCCGGATCACCGACAGCCCGATCGGGTTCTACCACTTTGTCGATCCGGACCAGCAGGGGCTTACCCTGCAGGCCTGGTCCACCCGCACCAAGGAGGAGTTTTGCCGTGCCGACGGGGCCGGGATGCACTACGACATCGGCCAGGCCGGGGTCTGGGCCGACGCCGTCCGGACCAGGGCGCCGGTGATCCATAACGACTATGCCGCCGTGCCGGATACGAAGGGTCTGCCCCCGGGCCATGCGCAGGTGGTACGCGAGCTGGTGGTGCCGGTGATCCGTGATGAACGGGTGGTGGCGGTGCTGGGGGTGGGGAACAAGGTAACCCCCTACGGCGAAAAGGATACGGTGGAGGTTGATTACCTGGCCGATGTCACCTGGGAGATCATCGCCAGCCGTCGGGATCAGGAGGAGCTGCGGCAGGCCAATGAACTGCTGGCCACCCAGGCCCGGATCGATTTCCTGACCGGCGTCTACAACCGGCGGATGCTGGACAGCCTGCTGACGGCGGAGATGACCCGCGCCTGCCGCTACGACGAGCCGTTGTCCCTCATCATGCTGGACCTGGATCACTTCAAGCGGGTGAATGACAGCTTGGGGCACCGTGCCGGCGATCAGGTGCTGCAGCGGCTGGTAGCGCTGCTCTCCGGCAGGGTACGCAGTCACGACATCGTAAGCCGCTGGGGGGGCGAGGAGTTCCTGGTCCTGACCCCCAACAGCGATCTCAGCCAGGCCGCTGCCCTGGCTGAAGACCTGCGGGAGCTGACGGCTGAGCACGATTTTGGCGATGGCCTGCGGATCACGGTCAGCTTCGGCGTCACCAGCCATTGCTGCGGCGAATCGGCGGAGACTTTTGTGGCCCGGGCCGATACCGCCCTCTACGAGGCCAAGCGCAACGGCAGAAACCGGGTGGAACGGCTCTGAGTTTTTGTCCGGCAGTTCGACCAGAAGAACATGCGCAGGCTAATCCGGCAGCTCGATGGTGAAACGGGCTCCTCCACTTGGGTTGTTAACCGCCTGCAGTCTGCCCTCCATATGTTTCTCGATGATTGCCTTGGCCATGTACAGGCCGATTCCGGAACCGCCCGGTCCTTTGGTTGTAAAGTATGGCTCGAAGATATGGGGCAGATCGGATGCCGGGATGCCGGCTCCGCTGTCCTCGATAGTTACGCGTGGGCCAAGGGCGCCCCGGTCTATGGTTACCGTGATCAGTTGTGTTCCTCCCTCCTGCTCTTTCAGGGCATCAATGGCATTGTTGAGGATGTTCAGCAGTACCTGCAGATATTCAGCTTGATAGCCGATGACGGTTGGTGTCGCATCGGCTATCAGACGCCATTTAATCTGATGCTGCTCCAGGCGGGGTATGACAAAGTGCAGGGCCTGGTTGACGGCCACCTTAAGGTTAAAGGGGTGCGGTTGCTTCTCCTGACGGAAGAATATCCGGAAATCGTCGATGGTCTTTGACATGTACGTGATGATCTCCATCACGCTGCGCACATCGCTTGCCAGCTGCTCATCGCTTAACTCTCTGGATTGGCGCAGCAGTTGGATCCCCTGCACGTAGATGGCGATATTGTTCAGGGGCTGCCGCCACTGGTGGGCGATAGTATTCAGCACTTCTCCCATGGCGGCCTGGCGGCTCTGCTGCAGCAACAACTCGTCCTTGTGCCGCAGTTCGGCAACCGTTTCAGCTACCCGCTGTTCCAGCGTTCGGTTCAGCTCCTCCAGCTGCTGTTGATGGATCTTCAACTGTTCTTCGGCCCATTTCCGCTTGCTTATATCACGCACCAGCACGATGCAGCACGGTCTGCCCTCCAGGACTGCGCAGCGCATGCTCACCTCCACCCAGAACTGGTGGCCGTCCTTGTGGGTGGACAGCCATTCGAAGAGCTGCGGTTGACCTGCGGCGGCCCGGTGGATCCATTCTAGGGCATCAACATCCCGGTAGGGAGCTTCATCGGTTCCGAGGCGGAACAGCCCCAGCTCCAGTGCTTCATCGCGGTGGTAGCCGTACATCCGGCACATGGTAGCGTTTACATCCAGGATGCGGCCGGTATCGGCGTCGTGGATGAATATCGCGTCGCTTAAGAGATCGTAGATGGTGTGGAAACGCTCCTCGCTTTCAGTAAGCCTGGCGTTTGCCTCGGCCAGGATACGATGATCGCTGGTGATAAGGCGGTAAAGCAGCAGTGAGGTAAGCAGGACGAAGAGCCAGCCCTTGAATACCGCCAGCCGAGTCATAGTGGCGGGATTGTGTACCAGCCAGCCTACCATGGCATCGGAGGTCAGGATCCAAATCCCGGCGAAAAAGGCGTAGATAGCGACAATGCGCAGCGTGGCAAGGTGGTTCGAGCGGCTCATGGTGAGACCTTTAGATACTGCTGCCAGAGCGCCATGACGATCTCGAAGGCGATCAGGATGATGATGATCCACTCCAGGCGGGCGGAACGGCGGGCGTGGGAGAGGTTGGCAAAGACGTCGGTGACCCCCAGCAGGGTCTCCGATTTATGTTTTATCTCGAGATAGCGCGGACGCAGCTCGAACAGACCGGCCATGGTGAGGTAGAACCGTTCGGCCGCGGCGTTGTCCCAGGTGATGTCGGGCTTATCCAAGACCATGATCTGGGCGATGGAGGCGTATTTGAACCCCAGTACCGTGGCGGCCAGTTGCGCCAGGTCGCGGTCCGGCAGCTCCAGCTTCCCCTTTTTCAGGCGGGCGATCAGCCCCTCCACCTCGTCCAGCACCGCATCGGTCCGCTCTTCGATCCGCTCCAGGGCCACCGACTGGGCCAGCACCAGGCAGATGATCTCCTGGCAGGCCTGGCTGTACTCGGTCATGACGGCGGCATCGTTGGTGACCGTCGCCTCTCTGCCAGAGGCGACCTCAAGTCGATACTCTTCGCGGAACGGCAGCTGGGAACGGGCCTTCAGGCTGTCCGCGTAGCGGCCGATGCCGTCCAGAAAACGGCCCACCAGGTCATCGGAGCTGTTGAGAAAGACCAGGGCGCCGAATGAATACAGGTAGACCTGCAGGTCGTCTCCTTCCTGACTGAGGGCGAAGGTGACCGGATTCAGATGCATTGGTTCTTCCCAGCGGTATCTGCGGCCGAGGTTCAGTCTGGCGGCCAGGCGGTTCAGCTCCAGTTCGGCATCGAGGGCAAAGGCGGTAAAGGTGATCGACTCCATGGCTAGTCCCTGTGCCCGTCGGTCTGCACCCCGAACACCACCTGCAGGCCGAAGGCCTTTTCAAACAGCTCCTTCTTGGCGCTGCCGCCGAACAGCTCAACGGTCAGGTCATCGGCGCCGTACAGCACCATGCGGGCCACCCGGCCAAGCAGTTCGCAAGAGATGCGTCCCACTGCGCCACACCGGCGGCGGTCCAGACCGTCGGCCAGGCGCAGGATGCCGCCGAGCCGGCAGACCAGGGTCTGCTCCCGCTCCGTAAGCTTCTGAAACGGTTCGTGCTTCTTCTTGGGGAGCGCCTTGCGGTGATAGCGAGCCACCTGGGCCGCCTGTTCCCGCTCCCGGGGGGAGAGGCCGAACAGGGCCGCGTGCCGTATCAGGTGGTAGGAGTGCTTGTGGTGGCTCTCGTAGTTGATCCAGGCGCCGCAGTCGTGGAGTATGGCGGCGGTCTCCAGGATCACCCGCTCCCGTTTCTTCAAGGAGCAGGGGACGGCCAGGTCGTCGAAGAGGGAGAGGGCGAGGCGGGCCACCTGGAGGGCATGTCCCTCCTCGATCTGGCAGTTACGGCCGAACTCCAGTACGCCATCGCGCCAGGAGCGGGGGGGCTGGGTCTGACCGGAGAGCCCATGCCGCTCCAGGGCCTGCAGGATTACCCCTTCGCGGATCCCCCGGCCGTTCACCAGCAGGGCGTTGGTGTCGAAGAACTCCATCAGTGTATCCACCAGAACCACCCCGGCCACGATGATATCGGCCCGGTCGGGGGAGAGGCCGGGGAGGGTCTTCCGTTCCGCAAGGGGCTTGCGCTGCAGCATGGCCAGGATATGTACCACCTCGGTGCGGAGTACGGTCATGCCGTGGACCGCGGGCAACTCCTCGCGGCGGTAGGCCAGCACCATCTGAGCGATGGTGGTGATGGTGCCGCCTGAACCGACCAGCAGGGGGAGGCGCAGCTTGCCGTTGCCAAAGCGCTCCTTGAGCTGCTTGCGGATATGACGTCGTAACCGTGCCACCGCCTCGTCCCGGATCGGATCCCCCCGCAGGAACCGTTCGGTCATCACCACCGCCCCAAGTTCCAGGGAGTAATGCTCCTCAATGATCGCCCCCTGGGCCGTGGTCAGCTCCACGCTGCCCCCCCCCACATCCAGGACGCCGTAGCGCTGTCCCTGCAGGTCGAAGTTGCGCAGGGCCGACTGGGAGGCCAGGGCTGCCTCCTCCTCGCCGCTGATGACCCGTATCGGCACCCCCAGGATCGCCTCCAGCCGTGCCACCAGCGAGGGGCCGTTATCGGCGCTACGCACGGCGCTGGTGGCCACCACCTCAACCCCGGCGACCCCCAACCCCCGTATTAGCTTGGCCATGCGGCTTATGGCCTGTTCGGCGCGCCCTGCGGCGGCCTCGCTGATGGCACCGCTGGCCGCGATCCCTTCCCCCAGTCTGACGGTCTCCTTTTCGTCGTCGAGGATCCGGTAGCTGCTGCCGGAGGCCTCCACCACGATGCAGCGGATGGAGTTGGTGCCGATATCGATGGCGGCCAGGCGGTGCCTTTTCATCTGCGCTCTCCCCGTCATGCCGTGTAGTGATACTGCAGCGGCTGTTTCATGAGCAGCTGCGTGAAACGCCGTACCAGCTGCAGGCGCCGGCGTTGCATCCGGGCCGTGGTCCGTTCCCGTGTCTCCGCCGTGAGGCCGGTGTCCTGCTGCAGCTGGGTCAGCAGGAGTTCACGGTCGTTCAGATCCCCCAGGAGGCCCTGGTAGGTCTTGAGCTGCGCCAGCAGGGTGGTCTGATCCCGGCCGGTGAGCTGCTCCAGCAGCTCGGTGAAGTAGCGCCATTTCTTGATGGCGATCCGCAGGGCATGGCGCTCGATGGCCAGCTCCGCCAGGCGTGGGAGCTGCAAAAGGTCATGGATCGGCCGGTAGAGCGTCAGGCTGTGGGAGGAGAGCAGGCCGGCGAGCCGTCCCCCGGCTGGCATGCGGGCCGCAGCATCCCGAAGGCCCCGCTGCAGGCGTTTGCAGGGGAGCTCCTCCACGAGCCGCAGTATCCTGCGGCTCTCACGGCGCCGCCGGTGGGCAAGGTCCCCTAGAAGGGGGGTCAGGTCGGGCTCCTCGAGTTCCTGTAGGAGACGGCGGCTCTCGTCGAGGTTTCGCAGCTGTCCCAACTCTCGGGTAAGGCCCCGGATCGGCCGTCGCAGCCGCCGTAGCGCCCGACGGCCCACCGCCGGTTCCAGAAGATCGATGAGGGCACGGAGGCGGCGGCTCCCCACCCGGAGGTCGTGGATCGCCTCCTCGCCGCACCCTGCCGCGATCACCCCCTGCCGCAGGCGCACAAGCGTGGCCCAATGGTGGTCGAGAAGGGCCGGCAACGGCATCGGGGCGCTATCCGGCACGGTCAGGACTGTCTGGCCAGGGCCTTGCGGGGGGTGGTAACCAGCTTCTTGCCCCCGGCGGCATACCAGCTGAATTGGGCGAAATGATCCTGTTTTTCCGGTTTCCAGCGGAGGGCCAGACAGGCCCCTTTGTGCAGGGGGGAGCTATGCTCGAGCCCCAGAAGCTGTGCCGCCACCCGGGAGAGGTGCGGTTCGTGTCCCACCAGCAGGATGGCGTGCAGCTTTCCGGCCTCACGCAACAGCCGGACGGTCTCTTCCGGGTCGGCCTCACCGGTAAGGGAGGGGTGGGCCGCCACCACGGCGTCACGCCCCACCTGGGCCGCCAGCAGTTCGGCGGTCTGTACCGCCCGTACCCGGGGACTGGTGATGATCAGGTCGGGGCGCACCTTCAGCTTCTTCAGGCGCCGGGCCTGTTTGGCCGCCAGCTTGCGGCCGCTGCCGGTCAGGTGCCGGAGCTCGTCGGCCATTCCTTCACGGGGTTCCAGGGCCTCGGCATGCCGTACCAGATAGATGTTCATGGCGATTCCTCTCCTTGGCGGATATCACTACTGCTCCGGCAGCCAGTCTATCCGTTGCCGTGGCGCCGCTCAAGGCCCAGGGATGATTGTTGCGCAATTGTAACATGGTGTGACGGCCTGTGGCGAAAAAAACGGGTCGCGGCATCCGCCGTCGACCCGATCACAAGGGGGAAAGATCGTGAGCGATGGTAGCGGAGCGACGTGACGGTGGTGTGAAGGATGGGTGATAATTCGGTGACGCCGGTCTGTCCCCTCCTGACGGCGGCAGAACGCCGTCGGGAGGGGTGATTACCTGCCAAAGAAGGGGGTGAGCCCCTGATAGGTGAGAAAGGCCATGATCGCTGCGGCCGGTATGGTGAGAATCCAGGCCCAGAGGATCCGGTAGGCCACATTCCAGTTAACCGCGGTCAGGCGTTTTGAGACCCCCACCCCCAGGATGGCGGAGGTGATGACGTGGGTGGTGCTGACCGGCATCCCGAAGGAGGCGGCCCCCATGATGACGCTGGCCGAGGCGGTCTCCACGCAGAAGCCGTGTACCGGCTGCAGCTTGACGAAGTCCTTGCCGATGGTCTTGATGATCCGCCAGCCCCCTGCGGCGGTACCCAGGCCCATGGCGATGGCGCAGCAGATCTTGACCCAGGTGGGGACGTCGAAGGTGGGGATGAGGCCGTATGAGAGCAGGGCCATGGTGATCACCCCCATGGATTTCTGGGCATCGGCGGTGCCGTGGGAGAAGGCCATCAGGGCCGCCGACGCCACCTGCAGGCGTCGGAAGCCGTTGTTGAGGCCGCTGGGGGCCTGTTTGCGGAACAACCACATCAGCAGCACCATGAACAGAAAACCCATGATGACGCCGACAATGGGGGAGATGATCAGCCCCAGCACGATGTTCTTGAGACCCCACCAGTGCAGGACATCGGGGCCGGCATGGGCGATGACCGCACCGATCAGTCCGCCGATGATGGCGTGGGAGGAGGAGGCCGGCATGCCGTAGTACCAGGTGATCAGGTCCCAGATGATCGCCCCCAGGATACCTGCCAGCACCACCAGCTGGGTGACGTGGCCGGCATCGACGATCCCCTTGCCGATGGTGGTGGCCACCTTGGTGGAGACCATGGCGCCGGCAAAGTTGAGGATGGCGGCCATGAAGATCGCCCCCTTGATCGACAGGGCCCGGGTGGAGACGCAGGTGGCGATGGCGTTGGCGGTATCATGGAAGCCGTTTACGTAATCAAAGATCAGGGCCGAGGCGATGACCAGGACCAGCAGCAACAGGGTGACCTCATGCATTTTTCACCACCACGCTTTCCAGGATATTGGCGGCGTCCTCGCATTTGTCGGTGGTCTTCTCCAGGGTCTCGTAGATCTCTTTCCACTTGATCAGGCGGATCGGGTCCTGCTCCTCATCGAACAGGTGGCTGATGGCGCTGCGGCAGACCTGGTCCGCCTCGTTTTCAAAGACGTTGATCTCCACGCAACAGGCGTAGATATCGGCGTCCTTCCCCCCCAGGTGCTGCAGGGCGCGGTCGATGGCGAGGCAGGCGTTGAGGATGATCCGCGTCAGCTCACGGGCATCGTCGGTGGGGCTGTCCACGTGGTACATGACGAACCGCTGCGCAGAGGCGTCGATCAGATCGAGGATATCGTCCAGGGCCCCGGCCAGGGCGTAGATATCCTCACGGTCGAAGGGGGTGATGAAGGTCTTGTTCAGCTTGCGGATGATCTCGTGGGTCTGGCTGTCCCCCCGATGCTCCGTCTCCTTGATGGCCCGCTGGCTTGCCACCGGATCGCGGTACTCGGCCAGCATGTCGTGCAGCTG
This sequence comes from Deltaproteobacteria bacterium, assembly GCA_021778115.1. GTDB lineage: Bacteria > Desulfobacterota > Desulfuromonadia > Geobacterales > Pseudopelobacteraceae > Trichlorobacter. The sequence goes on from JAJYCS010000002.1 coordinate 23,206, forward strand.
CTGAGCCCCCTCGATGATGATGGTGCCCATCTGGCGGAACAGCTCGAAGAACTTCTCGTCCTTGGGGATCAGTCCAAACATGAAAGCGGCTCCTTGCATGGCGGAAAATGGCCCGGTTGTGACGGACTGGTCACAACCGGGTTACCATACTGGAGACCGCGTTATCCCTGCAACAGTTTTCGCACTCAGCCCCGTTTGAGCAGGACCGTGAAGCAGCTTCCCCGACCGGGCTCGCTCTGCACCTGCACCTGGCCGCCATGGAGCTGGACGATATGCTTCACAATGGCCAGGCCCAGTCCGGTGCCGCCCGCCTCCCGGCTGCGGGCGCCGTCCACCCGGTAGAACCGTTCGAAGATACGGGGCAGGTCTTTCGGCGGGATGCCGATGCCGGTGTCGGTAACGGTGAGAGCCACCTGATCGCCCCGGAGCTCGCCCCCCAGGGCGACGGCGCCGCCGGCGGGGGTGTATTTGATGGCGTTGTCCAGCAGATTGAGGAGGACCTGTTCCAGACGGCCATGGTCGGCCAGGGCTGTAAGGGGTGGATCGGGCAGGGCGAGGGTCAGCGTTATCCCTTGTTTGTGGGCATGTTCACCCATCAGCAGGGATGCCTTGCGCAGCATGGCGCAGGTATCCACCGGCGCCAGGGTCAGGGCCGTCTCCTTCGATTCCAAGCGGGAGAGGGTCAGGATGTCGTTGATCAGGTTGGTAAGCCGTTCAGCATGGCTGGCAATGACGCCGATGAACTGGCGGCTCCGTTCCGGGTCACTCTGCAGGCCGTTGTCCAACAGGGTCTCGGCATACCCCTTGATCACCGCCACCGGGGTTCTGAGCTCGTGGGAGGCGTTGGCCACGAAGTCACGACGGATCGCCTCGGCCCGTTTCAGGGCGCTAATGTCGTGGAAGACCGCCACCGTCCCCTGCCGGTCTCCCAGGGGGACCCAGTGGGTCGAGAGGGTGACCCCATCCGGCAGGGAAAGGGGGGCCAGCACCTCGTCAGAGGTACGGCGGTGTTGTTCATAGGCCTGCAGCAGGTCCGGGTGACGGCAGACCTCCGCCACGGTCCTGCCCAGCAGATCGCCGGTAAGCCCCAGCTGTCCTCGCAGCGCAGGGTTGACCAGGGTGATCTCGCCCCGCTCGTTGAGCACCATCACCCCCTCACCCATCCCGTGCAGGATGGCGGTCAGACGCTGGCGTTCAGCGGCCAGGCTCGCCATCTGGCTCTCCAGGCGGTCCGCCATCTGGTTCAGGACCTGCCCCAGCGAGCCGATTTCGTCTTCCCCCCGTGAGGGTATCCTGATTCCCCGCTCTCCGGCGCCGAAACGGGCTGCGGCATCGGCCATGGAACGCAAGGGGCGGGCAACGAGACTGGCCAGGAGGGCGGAGAAGAGGAGGGCCAGCAGCAGTACGGCAGCGGTGGCTCCACCCAGCACGGCATGCAAGGAACGCCGGGCGGCATCGAGATACTCAAGGGGCAGGGCCAGACGAACCACCCCGCCCCAGCGGCCGTCGGGGATGGCCAGATAGAGCATGGTCACCCGCAGGGTCTCGGAGTAGCGCAGGGAACTGCCGATGCCGGTTTTTAACGCCTGCTGCACCTCGGGGCGCTGGAGGTGGTTCTCCATGGCAGGGACCTGATCCCCCGGCAGATTGGAATCACCCATGACCCGGCCATCGGGGGCGATCAGGGTCACCCGTGCCCTGATGGCACGACCCACCTGCTCGGCGAGATGCTGCGGGGAGCGGGGCGCGCCGGTTGCCGTTAGCAACAGACGGGCCAGTTGGGCCTGGTGCAGAAGGTTCTCCCGGCTCTCCGCCACGAGCCGCCCTTCGAGGGTGCGGTTTACGTACCAGAGGAGGCTACCGGCCAGGAGCAGGGCCAGGATCAGGTAGGAGAGGAACAGTTTCCAGCGGAAGGTCATGGCGACTCCTCCAGTTTGTAGCCGAAGCCCCGCACGGTCTTGAGCATCTCGCCGGCCCCCCCCAACTTGCCCCGCAGCCGGGTGACATGGGTATCCACGGTGCGGGTGTCTCCCACGTAGTTGTAGCCCCAGACATTCTGCAGCAGCAGTTCACGTCCCAGGACCCGTCCCGGCCGCTGCGCCAGGTAGAGCAGCAGCTTGAACTCCGTGCTGGTCAGCTCAACCTCGTCGCCCGCAACGGTGACCCGGCAACTCTCGGTGTCGATCCGCAGCTCACCCAGCTGTACCTGGGGGGTGTCGATCGGCTCGCCGGCGCTGCGCCGCAGGATGGCCCGCACCCTGAGGAGGAGCTCCCGCATGGAGAACGGCTTGACCATGTAGTCGTCGACCCCCACCTCAAACCCCACCACCCGATCGATCTCCTCACCCCGGGCGGTCAGCATCAGCACCGGCAGGGCGGCGCTTTTCGGCTCCCGGCGTAGGGTGGTGCAGATCTCGGTTCCCATCATGCCAGGGAGCATCTGGTCAAGTATCAGTAGATCGGGCAGCTCCTGACGGGCCATTTTCAGCCCTTCCGGGCCGCTATAGGCGACCAGGGCCTGGTAGCCCTCCTTCTCCAGGTTAAAGGCCAGCAGATCCGCCATGTCCCGCTCATCCTCGATCACCAGTATCTTCTTCATCTCATGCCCCCCTGTCTCACGCGATAGCCTCAGACGGTGCCAGAGCAATGTTACACAGGCGTTACGGCAATGCAACAGCTGCGCCATTTTTAGCGCAGCATAGAAAACGGGCAGCCGGATTACCGGCTGCCCGCAGTACGGTGCGTGCCTCTGCTCGGTGGGGTATTACCCGAGGATCGCCTTTAGGTCCTCCTCGGCCGTGGCGATCGGCCCCAGGTTGAAGTTCTCTACCAGGAAGTTGAGTACGTTGGGGGTGATGAAGGCCGGCAGGGACGGGCCGATCTTGATGTTTTTGATCCCCAGCGACAGCAGGGTGAGGAGGATCACCACCGCCTTCTGCTCGTACCAGGAGAGGATCATCGATAACGGCAGGTCGTTCACGCCGCAGTTGAAGGCGCCGGCCAGGGCCACGGCGATCTGGATGGCGGAGTAGGCGTCGTTGCACTGCCCCACATCCAAAAGGCGCGGGATACCGCCGATATCGCCGAACTCAAGCTTGTTGAAGCGGTACTTGCCGCAGGCCAGGGTCAGGATGACGCAATCCTTGGGCACCTTTTCGGCAAACTCGGTGTAGTAGTTGCGGCCGGACTTGGCGCCGTCGCACCCGCCTATCAGGAAGAAGTGCTTGATCTGGCCGGCCTTGACCGCGGCGATCACCTTGTCGGCCACCCCCAGCACGGCGTTGTGGCCGAAGCCGGTCAGGATCTCCTGGCCGGGGTTTTCCGGCAGGGACGGGCACGCAAGGGCCTTGTTGATTACCTCGGAGAAGTCCCAGCCGTCAATATGCCTGACGTCGGGCCACTGCACCAGGCCCCAGGTAAAGAGGCGGTCCTTGTACGAGTCGGCCGGGCGCTGGATGCAGTTGGTGTTGAAGATGATGGCGCCGGGGAAGTGGGGGAACTCCTTGGCCTGATCCTGCCAGGCACCGCCGAAGTTGGCCACCAGGTGCGGGTATTTCTTCAGGCCGGGATAGCCGTGGGCCGGCAGCATCTCGCCGTGGGTGTAGATGTTGATCCCCTTCCCTTCGGTCTGTTTCAGGAGCTCCTCCAGCATCCGCAGGTCGTGGCCGGAGACCAGGATCCCCTTACCGGCCCGGGTGCCCAGGTTGACGGCAGTGGGTTGAGGAGCGCCGTAGGTCTCGTTGTGGGCGCCGTCAAGCAGCCCCATGGTGGTCAGGTTCTGCTTGCCGCACTCCATGCAGAGGCCCACGAAGTCCATCAGCCCCAGGCTGGCGTCGGTGGTGGCGGCCAGGGCCTTCTGGAAGAAGGCCAGCACCTCGTCGTTGCTCTTGCCCAGGATCATGGCGTGATCCATGTAGGCGGCCATCCCTTTCAGTCCGTACATCAGGATCTCGATGGTGGAACGGATGTCTTCATTAAGATGCTGGCTGTTGATGCCGTACTGCTCCCCCTGGGCGATCATGCCGGCCAGATCGGCGGCAGGCTTCCAGTCGGCCACGGGGCCTGAGAGGGTAATCCCCTTGGTAGCGCAGTCGGCCTTGGCCCGCTCTTTCAGCTGGTAGCAGCGCTGGATCATCTGGCCGATAACCGCAGGGTCAAAATCGACGTTGGTGACGGTGGTAAACAGCCCCTCGATGGTGAAACGGTCGATCTCCTGGTTGCGCCCCAGCTTGTCGGCGTACCGGGCCAGGGACTTCAGGCCGTACAGCAGGTGGTCCTGCAGAGTGGCCACCTCCGGCTTCTTGCCGCAGACTCCCGAGATATTGCAGCCGGTCCCGTTGGCGGCCTGCTCGCACTGGTTACAGAACATTCCCATGGTCGTTTCCTCCTGTTTGATTGATGGCATCCGCAGAGATGCGTTTTGGGCGTTTGTATGGTATGGAGAGTATAGCAGTGATTCGACCAATTGCATGACCACGGTCAAAAAATATCCATTTGCGGAGGAAGCCATGTCCAAGGTCTTTTTTGCCGATATGCGGGCCAGTCATAAGGAAAACCTGTTCGACAAGTTAGCCAAGCTGCTGGCCCTGGCCGGCCTTTCACAGCGGGTGCAGGAAGGCGATCTGACCGCGGTCAAGATCCACTTCGGCGAGAAGGGGAACAGCGCCTTCATCCGGCCGATCTTCGCCCGGCGAGTGGTGGACGAGTTGAAAAAGCTGGGGGCCAGGCCGTTTCTGACCGACTCATCCACCCTCTACCCCGGCGAGCGCAAGGAGGCGGTCTCGGCACTTTCCTGTGGCATCGAGAACGGCTTCGCCTACGCGGTGGTGCAGGCGCCTCTGATTATCAGCGACGGTCTGCGGGGGATGAGTGAGGTGACCGTGCCGATGGCTGGCGAGTTGCTCAAGGAGGTCTATATCGGCACCGATATCGTGGAGGCTGACTCCCTGGTGGCGCTCTCCCACTTCAAGTGCCACGAGCTGACCGGCTTCGGCGGCGCCATTAAAAACCTGGGGATGGGTTGCGCATCCCGTCGTGGCAAACTGGTGCAGCATTCCACCGTGGCGCCGGTGGTGGCGGCCAAACGGTGTATCGCCTGCAGTCTGTGCATACGGGCCTGCGCCCATGGCGCCATTGTCATCAGTGACGGCGCGGCGGTAATCGATCCGCTCCTCTGCGCCGGCTGTTCCCGCTGCATCACGGTCTGCCCGGTCAAGGCGATCGATATCCAGTGGAATGAGGCGGCCGAGCTGGTGATGCGAAAGATGGCCGAGTATGCCAGGGGGGCGGTGACCGGCAAGCAGGATAAGATGCTCTTCCTGAACTTTATCACCCAGGTTTCGCCGGCCTGCGACTGCTATGGCCACTGCGATGCCCCGATCGTGAACGACGTCGGCATCTGCGCCTCGCATGATCCGGTGGCCCTGGATCAGGCCTGCGCCGATCTGGTCAACCAGGCCCGGGGCAACGAGAGCTCTGCCCTGCAGACCGGCCACGAGCCGGGTGGCGACAAGTTCCGCGGCGTCTACCCCCACATCCCCTGGGAGGTGCAGCTGGAGCACGCCGAAAAGGTCGGCCTGGGCAGTCGGAAGTACGAGCTGGTGAAGCTGTAGCAAGGCGTTGCAGATGTTTGAAGTGGAGCCCTGCCAACAATGACCTTCTCCAGTTTCCGACAACGGCTGACATGGTACATCGGTCTGTTTGTTACCCTGCTTTTGGCTGGCATAGCCTGGGGAGTGGATGCCTGGTTCAGTTCACAGATCGGTAAACAGATTGAACAGCAGCAATTTGCCCTGGTCAGTTTTCTTGCCCGCGGGCTTGATGACGATCTCAAAACCTACCAGACCATAGCGACGACCATGGCCCGACAACTGGCGCCGGTTCTTGAACGGCAACCAGAGGAGGTTCAGACCTGGCTCGATCACCGCTCCAGCATCGCCGGAATCTTCAATCACGGCATCTATCTGCTGAACCGCAACGGTATCATGCTGGCCGCCACCCCCCGCGCCCCAACCCTTGAGGGGCGATCCTTCGCCTACCGCCCCTTTTACCGCCAGACCCTGGCAGCCCGTCGTTCTGTGATCTCACAGCCGTTTCCGTCACTGCTGGACGGCTCACCGGTGATCGTGGTCACTGCGCCGGTCTTGAACCGGCGGGGACAGGTGATCGGCGTGCTGGACTGCTCCGTCAGACTTGACTCCTCCAATACGCTGTTTTCCGATCTAGCCGCCACCAGTGTGGGCAGCAGCGGCTACCTCTATCTGTTTGACCGCGACGGCACTATCATCCTGCACCCGGACAAAAGCCGGATCCTGCGTCGGGACGTCCCGCCGGGGGTGAACCGGATGTTCGACCGTGCCCTGCGCGGATTTGAAGGAACCGGCGAAACCGTCAACAGCCGGGGGCGCCATTTCCTCGTTTCATATAAGCGGCTGGAAAGCACCGGCTGGATTCTGGGCGCCAACTTCCCCCTAAAAGATGCCTACGCGCCGGTTACCCGTTTCAGAACCTTTTACTTTTGGGGGATGCTGGCCGTGGTGCTCTTCAGCATCGCTATGATCTGCCTGCTCGGAAAAAAGCTGACTGCCGGGATCTCGAACCTCGCTCACCAGATACGGAGCCTGACCAATCAGCCGGGCAATACCGCCCAAGTCAGCACCACCGGCGATGAGGAGCTGAAACTGCTGGCTGATTCCTTTAACGAACTACTGGAGAGGGTTCGAGAACGAGAGTTGAAGCTGCTTGATTTCTCAGTCAACATGGAAGAGAAAACCCTAGAGCTGGGCATGGCTCTGGCTGTTGCAGAGGAGGCGACCCGTTCAAAAAGCACCTTTTTGGCCACCATGAGCCATGAAATACGCACCCCCATGAACGGGGTGATCGGCATGACCGGGCTGTTGCTGGATACGGAGTTGACCCCGGAGCAGCGCACCTATGCCGAGGTGGTTCATCGCTGCGGAGAAAACCTGCTGGAGATCATCAACGATATCCTGGATTTCTCCAAGGTCGAGGCCGGCAGGCTATCCCTGGAGGAGATGCCGTTTGACCTGCAGGTAACCCTGGAGGACACCGCCGATCTGCTGGCGTCCCGCGCTACGGAAAAGGGGCTTGAGCTGATCTGCCTGGTGGATCCGGCCATCCCCTGGGAGTTGTCCGGCGATCCGGGGCGCCTGCGCCAGATCATCCTCAACCTGACTGCTAACGCCATCAAGTTTACCCACCAGGGCGAGATCAGTATCAGTGTTGAGCTTGAGGAGGAGACTGCTGACAGTCTGACCCTGCGGTTCTCAATCAGCGACACCGGTATCGGCATCCCCCCGAACCGCCTGCACGCGATCTTTGAGCCGTTTACCCAGGTGGATGATTCTATGAGCCGCAAATACGGCGGCACCGGGTTGGGGCTCGCAATCTGTAAACAGCTCACCGTACTGATGGGGGGGGCCATCGGCGTTGATAGTACCGAAGGCAAAGGCTCTACCTTCTGGTTTACCGCCCGTTTCAGAAAGGCGGTGGACGGCAGCATCAGGCAGTTCCGCTTTGCGCCGATCAGGGACCTCCACGTACTGGTGGTGGACGACAATCCCACCAGCCGGCAATGGCTGATAACCCTGCTCAGTGCCTGGGAGTGCACCTATGAAACCGCTGCCGACGGCAAAACCGCCCTGGCCCTGCTGCAGGAGGGACGGGAGACGGGCAAGCCGTACCATATCGTACTGGTCGATTTTTCCATGCCGGAGATGGACGGAGTTGAGCTGGCCCGCCGGATAAGGGAGAATCGGGCCTATGACGCCATACGTTTGGTCATGCTGACCTCCCTCGGCAACCGCGGCGATGCCGCCATGCTGCAGGAGATCGGCTATGCCGCCTATCTGACCAAGCCGATCCATCAGCAACAGCTGCACGACTGCCTCTCGTTGCTTGCCGGCGGCGGATCTGAACAGCGCCGACCACTCATCACCCGGCATTCCCTGCGGGAAACCCACCAGCAACACAAGATCAGAATACTGCTGGCCGAGGACAACCCGGTTAATCAAACCGTGGCGCTGGCCATGCTGAAAAAGGCCGGTTATCGCGCCGATGTGGCGGCAAATGGCTGTGAAGTGCTGGAAGCCCTCTCCCGCGTTCCGTACGACCTGGTGTTGATGGACTGCCAGATGCCGGAGATTGACGGTTTTGAGGCTGCCGCCCGGATACGGTCCGATGATTCTCCGGCAATAAATCCCAGCGTGCCGATCATCGCCATGACCGCCAATGCCTTGACCGGTGACCGGGAACGCTGCATTGCGGCCGGCATGAACGACTATCTTGCCAAACCGGTCAAACCAGAGGCGCTGGAACAGATGCTGCTGAAATGGCTGCAGGTGGGTGATCCGCTACCGGACTCGCCTCATCCTGACAGAGAGACAGGTGACATTGAACCGGAAGAGCTGCCGGTTTTTGACCGCGAAGCGGTCCGGGAACGTCTGGATGACGACGAGGAGCTGCTGAACAACATCTTCGGCATTGCCTGCAGCGATCTTCCCCTGCGGCGGGAACAGCTGCAACAGGCGCTGGACAGGGGCAGCCATAAGGAGATCCGTCAGGCCGCCCATACCATCAAGGGGATTGCCGCTAACATCGGCGCTCTGCGACTCCAGAAGGCCGCCCTGGAACTCGAGCGGCAGGCGGAAGCGAACGTCAGCGTCGACCTGCTGCAGGAGTTGGCTACCCGACTGTTTGAGCAGCAGCAGATTCTGCTGGAACTGCTGCACCGGCTGCCGCCGTTAGGAAAGAGGCCATGAAGGCGGTCATCCAGCGGGTTTCATCCGCCTCCGTCACGGTTGCGGGCCGGTTGGTCGGTCAGATCGACCAGGGGATCATGGTGCTCGTGGGGGTGGAGAAGGGGGATGTGGAGGCCTCGGCCGACTGGCTGGCCGAGAAGATCGTGGGTCTGCGGATCTTTGAGGACGGGGACGGCAAGATGAACCGCTCACTCAAGGATGTCAACGGAGCGGTCCTGGCGGTATCCCAGTTTACCCTGGCCGGTAACTGTGACAAGGGGCGGCGCCCCTCCTTTGACACGGCAGCACCGGCTGAGGAGGGTAAACGGTTGTACGACTATTTCGTCGAGGCGTTGCGTCGTCAGGGTGTTCCGGTACAGACCGGTATCTTTCAGGCCGACATGCAGGTGGCGCTGGTGAACGACGGTCCGGTCACCTTTATCCTGGAGAGGAGATAGTGCCATGCAACGGGGCAGTCTGAAAGCGGTGGTGGTCAGCATCGGGTTCTGGCTGGCCTGGCTGCTGCTGGGGGCGGGGCTGCTGCTGCCGACCCCCACGGCCAGCTTCTGCCTGGTCTTTTTAGCGGTGAGCTGTGCGGTGGTTCCACTGGCCTTCGGTGATACCAAACGCCGCATTGGCGCCGTGATCGCCCTGATCCTGGGGGTGGCGCTGGCGGTCTCCCTGGTGGGCAGGATCGGACACGATCCCTCTTTCAAGAAGAACCGTCCTGCCCCTACTCGCCAAACAGGCTGAGGTTGCCTAACTTCTCAAACGGTTGGTTGCCGAAGCGGGCCTTGTCCTGCTTCGGGCGTTCGGTCTGCTGGGCCGTGCTTGGTGCGGCCTCCGACGGCTCGGCTAGCGCCACGATCTCCTCATCCTCGTCCATGCCGTTGCCGGTAAAGAAGTAGAGGTTGTACAGCCGGTGATGGGAGGTCCAGCGGTTGCCCTGGGCGGTCTCCTTGGCGATGTGGGAGCGGATGCCGTTGATCTTGGAGTCCATATCGTCCAGGTAGTGCAGGATGGTGGCCTCCACGGTCTTGGGGCGCTTGGGTGAGCCGTACTCGTACTGGCCGTGGTGGGAGAGCAGCATATGCTTGAGCAGCATCGCCAGTTCGCGGGGGAAACCGGGCAGTTGGGCGATCCGCTCGGTCAAGAGCTCCACGCCGATGCTGATATGGCCCAGCAGCCGCCCCTCGTCGGTGTACTCAAAGGCCCGCTCGTAGGCAAGTTCGGCCACCTTGCCCAGGTCGTGCAGGAGCGCCCCCACCACCAGCAGGTCACGGTTCAGGTCCGGGTAGAGCGGCACGACAGCCTCAACCAGCCGCACCACCGACAGGGAGTGTTCCAAAAGCCCCCCCAGGTAGACGTGGTGCATCCCCTTGGCGGCGGGCGCCTTGCAGTAGCCGGCCATGAAGGCGGCATCGCGTGTAAAGCTCTCCATCAGGCTTTTGAGGTGCGGGTTGGTCAGCGAGGCCACCACGTGAGCCAGTTCGGCCTGCATCTCGGCCAGCGGTACCGGCGAGACCGGCACGAAGTCGGCCAGATCGACCCCCTCCTCCTCCAGCCGTTTGATCTCCTTGGCCACCAGCTGCATCTTGCCCATGTAGAGGGAGGCCGTGCCGCGGATCTGCACGAAATCACCCTTCTGGAACCTCTTGTCCAGCTCGTCCACGTTGTCCCACAGCTTGCCGTCGATCTCGCCGCTCTTGTCCATGAACTTCAGGTTCATGTACGGCTTGCCGTTCTTGGCCATGGCCATGGTCTTTTCCTTGACCATGAATACTGAATCAACGGTGTCTCTATCCTTCAGGTCGGCGATGTACTGTTTGGGCATGGAGGTTCTTTCTTTTATAGAAATGAGCTTATCAGGCTGCCAGGCGGAAGGTGGCGTCAATCTCGTCCCAGGGCACGTAAAAGTGGCCGCTGGCATCCTTTTCAACCAACCCCAGACGCTCCATGGCCTTGACATCATCAAACACGTTACGATACTGACGGTGGAGGTGCTTTGCCAATGCATTGATACTGGCATGTCCCATGCGGCGCAGTTCTGACAGCAGTTCAAACCGTTTCGGCGTCAGATGTTTGAGCAACATCGGCAGGTTATCAAAATATAAGCGCTCGACCGTTTTTTGGGGCAACCAGCCATCGTCAAGCCGGTCGGCAAGCAGCTTCAGCTCATCGAAAAATTCGTTGTCACTTTTTATGCCGATTTTCAGGTCACGTTTTTCTTTCATACCGCTCACATCCTCTCCAGATCCGCTTCAAAATCTTCCACCAGCTTGCGTAGGGTGGTGAAGCGATAGGCCTCTTCAACCGGTCCAACATGCCGGTGGTCACCTTTGCCGCGTTCATTATCGTACCGGACAATGCAGGTACCGTCTGTTAAGCCGCAGTACAGGCGGTATTTGAACGGGTGCACACTGCCTGCAACCGGTTCGGAAAGGCGCCAGATCACTACCTCGATGATCCGGCTGTTCTTTTCTTTCCGGTATCTGATGATCTCTCTGGCGGTCCCCACTTTTACCTCTTAGGCTATATGTTATTAAATAACATACCAGGCTGACTTCATCAACCGCTATCGCACTACCGCCCTGATGATCTTCACCGTTTCCAAGCCATCCGCTCCCTGGCCCGCTCGATGCGGGCAACGGTCTCGACTATCCCCAGCGCCATCACGATCTCGCCGATGCCGGGGGCCTGGGTGCCGCCGGACAGGGCCACCCGCACCGGTTGGCCGACCTGAGGCATCTTCCAGTTGTTTTCGCTGCAGAGCTCCTTGAACAGGGCGTCCACTGCCGCGGTATCGGCCGGCTGCAATGCGGTGAGCTTGGCTGCCACCGCATCAAAGACCGCTGCCAGGTGCGGCTTGTCGAACTTGGCCAAGGCCGCCTCATCGTAGCTGGCGGGGGCCTGGTAGTAGAACAGAGCCCGCTTGGCCATCTCCTCCAGGGTCTGAGCCCGCTCCTGCAGGGTGGCCACCACCCCGCCCAGGTCAGGGGCGCTGGTGTCGGTCACGCCGCGGGTTGCCAGGTGGGGCTTGAGCAGTTCCGCCAGCCGGGCCGGTTCCGAGCTCTTTATGTAGTGGGCGTTCAGCCAGTTGAGCTTGTCCGGGTTGAAGACCGACGGCGCACGGCCGACGTTGCTGATGTCGAACTTTTCCACCATCTCCTGGCGGGAGAAGATCTCGTCGTCGCCGTGGCTCCAGCCCAGCCGGACCAGGTAGTTGTTGAGCGCCTCCGGCAGGTAGCCCATCTCGCGGTAGGCGATCACGCTGGTGGCGCCGTGGCGCTTGGAGAGCCGCGCCTTGTCGCTACCCAGGATCATCGGCACATGGGCGAAGAGCGGCACCGGGTAGCCGAGCGCCTCGTAGAGCTGGATCTGACGCGGGGTGTTGTTGACATGGTCGTCGCCGCGGATAACGTGCGAAATTTTCATCAGGGCATCGTCGATCACCACACAGAAGTTGTAGGTGGGGGTGCCGTCGGTGCGGCTGATGATCAGGTCGTCCAGCTCGGCGTTGGGGAAGGCGATGCGGCCCTTGATCAGGTCGTCGAAGGCAGTCTCCCCCTCCTCCGGTGCCTTGAAGCGGATCACGTGGGGCTTATCCAGCGGCTGGTCCTTCCGGTGACGGCAGGTGCCGTCGTACTTGGGCTTGCGTCCCTCGGCCATGGCCGCCTCCCGCTTGGCCTCCAGCTCCTCTTGGCTGCACCAGCAGCGGTAGGCCTTGCCTTCGTCCAGCAGCTTCTGGACATGCTGCTGGTAGAGCGGGAAGTTTGCGGTCTGGTAGAACGGCCCCTCGTCCCAGTCAAGCCCTAGCCACTCCATCCCCTGCAGGATGGCGTCGACGGATTCTTTTGTGGAGCGTTCGGTGTCGGTATCCTCAATCCGCAGGATAAAGGTGCCGCCGAAGTGGCGGGCGTAGAGCCAGTTGAACAGGGCGGTGCGGGCACCCCCCACGTGCAGGTAACCGGTGGGAGACGGGGCGAAACGGACGCGCAGGTTGGACATAGTGAATGACTCTCTTTCTAGCGGTATGCAGGGGATCTAAGGTCGTTCAAGCTGCTAGTGCGATCTGGCGTGAGGCAGGTCGTGGCCGGTGGCAGTTGAGGGGCCAGCATGATCAGTTTCATTTGATACAGACCCGCCGTACCTCGTGAATATCGGTTACCCCCTGCAACACCTTCAGGATGCCGTCCTGTTTCAGGGTGGTCATGCCGTCACGGAGGGCCTGGAGTCGGATATCGTCGGTGTCTGAGCGGCGTTTGATCAGGGTGCGCAGGGGAGGGGTGACCTCCAGGACTTCATGGATCACCAGTCGTCCCCGATAGCCGGAGTGGCCGCACTGCTCACACCCCAGGGGACGGGCCAGGGTGAGGGTCGCCGGATCGAGCCCGGCATCGCCCCAGAGGTCGCCGCCATACTCCTCTGCCAGGGCATCCCGTTCCGCCTGATCCGGCGTGTAGGTGGTCTTGCAGGCGGGGCAGAGACATCGGGCCAGCCGTTGGGCCAGGACGCAGAGGAGGGAGTCGGAAAAGCTGTACGGGTCGATCCCGATCTCCAAAAGCCGGGTGACGGTCTCGGGGGCCGAGTTGGTGTGCAGGGTGGAGAGGACCAGATGGCCGGTGAGGGAGGCCTCCACGGCGATGGTGGCGGTCTCCTCGTCACGCATCTCCCCCACCATGATGACGTCCGGGTCGAGGCGGAGGAAGGAGCGGAGGGCAGCCGAAAAGGTGAAGCCGATCTTCGGGTTGATCTGCACCTGACGCAGGCCGGGCTGGGTGATCTCCACCGGGTCTTCGGCGGTCCAGATCTTGCGGTTGGCGGCGTTGATCATGGCCAGGCCGGAATGGAGGGTGGTGGTCTTGCCCGAGCCGGTGGGACCCACGACCAGCACCAGGCCGTAGGGACTGGTGACAGCATGTTCGAATACCTGACGGTTCCGTGCGGTGAGGCCCAGGCGATCGAACAGGATCGGCTCACCGCTGGTCAGTATCCGGATTACCACGTCCTCCAGATGTCCCACGGTGGGCATGGTGGCGACCCGTAACTCGATATCCAGGGGGCCGAACTTCTTGAAGTCGATCTTACCGTCCTGGGGGCGGCGGCGGTCGGCTATGTCCAGATCGGCCATGATCTTGATCCGCGAGGGGATGGCGAATTTGTATTTGTACGGGATCTTCTGATAGAGCACGCACTGGCCGTCAATCCTGATCCGCACCGTCACGTCCCGTTTGCCGGGGTACGGCTCGATATGGATATCCGATGCCTTTTTCATGTAGGCGTCGTACACGATCTTGTTCACCAGTTTGACGATCACCGAGTCCTTCTCGGTGACCTTGCGGACCTCTTCCTCTTCCTCCGGTTCATCAAAAGCCTGTGTCTTGTTCAGCAGGTCGGCGATGCTGTCCGGCACCAGATCGAGGTTCACGTCGTCGTCATCCGTCCGGCTGCTGGGGAGATCGATCCGGTAGAGCAGCCTGAGGGCATGGATGATACTCTGCTCCGAGGCGATTACCGAGATGATCTTCAGGCGGATGGAGTCTTCCAACTGCTTCAGGTCGTGGCCCCGCAACGGCCGTGCCATGGCCAGGGTCAGGGTGGTGCCGATCATGGAGATCGGCGCCAGCAGGTGTTTTTGGGCATAGACCGGGCTGATGTAGCGTGAGAGGGACGGATCGAGGGTTAGGGCGTTCAGGGCGACGCAGGGGAGATCGAACTGTACGGCCAGGGCCTGGGCCAGCTGTTCATCATCGACAAGGCGCAGTTTGCGCAGCGCCTGTTCCAGAGGAATATCGTGCTGTCGGCTCAGCTCCCGTGCCTGGGTGAGCTGTTGCGGGGTGATCGCCCCCCGTTTCAGGAGGATCTCGGATAGCTTGGGACGCTTCTGTTTCTGGTCAAGCACCAGCGACAGGTCCCCCTCCCCGATATAGCCGAGTCGTGAGAGGAGCTGGCCGATGGTCTGGTCAGGAAAACTGGTCTGCAGCTGCAGGGCCTCATCCAGCTGTTCCTGGGTGATGAGCCCCTGCTCAATCAGCAGTTCCCCCAAACGTTTGGTAATCATGGTCCCCTACCGTTCCTGCACCTGGTAACCGTCGTCATGGAGCAGTTCCCGCAGGCCGGCGTCAAGGGGACGATCGGTCACCATGACGGCTCCGCCGTCCGGGGCGCCATTTTCCAGCAGAAAGCCCGACATCTGGAGAGAATAGCGTCCGGCGGCGTCGGCCAGGAGCAGATGTGAGGCGTAGACCGCAGGGAGGTTCAAGGCGGTGAGCAGCTTGGCGGCAACGACCCTGAAGGTGTCGTGGGGTTCCAGGAAGACCACCCGATACCCCTTGGTCTCCAGAAGCCGTGTCAGGGTATAGGCCACCGGATCGCCGGTGAAGCGGGCCACTACATATCGGTTGCCCGCACGCTCAAAATAGCGGTCGGCAGTCACGTCAAGCGAGATGCCGTTTTCGGCGGCGCTGAAGAGCTGGATGCGGCGACGGTGCTCGGCCGGGATGGCCAGGGCCCCGAGGAGGCGGTCCACAAGGGGCCCCTGACGGCCATCGGTGATCTCGACAATCCGGTGCCGCAGGGGCATGGCGGTTGCCGGCTGGTCGGCCAACGGCTCAAGCAGCCGGAACCCCTGGTTTTTGATATAGTCCTGTAAGGCGGGGGGATAGCCCTGGCGGGCGGCGCTGACCAGCACCAGATCGTTGCGCAGGAGACTGTCGGGGGTGCGCTCCACCTTGAAGTCCGGACGGAGGGTCAGCTGCGGGTCGGTGCCGAAGGTCATGACCGGGTTCTCGGCCACGGAATAAAACCCCCCTGCCGCCAGCAGGGAGGCCAGCAGCCGGCGCCCATCACCGGGTGGCCCGGAGACGATACGGATCGCCGGGTCCTGGTCATGGATCAGGGTCTGCACCAGCGCCGGCAGGGTCCCGTCGGCATCCAGCAGCACCGTACCGCCATCGGCTGCCTGCAGCAAGGGGTAGCGTGACGGATCGACCGTAAGGCTGAACCGGCTGGAAGAGAAGACCAGGGGTTTCAGCGGCGGCCCCTGGTGGGGTGAGACCGCATCCCAGAACTGGCGGATCTGTGTATCAAAGCGACCGGCGGCGAGGGGGGCAGTCCCGGTCAGTTGCAGGGTGGTTGCGGGGTGGCGGGATGCGGAACCGTTGAGGCGGAGATTGGTGGCGCTCTCTCCCCTCGCCACGCTCCGGTGGTGGTGACGCCGCGGCCGATGCTGATGGCGATGTGGCAGGCGGGCCCTGTGGCGCGGGGGGTGGGAGAGCTGGCCGGGCTCAAGGGTGAAGCGGGGGTCAAGGGCACCGGCAGACGGTGGTTCCACCAGCAGAAGGGGGAGGAGCAGGAGGGTAACGCAGAGCGACAGCCGGCTTGGCGTGGGGAAGGTGATCATCGGTAACCTCAGGAGAACAGTTCGAGCACATAGGCCTGTATCGATCCACGGGCACCAGTGCGGTAGATGATCAGTTCGGCACGCCCCGGAATCACAGCGTGCTCCAACAGCAGACCTCCCCTGCGTTCACGGTCGGTGAGGCGATACCGGTCGCTCCCGGTCAGGGCTACCAGGGCCTGACGGAGTTCTGCCGTCGTAATCGCGCCATCTTCCACGGTCAGCGTCTGCAGGGCCTTCAGGCGGCCATGTTCGTAAAACAGTCGGTAGTCCCGGTGTCGGGAACGATAGCGTTCCCAGCCGGGGTGGGTAGCGGCAAAGGCGGTGTCATGTCCCGTTGCGGGGATGAACGGGGGGAGCGTGGTAACCGCCCGGGTTGGTACCGTGGGGCGGTTCCGGGTAGCGCTGGTAGTCGCCAGGGTCGCCGGACGCTGCTGTGGCGGGGGGGCGACCACAGTGCCGCCACGGCGGCTGTCGGGCTGCCGTCCGATCCACCACCAGATACCGGCCGCCACCAGGGCAAGCAGCAGCAGGAGGGCGGCGAACAGGTGGCGCTTGGTCTGCTGCCGGGCATGGTAGGTCTTTTCCATTACCAGCAACGCCTCTGCCACCGGATCTGCCGTTTTTTCCGGCTGTGGTACCGGGGCAGCCACCGGTTTCGGCGGGAGAGGCTGCGGTGTGGGCTGGTGGGAGGCGTCGGGTGCAGGAGGTGTCGGCGCCATACGGGGAGGAGGCGCTGCGGCCATCGGTTCGGCCGGCGGACCGCCTGGAGCATCCTGCACGAAGAGGGGCTCACGCTCGGGTTCGTCAGACGGTTCGGTTCCGGGTAGCTGTCCTGCGGGGGAGGGCCTGAATATGGAGTCCTCGGTCAGGTAGGCATCGAACTCAGGTTGATCCGGCCGGGGGGTGGCTGCGTTAGCCGCGGGCGGCCCCGGCGGCTCATAGACCTGTGCCCAGTGGGCGCCAAGCTGCTGCTGCAGGGCCTGTTGGAGGTCCCGGCAGACCGCTTCGAACGGCTGGGTCAGGTCAACGGTCCGGCTGAACAGGTCGGCAGGCGCCGGGGCGGTTGGGGGAGAACCCTGCAGAAGGATGAAGGCGGGGGCGCCGTTCCCCAGGAGCAGCTGGAGGTGGCGCGCCACGTTTTCGGCGGTCAGCCCGGCGATCCTATCCTGCAGGCAGGCCACCAGCGGCCGTTTGTCGTAAATCTCTTTCAGGCCGTGGTCGAAGTCGCGTACCACGGCAATCCGGAGCTTGAGGAACTGCTGGAAATGGGCGCGCAACGGCTCTATCAGCGGGTTGTCGGATATGAAGAAGAGGGTCAGCAAGCGGGGCAACCTCGTGGTGAAGGCTGTGGCGGCGTTGGTGTAGGACGTTATGTACGTGCTTACGCCCTGATTGTCAAGCCGACCTTCACGAAAACGGCGCCTTAACGCGGGGCGGGGTGCGGTATGAACGGCTTTTTGCTTTTGACAAAACATCGTGTTGCTGTGCTACAATCCGCCCCAAACTTGGACGAGGGGCCATACCCATGCATACCATCGATGCTCTGCTGCGAGAAGCCTGCAGAATGCACAGCGACAAGCCCGCCCTGCGCCACAAGGTCTCCGGGGTCTGGCGGGAGATGACCTACGGCGGGCTCTGGGCACTGTCGGATCGGATCGCCGCCGGGCTGATCCGCAGCGGTTTCAGGGCCGGCGACCATGCCGCCCTGCTGGCCCCTTCCAGCCCCAACTGGATGGCCACGTATCTCGGCATTCTCAAGGCAGGCGGGGTGGTGGTGCCGGTGGACAAGGAGCTGAAGCGGGCAGAGCTGCGGCATATCTTGAGTGACTGTGATGCCCGGGTCCTCTTTACCGATTCCCAGTGTCTGGAGATGCTCCTGGAGATTATCCCGGAGATACCCCACCTGGAGCAGTGCATCCTGATCGCCGGCACCGTGCGCAGCGGGGGGGATCAGCACCTTGTCCGCACCATTGAAGCGCTGCTTGACGAGTGGCGAGGTCTGGTGGCCGACCTGGCGCTGCCGGCCGAGCGGGTCGTCCGATTGGAGTCACTGGCCGGGCAGGCCCACCGCCTGCTGGCCGCATCTGCTACCGTCGGCGGCGAACAGAAGGAGATTGCCAATCCGTTTGCGCCGGTCGAGGCTATCAGGGCCCGCCTGATCAGAGAGGGGCGGCTGCAGGACCTTGCCTCCTTCTGTCATGATGCGCCGCTGCCGGAGCGTTTGCGCAGGCCGCAGGATACGGCGGTCATCCTGTACACCTCCGGCACCACCGGCCGCTCCAAGGGGGCGATGCTGTCCCATGCCGGTATCGTTGCCAATATACAGGCTGCGATCCGTCATCTGGAGTTGACCAGCGCCATCTCCACCCTCTCCTTTCTGCCGATCAACCATGTCTTCGAGCAGGTCTGCGGGGTGCTGCTGCCGCTCTCCATGGGGGGGACGGTCACCTTCTGTGAATCACTGAAAAAACTTGGGGAGAACCTGGCCGAGGTAAAGCCCAACTTCTTTCTCGCCGTGCCGGCGGTCTACCGGGTGCTGCTGGACCGGATCATGAAAAACATCGGCGCGAAGCGGCTGTCGCAGCTCCTGTTCTCCTTCTCGCTCACCCGCCCGTTGGTAACGGCCAAGATCCGCCAGACCTTCGGCTCCGGCACGGTCTTCGTCAGCGGCGGCGCTGCCCTCGATCCGGCCATTGTCCAGGGGATGACCCGTCTGGGGCTGATCATCTACCAGGGGTACGGCATTACGGAAACCTCACCGATCATCAGCGCCGAACAGCCGTCGCTGCGCAAGCCGGGCAGCGTCGGCAGGGTCCTGACAGGGGTGCAGGTCCGTATCGACAGCCCCAACGAAGACGGCATCGGTGAGATCGTGGTCAACGGCCCCAATGTGATGCAGGGGTACTATAAAAACCCGGCGGCAACGGCCGAGGTGCTGATCAACGGCTGGTACCGCACCGGTGACCTGGGCCATCTTGATAGTCAGGGGGTACTCAGCATCTGCGGCCGGGTCAAGAATCTGATCGTCACCCCCAACGGCAAGAACGTCTATCCTGAAGAGGTAGAGAACGAACTGCTCAAGTCACCCTACATCGCCGAGGTGATGGTCTACGGACACCGGGTCGGGCCGACTGCGGAGGAGGTACACGCCGTGATCTATCCCTGCCAGGAGGCCTTGGATCAGTACTGCCGGGAGGCAGGCAAGGGGCCGCTCAACGAGGCAGACGTGGAGCGGCTGCTGCGGGCAGAGGTGCTGCAGGCGTGCAACGGGCTGGCGGACTACAAACGGATACGGAGATTCACCCTTCGAGAAGATGAGTTCCCCAAGACCACTACCCGCAAGATCAAACGCTATGCCGTGGAGGCCAGCATCTCGACGCGGGAGTGAGCGGTCGCAGCAGGTTCCGGCAGGTGGCAGCCCTGATGGCTGTCACGGCGTTTCAGTTCGTTCAGCACAGCATACCACATCTGGTTGTTCTTCAAATCCCATTGCGGGGCCACCCGGATCTCCAACGGAGATGAGCCGTAGAGGCGCTGCACGCTGATGCGGGGCGCCAGCCGCTCCAGAAAGTCGGCGGCGGTGGTGATGTACTGCTTCAGGGTGAGGGGGGTGAACGCGCCGCGGCGGTACATGGCGGCCAGTTCGGTCCCCTCCACGGCGTGCAGCTGGTGCAGCTTGACTGAGGTGATGCCGGGCAGTCCGTTCAGCAGGTCGGCGCTTTTCAGAAACTCCTGCGGTTGTTCGCCCGGGAAGCCGTAGATCAGGTGGCCGCAGATGTCGAGGCCGCGATTGCCAGCCCGGTTGACGGCAGCAATAAAATCATGCAGCGAATGCCCTCGGTTAATCCGTTCCAGGATATGGTCGTCGATCGACTGCAACCCCAGTTCCAGGCAGACGTAACGCTTTTGGGCGATCCGCGTTAACAGCTCCAGCGCCGCGTCGGTCAGGCAGTCGGGCCGGGTGCCGACCGAGATCCCCAGTACATCCGGCAGCGCCAGGGCGCGCGAATACAGATCCTCCAGTTGTGCCACCGCGGCATAGGTATTGGTGTACTTCTGAAAGTAGACGATGAACTTTTCTGAGCCCAGCCGTCTGCGGTGGTAGGCCATGCCGGCCGTCAGCTGCTCTTCCAGGTCGATCTCGGACAGGGTGCCGCGGGGGGAGAAGGAGACGTTGTTGCAGTAGATGCAGCCGCCGGTCCCCTTGCTGCCATCACGGTTGGGGCAGGTGAAACCGGCGTCTACGTTGACCTTACTGACCCGGCAGCCGAAGCGACGGCGCAGGTAGTGGCCGTAGGAGTTGATCCGCAGCTCAGGATGGATATGTGCAGATGAAAACGACAACATTGCAAGCCTTTTGTTAGTGCAGCCCCCGGCGGATCGCCTCGGCAGCGGCAGCCGGGTCGGCGGCGGCCAGGATGTCCGAGATCAGCGCCACCCGGCGGCAGCCGGTGGCGGTAACCTGGTCCAGGGTGGCCTGTTTGACCCCCCCCAGGGCGAAGACCGGGCCGTGCAGCCGGGCGCAGGCTTCTGCCAGGGGGGTAAGTCCAACTGGCTCGCCGTAGGCGGCCTTGGACGGGGTGGGGAAGACCGGTCCGAAGGTGACGAAATCGGCCCCCTTGGCCAGGGCTGCGGCCGCCTCCCCTGTGGCATGGCTGGAGTATCCGATCAAGAGGTCCGGCGCGATGCGGCGGGCCGCGGTGACCGGCAGGGAGCTTTTCCCCAGGTGGACGCCGTCGGCCTCCACCGCCAGGGCCACGTCGATCCGCTCGTTGATGAACAGCCGGGCGTCAAAGCGGGCGGTCAACGCCCGTAGTTCCCAGGCCAGGTCGTACAGCTCGGCCGTGGTTAATGCTTTTTCCCGCAGCTGCACCGCCCGTACCCCGCCGGAAAGGGCCGCCTCAACCACCTCCACGAGCGGTCTGCCGGCGGTCTGATGGCGGTCGGTGATCAGGTAGAGCGAGAAGTCGATCACGACCCGATCAGGTCGGTCAGCGGGCTCGATGCAGTGGCATATAGTTTCTTGGGTATCCGTCCGGCCTCGTAGGCCAGCCGTCCCGCCTCCACACCCAGCCGCATGGCCCTGGCCATGGCCACCGGGTCCTTGGCGCCGGCGATGGCGGTGTTCATCAGGATGCCGTCGCAGCCCAGCTCCATGGCAACGGCGGCATCTGAGGCGGTACCGACGCCGGCGTCCACGATCACCGGCACCTTGACCGCCTCCATGATCAGCTTGATGTTGTAGGGGTTGCGGATGCCGAGGCCGCTGCCGATCGGTGCCGCCAGCGGCATCACCGCGGCGCAGCCCAACTGCTCCAGCTTTTTGCAGAGGATCACGTCGTCGCTGCAGTAGGGCAGTACGGTGAAGCCTTCGGCAACCAGGACCTTGGCCGCCTTGAGGGTCTCTTCGTTATCGGGGAAAAGCGTCTTCTCATCTCCCAGCACCTCCAGCTTGACCATATCGGAGATGCCAGCCTCGCGGGCCAGTCGGCAGGTGCGGATGGCCTCATCGGCGCTGTAGCAGCCTGCGGTGTTGGGCAGGAGGGCGTATTTTTTCGGGTCGATGTAGTCCAGCATGCAGCCCTTGCCCATCTCGGCAAGATTGACCCGCCGCACCGCCACGGTGATGATCTCGGCCCCGGAGGCCTCCAGCGCCGCCACCATCTGCTCGTTGGAGGCGTACTTGCCGGTGCCCACCATCAGTCGGGAGTTGAATTCTCTGCCTGCAATCGTCAGTCTACCCTGTGCCATGTTACCCTCCTCCTACAAAGTGTACGATCTCGATCCTGTCCCCGTCCTGCAGGGTCCGCTCGGCGTAGGTCGCCTTGGGTGCGATCTCCAGGTTGATCTCCACTGCCACCCGGGTTAGCGGAATCTGCACTTCCTCCAGCAGTTGTTTGACGGTGGTGCTGTCGGCCACCTGATGGGGTTCGCCGTTTACCGTGATGTTCATGTCTGCCTCCTGCAACGAAAAAGCCGCCTGGGTAGGGCGGCGGCGATTCGGTGAGGTTCTTAAAATCGGCCGCTTCCCTCCGCCGGTATTACCCGGATCAGGTTCCAAGGGTCGCAGCGGCAAGGCTGCTCTCAGTCGAAACTCCCCTAGCGAACGCGTATGAAAATGTATATGGTTACTGAAGCCTAGAGGATTCAGGGGGATAAGTCAACGGGATTTTCCCTCCTTCATTTTCTCCCCTGACGTCGGCCGTGTGGTATCATTTTCCGCGTGCTGCTGCGAAACGGCGACGCTCTGGTATACTGAAAAAATGTCTGCTGGTGACAACCGGCAGACGAGGGGGTGGAGCATGGCGGATAAGCGGGACGTACAGCGGAGCCGAAAGCGGGTCGCGATACGGTTTGGCGTTGGCGGGGACCTGCAGCGCCGGGCCTTCAGTGAGGACCTTTCACCCCTGGGGATGTTCATCAAGACCGCCAATGTCAGCAACCCGAACACCGTGCTCAGGATAGAGCTGCTGCATGACGATCAGGTCATCAGCCTTGATGCCAGGGTGATGTGGGCCAAACGGGTGCCGCAGAACCTGTTCCATCTGGTGAAAAAGGGGGGGATGGGGGTGCGGATCATCCGGTTTCACAGCGGCCGGGAGCAGTATCTCGCCCTGTGCGCCCCCCCACTGCAGCTGTCCGGGATGGCGCCCCTCCCCCCTGATCAAGATGGCCGGCTGCTGGAGCCGGAGACGCTACGGTGCTAAACCAAAAATATATACGCATTACATATTGTTATCCGATACCAGGGGCGTCTGCAATCGCCCCTCCAGCGCCGTCGGTGGCGAAAAAACTTGACCTTATCTAGTTGTTTGATATTTTTGACGAAAAACTTGTTGAGGGACCCCATGATCCTGGTAACCCGCCTGGACCGTCAGGTGATGCTCCTGAATCCTGATCTGATTGTGACGATTGAGGAGACGCCCGATACGGTGGTCACGCTGACCAACGGCCATCACCTGCTGGTACGGGAGCGGGGGCAGGTGCTGCTGAATAGGATTGTGGCCTATCACACCATCGTATTGCGCCGGGCCGGCAGCCGTCATGCCGGCCGTAAATATCTGGAACGCAGGCGACTCGGCCAGTTTCGGAACCGGTTGGCGCCACCGGCGCACGAGCGCCCATCTCATCATCAGGATAACTAATCAATGGATCTGGCAACCATTATAGGTCTCGTACTCGGCTTCGGTGCGGTCTTTGGCGGCTCGGTGCTGGAAGGGGTGCATATCGGCGCTCTGATCTCCCCCACCTCGGCCTTGATCGTGTTGGGGGGGACCTTCGGCGCGACCTTTGTTTCCTTTCCGTTGCCGGCGGTCATCAAGGCGTTCAAGGATGTGGTCATCGCCTTTCTCCCCCCGAAGATGGACCCTGAGGCGGTGGTGAAGGATATCATCGGGTATGCCACCAAGGCCCGCCGCAACGGCCTGATCTCCCTTGAGCAGGAGGCCCAGAACGCTAAGGATCCCTTTATCAAGAAGGGGATATCCCTGGTGGTGGACGGCATCGATCCCCAGAAGCTGCGGGAGACCCTGGAGGCCGAGATCATGACCTATGAGGATCACCAGAAGCATTCGGCCGAATTCTTTGAAGCCGCCGGCGGGTACTCCCCCACCATCGGCATCATCGGCGCCGTACTGGGGTTGATCCACGTCATGAGCAACCTGGCCGACACCTCCAAGCTGGGAGCCGGCATCGCCGCCGCCTTTGTGGCCACCATCTACGGCCTGATGACCGCAAACATCATCTGTATCCCGATCGGTACCAAGATCAAGATCCGGATGAAGGAGGAAGTGATGCGGAGGGTGATGATTCTGGAAGGGTTGATCGCCATTCAGAACGGTGAGAACCCCCACTTCATCGAGCAGAAGCTCAAGGCCTTTGCCGGTGAGCACTAGGAGCGGGCTGTGGCACTGAAGAAAGAGCCTGAAAAGCATCCGAACCACGAACGGTGGCTGGTCTCCTACGGCGACTTCATCACCCTGCTGTTCGCCGTGTTTGTCACCATGTACGCCATGTCGCAGTCCGACAAGAAGAAGGTTGAGCAGGTTGCCGCCTCGCTGCGGGAGTCGTTCGGCTACTCCACCATGGCTTCTGCGGGCCAGAAAGGGGTTCTGGACTCCAAAGACCTGCGGCTGATCCCGGCGATCAAGCCGGAGATGGCGGTGGTCCCGATGACCAACAAGATGCCGCCGGCAGGCCCCAAGCAGGGGGGCAAGGAGAAGGGTGGCGGCAAGGGAAAGGCGAGCGAGCAGCAGTTTAAGCAGATCATGTCATCCATCGAGGCCTACCTGATCAAGCATAACGCCCAGGACAAGGTTTCGATGTCAATCACCCGCAGGGGACTGGTGGTAAGCCTGAAAGAGGCCGGATTCTTTGATTCCGGTTCTGCGGTCATCAGGCCCAGCGGCTATCCGGTGCTCAACACCATCATCGAGGCCATGACTCAGTACAGCAATCCGTTGCGGGTGGAAGGGCATACCGACAATGTGCCGATCAGCACCCGGCAGTTCCCTTCAAACTGGGAGTTGTCCGTGGGGAGGGCGGTGAACGTACTCCGTTACATGGTCAAGAATTACGACATCGATCCGGCGACGGTATCCGCCACCGGTTACGGCCAGTACCGGCCGGTCGCCGATAACGGCACGCCCGAAGGGCGGGCAAAGAACCGCCGGGTCGATATCGTCCTCCTGTCCGGCAGCGATGCGCTGCAGGAACCGTGATCCCTCTACTTCTCCAGTGTCAGGCCGGCCCTGCGCCAGCCGGCCATATCACCATCCAGATAGCCGACCGCCAGGTAGCCCCGTTTGCGCAGTAGCTCACCAGCAAGCTGCGAGCGTCCTCCTGACTCACAGACCACCACCAGCGGGGCGCTGGTATCCCTGGGCAGCCCGCCGTTCAAGCGAAACATGAGCTTCCAGAGCGGTAGGTGCAGCGCGCCGGGGATATGCCCCATCCGGTATTCCATGCCGCTGCGTACATCCACCACCAGGGGCGGCGTCTTCGATTTCAACTGTTTCTGTAATTCTTTCGGTTGCATATAACCTCAGTACCGATAGTGGTCCGCCTTGTACGGCCCGTCCACCGGCACGCCGATGTAGGCGGCCTGCTGCTGGGTAAGGGTGGTGAGTTGCACGTTGAGCTTTTTCAGCTGCAGCCGGGCCACCTTCTCATCCAGATGCTTGGGCAGGGTGTAGACCCCCACCGGATATTTGCCCGGATTGCAGAAGATCTCGATCTGGGCGATGGTCTGGTTGGCGAAGGAGGAGGACATGACGTAGGAGGGATGCCCGGTGGCGCAGCCCAGGTTCACCAGCCGCCCCTTGGCCAGCAGGATGATCCGGTTGCCGCTGGGCAGGATGATGTGATCCACCTGGGGTTTGATCTCCTCCCACCGGTACTGCTCCAGGGCCGCCACCTCGATCTCGTTGTCGAAGTGGCCGATGTTGCAGACGATGGCCTGGTCCTTCATCCGGGTCAGGTGCTCGTGGGTGATGACGTGGTAGTTGCCGGTGCAGGTGACGAAGATGTCGGCCTTGTCGGCGGCGTAGTCCATGGTCACCACGCGGTACCCCTCCATGGCGGCCTGGAGGGCGCAGATCGGGTCGATCTCGGTCACCCAGACCTGGGCGGAGAGGGCCCGCAGGGCCTGGGCCGAGCCCTTGCCCACGTCACCGTAGCCGCAGACCACGGCGATCTTGCCGGCCACCATCACGTCGGTGGCCCGCTTGATGCCGTCCACCAGCGATTCGCGGCAGCCGTACAGGTTGTCGAACTTGCTCTTCGTCACCGAGTCGTTGACGTTAATGGCCGGGAAGGCCAGTTCGCCCCGCTCGTGCATCTGGTAGAGGCGGTGCACGCCGGTGGTGGTCTCCTCGGTCACCCCCTTGATCCGGGCCAGGCGGGTGGAGTACCAGGTGGGATCAACGGCCAGCTTTTTCTTGATGGCGGCGAACAGGATGGTCTCCTCTTCGGAGCCGGGGTTGTTCAGCACGCTGCTATCCTTTTCGGCCTTGGCCCCCAGGTGCAGCAGCAGGGTGGCGTCGCCGCCGTCGTCCAGGATCATGTTGGAGAAGCCGCCATCCGGCCATTCGAAGATCTTGTGGGTGTAGTCCCAGTAATCGGTGAGCGATTCACCCTTCACCGCAAAGACCGGCACCCCATCTTTGGCGATGGCGGCGGCGGCGTGGTCCTGGGTGGAGAAGATGTTGCACGAGGCCCAGCGCACCTGGGCCCCCAGGGCGGTCAGGGTCTCGATCAGCACCGCGGTCTGAATGGTCATATGCAGTGAGCCGGTGATGCGGGCCCCCTGTAGCGGTTGTTGTGTGGCGTACTCCTCGCGGATCGCCATCAGGCCGGGCATCTCGGTCTCGGCGATCCGGATCTCCTTGCGGCCCCACTCGGCCAGGGCGAGGTCGGCAACGACGTAGTCGCTCATAAGTGACTCCTTTAGTCGGTTCAATGTAGTAGTAACTGTCTACTATGGAAGGGTCCAAAAAGCAAGCCGGGGTGCCCGCTTCTGGTGCGGATACCCCGGCTGTCATATAGCTCTGTCTTCCTTACGCCGCCTCTTGCAGTTCCTGCTCAGCGCCGAACAGCTCGTCGAAGATGGCCTGCACGGTGGTGATCCGGTCGGCCTTCCAGGCGTTGGTGCCGCAGAACACCAGGCCGGTCTCCACATCGCCGCGCTGGGCCCGATCCAGGGCGGTAACGATGCAGAACCGTTCCCCGGATTCCTTGTAGGTGCACTTTTTCAGGCAGCCCATCCGGCAGACGGTGTGGTGGTCCAGGTCGTACTGGCGGATTTTGGGGGTGCTGGTCAGGATGGCCCGGCCCGGCAGGCCGGCCGGCGACATCAGGAGACCGATATCCTCCTTGGTGCAGTTCAGGTAGGCCTGCTTGAACTCCGGTGCCGCATCACACTCCTCGGTACAGACGAAACGGGAGGCCATCTGCACCCCATCGGCCCCTTCGGCCAGGGCATGCTCCAGGTCGGCCCGGTCCCAGATGCCGCCGGCGGCGATCACCGGGACGTCACTGTGGTACTCTTCCAGAAAAAACTGTTTGATGGCGCGGACGGTGGCGTACTGGTCATATTCGCCGGTGCCGATATGCTCAAGCTTCTCCCCCAGATGGCCGCCAGCGGTATCCGGGTCCTCCACCACCACCGCGTCTGGCAGCCGGTGGTAGCGCTTTTCCCAAGTACGGGCGATCAGCTGGGCGGCCCGCAGTGACGAGGCGATCGGCACCAGGGCCACATCAGGGGCGTGTGCCGCCAGCTCGGGCAGCGAGAGCGGCAGGCCGGCCCCGCAGACCACCACCTGGGCTCCGGCCTCGATGGCGGCCTTGACCAGGGCCTCGTAGTCGGAGAGCGCCACCATCACGTTGACGCCGATCACGCCGTCCGGCGCAATGGCCCGGGCCTTCCTGATCTCGGTCTGAAAGGCCTGCACCTCGGCCTGGAAGTAGTTGGCGCCGGTGTAGTGGTCGCTGTTCAGGGCGATGCCGGCCGCCGCCACCAGTCCTATGCCGCCGGCCTTGGCCACATGGCCGGCCAGCCGGCCGCCGGAGATCCGCACCCCCATGCCGCCCTGAATCAGCGGGTACGGGACGGTATGGTTGCCCAATTTCAACGGTTTGATCATCCTCGTCACGGCCTCCTGCTTGGACTGGTTACCCTGTAGCATAGCAAGGCCGGGCGTCGACCGGTGTAATAGTTGTGTAAAAACGTTTATTTTAATGAAAAACCCCAAACCAACACCCCGCAATCCACCCCCCTCAAAAAGAAATAAGTCTTTATATTCCGAATACTTTTGTCTATAATCCGTCTTAATGAATATATTTTCACTTTAAGCCAAGTCGCGGTTCTTGAGCATATACTTGAGCATATAGTTACGGGTTATGGGTCGGAGTTTACGGTTTTCAGGTGACCCGGGCTGTCGAATGGCAGCTCCCCTTAATGCCGTGACCGCCACCCCCATCTGTTGAAGAAACGCATCCCGGGTAGCTTATAGGAACGGCACCTTACAACAGGCGTCGGAAGTATCAGGTGACCCGAGCTGTTCAAAAGTGATATCGTCAAGAGCGGCTTCGGTACCATTGTTTCACCTTGCGTAGTGGCTTACAAGGGACTGTCCATGGGTATGGCAGCAAACCGTTGACCAGCCAGGCCTTCCAGTCCATGGCGTGGGCCTGCAGTCGGCTGTTGAGGGAACGATTGCTGGCCCCCCCAGATCGCATGCTTACCAGCAGGTAAGGTAGGTAGGCTGCTTGGAGTCGATGACGTAACAGATAGCGCAGCATGAGCTCGTAGTCTGCTGCTGTACCAAGATCGAGCCGATAACCGCCATATTGCCGATACCATTGCCGCCTAACGAAGAAAGTCGGGTGTGGGGGCATCCAGCCAAAATACAGCTTACGCCGGGTCAGTTGGCCGGCGCGCCAGGAGCGGGTTACGCGGTTCGGATGGCATGCATCAACATAGACCAGATCACCATAGCAAGCATCGATGGTGCCAGTAGCAAAAACCGCCGCAACTCTGGCCAAAACCTCACGGTCGGCATACTGATCATCGGCATGGAGAAAACCGACCACCTCGCCGGTGGCCAGGGCAAGTCCCTTATTCATCGCATCGTACAGTCCCCGGTCCGGCTCGCTGAGCACCGTAGCAATCTTCTCCCGGTACGGTGCGAGTTGTGTGAGCGTCCCGTCGCAGGATCCTCCATCAATTACTAGGTATTCGATATCAGGATAGCTTTGTTCACATACTGAGCGTGCTGTTGCTGCAATAGTCTCCTGGCTGTTCAGGCTGACGGTAATCACTGAGAGTTTCACACCTGGTCACCGCCTCTGCTCAAAGATACGCTGCATCAGGCTGCGCAGCAGCTGGTAGCGCAGCATGATCTTCTGCCACAAGGAATAACTGCTGCGGCCAGCTGCTGTCGAGGCGGCACCATTGTGGCGCCGGTAAGCCACAAGCTGTTCAGGATAAAAACAGGTCTGACCATACCATTCGGCCACCAGGCCAAGCCAGATATCGTGCATAGGGACAGATGGAGGAATAGGTCGGGCGTTTTCCAGTAATGTGCGACGGAAGGCCATGCAGCAGCCGAGGTAGGAGTTACGTATAAAGTTAGCCCAGAAACCGGGCCGTGAGTGGTGTTGGGCAAAAAAGGAAGGAGCGATCTCAATTCCCTCCTCGTCAATGAGAGTGCAGTCGCTCACCACGAGATCAAAGCTCTGGAGCAGCTGTACGACGGTTGTTATTTTATCCCGGTGCCAGATGTCATCTTGGTCGGCAAGGAAGATGAAATTATGACGTGCGTGCGCGAGGGTACAGTCAAAGTTGGAAACGGGGCTTCGAGGGGCGGTGGATCGTTCTAAGAGTCTGATGCGGGGGTCAGCAAAGGCTTTGATGAGATCCACCGTTTCGTCCGTAGACTGGTCATCGGAGACAATCACCTCATCATCGGCATGCAGCTGACACATAATTGACCTGAGCTGTTCTCCGATAAAACGAGCGCCGTTGAAAGTAGCCATGCAGACCGATACCGGTGGTCGTTCAGGCATAAAAATACAAGCTCACAGTACGGTACCACGCCTGCTTATGAATACCATGCCGGGCCAATACAAACTTCCTAAAAAAAGGACTATACGCCGACAATTGGGCATAGTCTTGGATAACCCGCCTATTTGCCGTTGAAATATCAACGTCATAACGCTGTAACAACGCAGCGGCCTGTTTTTGTGTGGCACCTAATTCTCGCCGTATCATCTCCCCATTCGTCCCTAGCCTATCCAACATCAGCTTCCACCAGGCACGCGCCCCCACATCATTATGGTGATGTTGTCTATAGAGGACTGTTGATGAGTGTAGTCCGCTCATATGACCGCCAAAGGCGGCTACCGTCAAAGCAAACCACCAGTCGTGCATCAATGGCCCTTGTTCAGGCATCGGCATCACCAACTTGAGAGCAGCCCGATTCACCATCATCGTGCATCCGGTTACGATATTTTGTGCCAAAAGCACCTGCAAATGGTTAACTGGCGGCTTCATCTGCTGATATCGCCAGAAAGAAGGGGCTATTTCGGTTCCATCTTTTGCGACAACCTTAAGGTCAGTATAGACAAGACATGGCCGATCATTACCGTATGCCCCTTCAAGTCGCTGCATCTCAGACAGAGTCATGTGAATCTTGTCAGGCAGCCAGACATCATCCTGATCGCAAAACATCAGATAATCGCCACCCACAAACTCCAGCAGACGGACAAAGTTCTTACAGGCCCCCAACTTGTTGCCAGCGGATCGTACCATGCGTACAGGAAAAGGGCTTGTTGCAGCAAAATCATCTAGTATCCTACAGGTGTCATCCTGCGATACATCATCCCCGACAATCAATTCGTTGGGCAATAACGTCTGCTCAGCCAGTGATGCTAACTGTTCCCTCAAGTAAAGAGCACCATTACAGGTAGCAAGTATGATGCTTACACCGGGGACTTGCACTATTGACATCCTCCTTGGTCTGAAAGCCTGAGATTCCTGCGGTGCTTAGGTCCGGCATTGAGCCGCCCCCAGATCCTTAGCAGCAAAGCAGTGAGTCACGTACCTTTGCCATGCCGACAGCCAGCGGCACCAAGGGTTGCCAGCCCAACTCTCGTCGAGCCAGGGTGATATCAAGAATATTGACGGGTACATCGCAGACCCGTGCTGGCAGATAGGTGCAATTGATCGCATTTCCGAGCAGGAGACGTAGATGGTCCAGCAGATCGTTGAGGCTGTGGCCGGTGCCGCTGCCAATATTAAATATTCGTTTTGTGCCCGTGTAGTCGATGGTCGTCAGTATGGCGTTGATTACGTCGTCGATATAAAGGTAGTCGCGCACCACTGTGCCGTCGCCCCATATTTCCAACTGTTCGTGCTGTAAGGCTTTGTGGAGAAACACGGGGATGACACCTTGACCTGAATGCAGGGACTGCTGCTCGCCATAGGGATTGGCCAGACGTAGGATGCGATAGTCGAGACCATGCAGGTAGCGGTAGAGGGCCAGATACTTTTCAATGGCCAGCTTACCGATACCATAGGCGCAAACCGGATTGGTTGGATGTTCCTCATTGATAGGAATGGTGCGTGGAATACCGTATACTGTACCACCGGAAGAGATGAAGACAATACGTGGCGGTTTAGGCTGCTTTCGTATGAGATCAAACAACTGCAGGCTTCCCCCTACATTACCATGCAGGTCGTACAGAGGGTTCTCATTGGATGTTCGTGGTAAGGTGGTGCTGACCAGATGAACGACGAGATCGGTCTCTGCCAGTGCAGTTGTGAGATCCGCAGTATTGGTGAAGTCTCCTGCCTGCCAGGTGACCCCGGCAATAGCCGGCCAATCGACCCGTCCTCCGGCCGGCAGCAGGTCAAGAGAGGTGACCGCATGGCCAGCCGCAATCAGAGCTGCACAGAGATGTCGACCGATAAAGCCGGCGCCACCGAGAACGAGGGTATTCATTGGGCCGCCTTCTGTCGGATGGTTTCGAGATGGGTTTCGACCTGACCGATCATCCGGGAGAAGGTAAAGGTGCTGGCATACTGACGTGCCTGTGTAGCAACACGGGTACGCAGCGGGTGGTCTTGTGCGAGCCTGATTGTCTGTGCAGCCAGTTGAGATGCGAGCCCTTTCCCAAAGAGCATGCCGGTAATGCCGTTTGTAATGATCTCTGGATTGCCCCCCACTGTAGAGGCCACGGTGGGGATCCCAGCCTGTAGGGCATGGATGAGCGTCAGTGAAAACGGTTCATAAAGTGAGGGGAAAAGATAGAGATCATGAGTCTGGAACAATTGAAACAGATCGGTTTCGGGGACGGCAGGGGCAAAGGTGACCGCTGATGTGAGTCCCAACTCTTGGATCCGGTTGCGTAGTTGTGCAAGATAGGGTTGATCGCGGTCATCTCCCACAATGGAAAGTTCTACCTGTAGCATAGGTAACCCCTTTATGATCTGGGGCAAGGCTTCGATAATGGTATGGCATCCTTTGATTTCCACGACGCGTCCGGCGAACAACAGCCGCAATTTCCCCTCATAGAGAAGACGAGAACGGTCGGCAAACGGCATGGGAGCAGCCAGAGGCGCGGTAACGCCATGGTGAATGATCGTGCTCTCGGTGAATCTGAACCCGGCGTCATGGTAAAGTTGCTGCATGAAGTGGCTGGCAAAGATGGCGGAACCGCGCAATGGCGGGATAGTTGTCAGCGCACCGGCAAAAGTTCTTTTTATGCGTCGTAGTAATGCGGTCAAACCTGGAGGGCGCCCATATACCTCATGGCTGAAGTATTGGGCGATGAAGTTGCCGTTGTAGAAGGCAATCAGCCAATTGTCGGTCAGGAGATAGACAAGTCGTCGGCCTGAGCGTTCCAGTGCGGTCAGCAACGACACATCGTAAAAATGGAGATTCCAGACAAAGACGAGGTCGGGGTCCTGTTCAGCGAGGACCTGGTTAAGCAGCTCGACGTTGTGCTTGTTAATTGCATCCCGGTCTTCTGCCGATGGGGTGAAGGGCTGGTAGATATTTCCGTTAGTGGCCAGGAGGGTGAGAGAGCGTAGCACCTGCTGGTTGGCGTAGTCAGCCTGCTTATCACCGTAGCTGCTGGTCAGTACAACAACAGTGTGTCCCTTTGCGGCCAAGGAACACATAACCTCGAAGCAGAGAATTTCGTAACCGCCTACGGCGTTTGGTGGATATAGGTTGCTGAGCGCTAAAATTTTCATCGTACGGCTCCTGCCAGGAATCGTCGGAAGGCCTCGTCATCTTGCCAACTATCGACTTTGAGTCTGTCTGCCGGCAGCTGTTGCTGATAATATTTGAAGAAGAACAAGAGTAGACGGGTCAGGTTGTGGCGTTCGGTGATGTTGGCCAGCCGTGCAAGATACTGCCAATCCTCTGCAGCACCTATTTGCCAGGCAAAAAAAGCCACGACGGCTGCCCACTCTTGTTTGACCTTCAAGGTGCCTTCGCTGATAGTATTTGCTGCATGGATGCGATAGTGCAGCAGCGGTTGTTCCAGCAATTTTATCTTTTGGCCATGCAGGAGTAGGCGAAGAAAAAAGTCAAGGTCATGGGCGTAGCGCAGGTTGGCGAAATGTCCTACCTCGTCGAAAACGGCTCGCCGAATGAAGAGATTGGAGGTGGTCATCAGGAAATTGCCGTTGATAAGCGCCAACGCCAGATCCTGTTCGTGACGATAGAAGGTCAGCGCTTCTTCATACCATGTATTGCGGCATGGTTTCCCTTGCGCATCCAAGAACGTCAGCGCCGAACACACCGCTGCCGTGCCGGGCATCTGTGCCATGGCCTGCATACAGGTCTCAAAGCGCTGGGGGTGGTAGCAATCGTCGGAATTGAGGATGGCGATGTAGGTGCCACTGGCTCGTTTAAGGCCGGCATTGATCGTGGCATGGGCCCCCTGGTTGGGGTGTGACCAGGCGATGATGCGGGGGTCATGCTGAGCTCGTGCCTGCACCCGTTGGAAAGAACCGTCAGTAGAACCGTCATCCACTATGATAATCTCACAAGGCGCAATCGTCTGGGCCATGATGCTATCGAGCGCAGCGTCAATAAACTTTTCGTGATTATAAAGCGGTATTACGACCGATATGGTGGTGTCTGGAGGCACGCAGCTTCTCTCAAATATCTTTATTTTAGTGCCCGGAAAAGGAGCTGTTCACCCCCCAGATAGCCAAAATGTTCCGACCAATAGCCATAGGCCACTACGTCCCGGAAACCTAACTCACGCAACTCGTCCAACAGTTTCCAGCCGAAGTGGTAAAAACAGAGGCATCCATCGTTATTGAGCGGATCACCGTGGTATTCGGGGGGGAGCAGATGGTGGATCTGCCCGGTTTCATCAAGTTTGGCCCGTATGGTATGGTTGGCTGCACGGTGGTCAAAAGGCACCGTAAAGAACAGGGTACCACCCGGCTTCAGGCAACGCAGACATTCCTGAAATGCTTGCCGATAGTTGGGAATATGTTCTATCACGTCAAAGGAGAGAATGGTATCGAGACATTCATTGGCAAATGAGAGGGCCGTGAGGTTCTCGTTGCGCAGACCGGTGTGATCTACCCCGCCAGGTGGCACGGTGTCCCCTAGATATTCACTGCCGATCACCTGTGCATAGTTGCGTTGGAACCAGGCGAAGAGGGTTGTCGTTTGTTCGGTCAGGTAGATGCGGCTCTCCGGAGTTGGGGCACCCAGTAAATGGAAGAGATGGATCGCGGCCCGCATTCTGTTGTTGAGGTGGCATTCCGGGCATACAACCCGTTCGCGCCAATTGGGAACAATGCTGCCATCCGGCTGTGGGAAGCCATACTTGAGGTCGCTGTGGAAGGACATTTCACCTCCGCAGACGAAGCAAAAACCATGGGTGACTATCGGTTCGTTGGCGCTAGCCAGGTTGGTTTCCGTCTCGTGGTAATATTGTCGTAGCAGGGTGCGGTCCGGATGTTGATATGCATCTTGAGAAGCAAGTCGTTCTAGATATAATCCGTTCCTCGGCGGGTTCGGCAGCATATTTTTGAAAATTCGTTCAAAGCCCTGGGCTGCCGCATCCAGTGAGAACTTCCGGTGCGCCAGTTCTCGGCCGCCCCTAGATAGGCGCTCCCATAAATTTTGATCATGGTGCAGTGTCAGTACGGCATCGGCAAATGACCTCGGTGTATCGGCCACCAGAACCTGTTGGCCCGGCACCGCCCCCATCCCCTCGACGGCGATTGAGGTGCCGATGCATGGGACACCATAGGACATGCTGGTAACCAGCTTGCCTTTGACGCCGGCACCAAAGCGCAAGGGGTTGACCGATATCCTGACTTTATGCATCAGCTCGGTCAGATCAGGTACAAAACCGTGTATGACTAAGCAGTTACTCGTAAGTGCGATCAGTTCAGGGGGAGGATTGCTCCCCACTACGTGAAAAATAAGATTGGGATCTTGAGCTGTGATCAGTGGCATAATCTCCCGGACAAAATAGATCACAGCATCCACATTGGGTTGGTGCTCATAGCCACCGATAAAGATCAGCCCGGACCGTTCCCCGAACCCAGCCTCACAAGCAAAGGATTCACTGACCACGGGGATTACCTCGACGTATAGCCTCGGATTTTCCGCCAGCAGCGTGTTGCGTTCCTGCTCACTCACGACAATGGTACAGTCCACCGCTGCTGCAATACCTAACTCCTGCTCCTTGCGCCAGCGCGCATGCGCAAAAAGTTCCTCCCGCTGCGGCTCCCGCTGTTCTAGTGCTGCTTGGCGCTCTTCGCGGACATAATGCAGATCGTGGGTTTCGTAAAGCAGGCGAGCTTGGGGACAATGTGTGCGCAGCAACGGCAGCATTGCTGCGGTGAGATCAGGCCGACACGAGAGGATTAGGTCATATGAGGCACCTTCCACAACGAGATGTTCATACAGGGAGTGCACCATCGGGATATGTAGGCATTGCACGCCCATGGCCTGCAATGCCGGGGTGTAATCAGGGTCATAGGCCAGATCGGCCGGGAAAAAGGTCAGGGCGTAGCCTCGTTCACGGAAGATCCGAATAAAGTTGAAGATCATCACCGAACCGGCATCTTGGTTGGGCCGGGGGACAGAACGCTCCAGCAACAGTATTCTCACCGGTGCCTCATCCATTGCCCTCCGGGTAAAGGGGGTAACTTGAGAGGCAGTCGCCATCGGGTTTGTCGGATGTTCGTATGCCGCAGGATGTAGTCCGGGCAGGGAGTTCCGATAATACCACCCGCGCAGAATAGCCTTACGGGAGGGGGAAAGGGGTAGTCGTCGGTACGCATGGTGCAACGTTTCCAACAGGTAGTGACGCATCTCTCGGGCAAGTCGGCCGGCCCAGCGTACTGGCCTTGTCATACGCCAGGAGCGAGAGGCATACATCGCCTCCAGTTCAGCCTGTCTCATCGCCTGGGCATCCCTTGACTGGTTTAACTGTTCCGTCAGCCGTCCTTCCGTTTCCGTCAGCCGCCCTTCCGTTTCCGCCAGCCGTCCTTCCGTTTCTGTCAGCCGTCCTTCCGTCTCCGTCAGCCGTCCTTCCGTCTCCGTCAGCCGTCCTTCCGTCTCCGTCAGCCGCCCTTCCGTTTCTGTCAGCCGTCCTTCCGTTTCTGTCAGCCGTCCTTCCGTCTCCGTCAGCCGTCGGTTGTGGTAGTCTAAACATGCTTGCAGATCATAGACAGTCTGGTGATGGAGGTCGGCGACCGCCTTCCATTCAGTCGGAGTGAGCAGATGGAGCCATTTTCTAAAGAGGTCTTCAGCCGCATGCGCCACCGTATCGGCATCG
Organism: Deltaproteobacteria bacterium; assembly: GCA_021778115.1. GTDB lineage: Bacteria > Desulfobacterota > Desulfuromonadia > Geobacterales > Pseudopelobacteraceae > Trichlorobacter. Next base: position 59,695 of record JAJYCS010000002.1, read on the forward strand.
GGAGCAAGTGGCGATACAGCCGAATCTCCCCCTAGATAATATGTGGCGGTAATCCGATCAACAAAGTGGAAAGGGGCAATGCGTGACGCCTGGAGCCAGAAATCCCAATCTTCATAGCAGGTAAGAGTTTCGTCGAACCGAACTCCTTTTTTCAAAAGGGAAGCGGGAAACAGTACGGCATGGATTGGGATGACGTTTCCCAAGAGAAGTTTTGGGAAGTGTACTGTTGACTCGTTAAAGGTTTTGAGAACCGTCCGGGCGTTGTCATGACGTCTCAGTCCTTTTACGCCGCTATATACCACCACGTCTGGCAGCTTGGTCTGGAGAGCCGCAACCAGAGCGTAGATATGATCAGGGTCCAGGGTATCATCATCATCAAGAAAGCCGATATATCGTCCCCGGGCCTCCTGAAGCCCCCGATTGGCCGCAACGGGTCGGGACAGCGGTTCTCCTTCCCGATTGATCAGCCGCAACGGAAACGGGCCACAGTGCTCCGGCAGGGACGCATGCAGCCCCCCCTTGGCGTTGACTACGACCACTTCCAGGTGGGGCCAGGTCTGCAGGGCCACGGAGTTGAGGGCGTCGTGCAGGGTGGGACGGTCCATGCTGCGGATGATGATACTGACCAGCGGCAGATCGTCGGGCAGGGCGATCAGGCCGGCATCGTGCTGTCGCTGGTATTCGGAGCGGAGAAAGGAGAGGGCCCCCTGGCGCAGATCTTCGGGAGTGTAGTGTTCAAAGGCCTCCGCCGCCTCAACGGCGGCCGGCAGGGTGAAAGTGCGGAAGGTGTTCAGGCCGTCGACCTGGCGATCATAACGCTGTCTGGCCAACTGGGAGGTGAAGCAGGCCATGGCGGCCTTTTTTTGTTCCCGCACGGCACTGATATCAACCAGGAAGTTGGGGCGCAGCGGCGCACTGGTCTCGTACTGCATCAGCGTGGCCCGTCCCTGGCGGCGCAACGCCTCGATGACGGCAATGGCCGTGGCCCGATGGTCGGGGTGGTTTTCCCACAGCGAGGGGGCATAGACCAAGGTGGCGTTGTTTTCTTCAACAGCAGCCAAGATCGTCTCCACCAGAGCCTCGCCGTAGCGTAGTCCGCGGTCAGGCAGCCCCCAGCAGAGCGGCGTGTCGTACCCCAGCACCAAGGCCGCCTGTTGGCTCTCCGCAAGCCGTGTCGTTTGATCGCCGGCCTGGGCGCCGTCGGTGAGGATGATGACCACCACCTGGTCTCCCTGACGCCGGTGGAGGGCCAGGACACCGCCGCAGCCGAAGACCTCGTCGTCGGCGTGGGGCGCCAGCACCAGCACCGTGCCGGCCTTCGGCACCGGCTGTGCGGTATAGGGTATCAGCGCCTGTTCGTTCAAAAGATCTCCCAATTCTGCCAGGCAGCGGGATGCCGCCGGATATGTCGTTCAAGTGCCGCCAGGTACCGTTGCCCCAGGGGGGGCGTCCCGGCGGTGGGGGCCGATCCTCCCTGCAGCGGTTCCAGATGCAGGGAGTAGTTGCCCGATGATGGTTCCAGATGGAATCCTGCAAAATATACCGGTGCGTCTTCTTTTTCAACCAGCCGGATGACGCCGCCCGGTATCTGCAGCTGTCTGCCGAGGAACGGGTAGACTTGGTTCGCCTGCTTCGGTTCATTGAAGTCGCAAAACACCAGCAGCAGTTGCCGGGAGGCCAGGGCTTGGCGGATACCCTGCAGAAAAGTGCGCCCTTGGTTGTTGAAGAGCCATGCCCCGCCGTTTAGGTTCGTTGCCGTGGCTTCGTTCAGCTGCAGGGTGAAGTGGTACAGGTAATCGTCGGCGCTGAAGGCGGTGGGGGGATTGCCGACCGGGAAGCTGGCCAGCCCGGTGGTCTTGCAGAAGCTGATCAACAGGTTGTGGTGGTAGGAATGGTGGGATAGGAACACCGCGCCGGTCTGGCCGATGCGGGCCAGCAGCTCTGGCTGTTCCACCCGGACATGGCGCTGGAACCAGCCGCAGGGGGTATGGGCCAGCCGCCAGGCCATCTGTACCGCCACGCCGCTGCTCTCACACAAAAGTCGGAACTGCTCTCCAGCGGCCGTGCTGCCCAACCCCAGGCACTGCTGCAGGGTATCGGTGATCCGTTCCTGGTGGTGGAGCAGAAATGAACCCTGGCGGCCCCTGTAGGCCCCTATGCGCCAGGCCAGCGCCCAGGGTAACCGCCGGAAGCGACGCGCTCCCCTGACCAGGCGGATATAGCTGTGGGTGTAGGCATCTTGGTTAGTGATAGTCGGTATCGCCGCTGGTCAGCCACCAACGGCCGGCAAAACGTTGCGGATTGCCGCCAGAGCTGAACGGGTTGGCCATGATCCGCAGCTCCATCCGGTCATTGCGCAGCGCCTCGTCGGCAAAGGTCGTCCCGTGGTGTTCGGTGAGCCAGAGGGTCAGGGTCTGGGCTCCCCAGTCTGCCAGGTGCTGGCGGGCGGCCTGGATCAGGCGTCCCATGAGGGCGGGAGGGGCCACCATATCAACCAGTTCCACCTGTTCCCCCTCGCGGCGGGTGACGATGACCCCCAGCGGTCGTCCGCCCCACCACGGCCTGACCAGGGAACAGGTATAGCGCAGGGTGGGATGGCCGAAATAGCGGTCATCCAGATAGGGGGCATCGCGGACGACGATCAGATCATCCCCCAGCGCCTCGGCCATCCCCTGCCAGAGCCGGTCTACCAGGGGGCGGAAGGTGTCGTCCGGGCGGGGACAGGGGATTACCCGGTCGGCGCGCCAGGAGCGGGGCAGGGGGGCAAAGGTGAGCAACTGCATCTGGTCGATGGCGCTGAACAGCCCCAGTCGTTCCCCCAGGCGCATGGCGCGGTCGCTGGGAAAACCGAAGGCCAGGGCGTCCGGGTTTTGCGGCGTCGCCAGATCATCCAGCATCCGTTGGATCACCAGGGCAAAGGGGGCGGATCGGCCCAGCCCCCCCCGGCCGCCCGGCACCGCCATCAGGTCACCCATATGGGCGATCCGGCGTAACTGGCCATCGGCCAGGGCGCGGCGGTAGGAAAGGCCGCAATGCACCAGCAGCTCGCCGTTATCGCCAAAATAGCCGTAGGCGGCCCCTCGTCCGGCGCCATACTTCCACTGCAGCATTGCCAAGGAGATATCGCCGCCGAATACCTGCCGGAACAGGGGAGGGATCAGGGGGAACTGCTCAGCGGTGAGCATCCGCACCTGGTTCATGGCCGGCTGCCCCCGTCGGGCTGTCGCCACTGGTGGGGGAGAAAGACCACCCCCTTCTCCAGATGGGGTTGGGTCATCTCAAAGGAGACAGCGGTGGTCACCTGATCATAGAGGTGGATCATCCGTTCGCAGGTGAGGTAGACGGCCATATAATACCGTCCGCGCATGAGCGGCAGGCGGGGGAAACAGACCTCCACCGTCCCCTGGCCGGACTGGTCGCGGCAGAGTGTAATCCCTTCAAAGAGGGAGCTGCAGCTGGAAACGGTACTGCCGGTCTCGGAAAACAGCTCGAATGCCACCGTCGGAGGCGCCAGGGCCGGATCTGACGAGAAGGTCACCGCCACCCGCAGGTCGTCCTCCCCGGAACGGAACACCCGGCACTCCCGTGAGAGGCTGCCGCAGACCTCGATCCGCTCAATGCCGGCCTCCCCTTTTCGTACTTGGGCGGTCGGTGGTGCGACACCGTCATGACGTTTCGTTGTTGCGGCGGAACAGGCGATCGCCTCCTCTTCCAGCGAGGTCCGGAAGGCCGCCAGCACCGAGGCTGGCTTCCCCTGGGCAACGGGCCGCCCTTTTTCCAGCCAGAGCACCTGGTTGCAGAGCGCTTCCACCTGGTACAGGGAGTGGGAGCAGAACAGGATCGTCACCCCGCGCTCTTTCAGCTCCATGATCCGGTCGAAGGACTTGCGGGCAAAGGCGCCGTCACCCACCGACAGCGCCTCGTCGATCACCAGGATATCCGGCTCCACGCTGGTGGCGATGGCAAAGGCCAACCGGACGTACATACCGCTGGAATAGGTCTTCACCGGCTGGTCGATGAACGCGCCGATGCCGGAGAAGGCCACAATGGCGTCATAGCGCTGCGTGATTTCGGTCTGGGTCAGCCCCAGCACCGAGGCGTTGAGAAAGACGTTCTCCCGGCCGGTGAACTCCGGATTAAACCCGGCCCCCAGCTCAAGCAGCGCTGCGACCCGCCCCCGCACCTGCAGTTTCCCTTCGGTGGGGGAGAGGGTACCGCAGATCAGCTGCAACAGCGTCGATTTGCCGGCCCCGTTGCGGCCGACAATACCGAACACCTCCCCTGGCGCTATCGTGCAGGAGATATCCCGCAGGGCCCAGAACTCGCGGTAATAGCGTTGGCGGCCCCGCATCACCATCTGCAGCAGGCGGTCGCGGGGGCGGTCATACAATTGGTAGCACTTCCCCAGACCCTGGATATCGATGGCCGCCTCAGATGACATCGGCGAACCCCGCGCGGGTCTTACGGAACCAAAACAGCCCCAGCCAGGCCACCAGGGCCGAGGCGAGGGTCACCAGCGTGAACGGCCACCAGTCGGTAATGGTGCCGAATATGAGGAAGCCACGCGCCTGCTCGATGATGACGGTCAGGGGGTTCAGGTACAGCAGATGTCGGTAGGCGGGTGGTATGGCGTTAAGGGGGTAGAAGATCGGCGTGAGGAACATCAGGGCCGATATCAGGATGCCGACGACTTGACTCACATCCCGCAGAAAGACCCCCAGGGAGGCCAGCAGCCAGCTGATCCCCATGGTGAGCAGCACGAGCGGTATGAGCGTCAGGGGAAACAGCAGGATCGTCACCGGCGGCAGGCCGAACACGAACAGGGAGAACAGGAGCCAGACCCCGAAACTGATGAGCAGATGGAACAGGGCCGTACCCAGGCTCACCCAGGGCAGGATCTCCAGGGGAAAGATCACCTTTTTTACGTAGGTGGGATTACCCAGGATCAGGGCCGGTGCCCGGCCCACACACTCGGCGAACAGGTTGAACAACAGCATGCCGGCAAACAGCACCAGGGCGAACTGGGCCTTTGATGCCGGGGCGCCTCCGTTCCCCCAGCGCGACTTGAATATGACGCTGAAGACGAAGGTATAGACCGTCAGCATGAAGACCGGGTTGAAGAACGACCAGAGCAGCCCCAGGGCCGACCCCTGATAGCGGCCCAGGATCTCCCGTTTGGTCAGTACCCGGATCAGTGCCCGGTTGCGCCAGAGGCTATCGGCAACGGCCAGTGGATTCATAAATAATATTTCATATTTATTATATATCTATTTACTACCATTTTCCGGCCCATGAAATACCAGCCAGCGGGGGGAGCGGAATCGGACGATCCGCTGGTACAGCCAGACATAGAAGAACATGAACAGGGCGCAGCAGACCCGCAGCACCACCGGGTACTCCCAAAACAGCACCGCCGGTATGACGGTCAAAAGCCCCATACCCCACAGGTAGGGGGCGGTCATGGCGTTGCGGCGGCGCAGGTTCCTCACCTCTCGGGCTCCCACCATCCAGCGTACCAGGCGGCCGAACACCATCTGGTGCAGGTGCAGGGCGTCCGGCAGGCCTGCCGCCTGCCCCCGCAGCACCCGGCGTCGGTAGATGGTGAACAGGGTCTCCCAAACCGGGTACATGACCAGGGTAAAAGGGAACCAGGGGGTCACCTGGGGGTTGCGTACCACCAGGGCCACCGACAGCTCGCCGATCATGAACCCCAGCAGGTAGGCCCCGCCGTCGCCGGCAAAGAGCAGCCCCCGGGGGAAGTTCCAGGTGAGGAAGCCGGCGGTGGCGCCGATGGTGATCAGGCAGTAGGCCAGAAGCTGCAGATCTCCCACCATGAAGGCCACATACCCCAGGGCGGCCAGGATGATCACCCCCACCCCGCCGGCCAGACCGTTATAGCCGTCGATCAGGTTCAGGGAGTGGCACAGTCCCCCCACCGCCACTATGGTGAATACCACCCCCAGCCAGGGCAGCGTGGCAAGCAGATGGTCCACCCCCCCGATCTCCAGGTGGTGCAGGGTTGCCCCCAGCAACCAGCAGCCAAGGCCGGCGGAGACAAAGGAGGCCAAGAGCCGCCACAGCCCCGGGATCCGCTTGCTCAGATCCTCGGCAAGGCCAGCGCCGAAGACCGGCAGGGCCGCCAGCAACAGGTACCGGGACGTCATCTCGGTCACCCGGTGTTCCAGCACCAGCAGTACCAAGCCAACCGTCAGTCCGACGAGGATCGGGATGCCGCCGATGCGGGGTGTGGGGCCCAGATGGAACTTCTGGGGACCCTCCTGGGGCGGGTCGCCGCTCAGGTGCTGGTGTAGGTGCAGGTATCGGAGCAGGAACAGGCCGGTCACCAGCGAGGTGATGGCTGCCCAGAACAAGGCGTAGAGCATGTACGAGACACATTCCTGGGGCAGGCATGGCACGCCCCGTTTGGATTAAAAGAAATTTATACCCCAACCGTGGCCTAAAGTCATGCTCTTTGCCGGGGATTGCCGGGTACGGTGCGCGACGGCCGCTAGCCCAGGTAGTTGAGTCCGGTCTGCTGCAGGCCGGCCAGGTTGATGCGGGCCTGATTATCCGGCGACAGCGCCACCATGGCCAACAGATCGGCCTGGCTCATGGTGCCGCCATGCCCCTGTAGCAGGTCGAGGGCGTTCTGATGGGCCGTGGCGGTCATGGCTCCACCGGTCAGGTTGTGGTACAGCAGGTCCACCAGGCCGTCATCGGTGCCCCTGGTGGCTGTCTTGAACCAGCTGGAGGCGGTGAGCTGGCTGCAGACCTGCGTCATGCTCTCGCCGCTGTCGAAGAGGCTGATCACCGTGCCCACGGCGCTGCCGTCGGCAAGGGTGGCCACCCCGGCAGCCGCCCCCACCACCAGGGCCGCCATCCCGCCATCTTCGTCCGGGGCCAGATCGAGGGCCACCTTGCCGTCGTTAAACTGCAACCGTTCCACGGAGACCATGGTCACGTCCCGGTAGTAGTCGCTCATGATCCAGGTGCCGCCGGCGTGGGTCAGGGTGGCGTCGCCGCGGTTCTCGCTGAAGACCGCGGTATCCAGACCGGGGCCGCCGGACAGGAAGTCGTCCCCGGCGCCGCCGATCAGGGTATCGTTGCCGTTGCCGCCGAAGATCATGTCCGGCCCCGCTGTTCCCAGCAGCTGCTGGCCCCCGTCAGCGCCGAAGATGAACTGCCCCTTCGGGTTCAGCAGGTCCTGCACCGAGGCGGTCGCGTCGCTGAAGGCCAGCTGCTCGACATTGGCCGAGATCAGGTCGTCCATCCCCTGCCCCTTCACCTCCAGCCACTGCTTCCCCCGCAGCGGGGTAATGGTGTAGTCGGCCTCGCTGCCGCTGTAGAGTACCGTATCGGCCCCCCCCTCGTCTGCCAGGGTCACCCGCCCCGGCGGCAGGGTAAAGGTCTGGTTCTGGGCTGAGCCGGTCAGGTAAAGCCCGTTGCTCCCCACCCCCCACTGGCCCCGCAGGCCGTCGCCGCCGTAGAGGTAGTTCAGGGCTGCGATGTCATACTCGTTAAAGGTGCTGTAGTAGCTGCCGGTATCGTTGGTGTAGGCCATCACCGTATGGGCGGTGTCGTCCTGATAGGGGGACTGCAGGGTGACACTCCCCTCGAAGGGGTGTTTGAGCCCCAGGGCGTGCCCCACCTCGTGCAGGAGCGCCTCATACCCCCAGCTGCCCGCCACCGGATTCTGGTTGGCCGCCTGCTTGGTATCCAGATAGATATAGGCGTCGGCGCTGTAGGAGGTAAGCTGGCCGGCGGCGTTGGCCGTATAGCTGTAGGGGGCGTAGCAGATCCCGTCCAGGCCCGGCTCGGCCAGGCTGGCCTGGCCGAAGTGGATATCCGCCGTTGCCCCGCTGGCCGCCTGGGCAAAGGTGATGCCGGTAAGCTGGCTCACGTAGGCCAGAATCTGTTGGGCCGCCGCCTGCTGGCTGGCGTTGAACCCCTGCACCCCCGTCTCGTACTGGCTGCCGTCGGTGGCAAAGGTGTAGTACAGCGTAGTGCGGAAATGGCTGCCATCGCTGGTGAGGTAGTTCCAGGCTGGCCCCTGGGCCAGCAGGGCGTCGATATAGTTGTAGCCGCTCTGCGGTGCGGTCAGGATATCCTGTGTGGTGGCCATAGGCGTACTCCCGGCAACGGTAACCCCCGGCGGTGTGGACAGATACGGGGAATTTTCTGTTTGTCAGCTTACACCGGAAGAAATGAATTGACAATCTTTTTTAAATGTGCAAAATGCACATTAAGAGTATTTTTAAGAACATGGAAGAGGGGATCGATCGGGAGATGGCAACGGCGGGCGATATGGGGGGCGATCCCCTCAGCGGAACAGTGGAGCGGCTCCTGGCCCCCCTGGCCCGGCTCTGTCTGGCCGATGGCCTCACCTTCGACAAGGCGGCGGAGATGCTCAAGCGCTCCTTCATAACGGCGGCCCAGGAGGCCCAGCCGGACCTCCCCCAACACGGCGCGGTCAGCCGGCTGGCCGCAGCCACCGGCATCAACCGGCGTGAGGTAACCCGGCTGCTGCGGGATATCCCGCCCCGCCGGCCGGTGCGGATACCTCTGGCGGCCCGCATCATCGCCCAGTGGGCCAGCGATCCAGCCTATCGGGCTACCGACGGCGCCCTCCGCCCCCTCCCCCGCCAGGGGGCTGCCCCCAGCTTCGAGACCCTGGCCCGGGCCGTTACCCAGGATCTTCACCCCCGCAGCGCCCTGGAAGAGCTGCTGCGCCTGGGGCTGGTCCGGCACGACCAGGCCGCCGATCAGATCTGCCTGCTCAGCCCCGACTACATCCCCGGAGCCGACCACGTAGAAATGCTCACGTTACTGGGGGATAACGTGGGGGATCACCTGGAATCAGCGGTTGCAAATCTGGCAAAAGATGCTATACAACATCATGACCAGGCGGTTTTTGCCGATGAGTTGTCACAGGAATCGCTGCGGGCGGTGGCTCCGGTTATCCGGGCCCACTGGCAGTCGCTGCGCGATGACCTGCTGCCCCGGCTCACCGCCCTGATCCAGGCCGACCGCACGGCCGGCCGGCCCCAGGACCAGCGCCTGCGGGTGGGGCTGTACAGCTTCAGCGAATCCCAGAACGAGGAACCAGCGAGATGATCATCCAGCGCCAGCCCCGGAGGGCCATTGTTTTTTCTGCCATCGCCGCCTTGGTGGCCCTGGTGGCCCTGGTCGGCTGCGGCAGCGGCTTCGGCACCACCAGCTCCGACAGCGGCACCGGGGTGGGCAGCGGTACCAGCGGCTCCGGCCTGATCATCGGCGGGGTGGGCAGCGGCGGCACCGGCGTGGTGCGGGTGGCGGCCCAGCCTGCCGTCACCAGCGGCAGCGCCGGCTACAGCGGCGCCATCGTCTTTCTGGATGAGAACGGTAACGGCCTGCTCGACAGCGGCGAGCCGTTCGCCTACAGCGATGCCGCCGGCGGCTACACCCTGGCGGTGGACCCGGCCCTGGCGGCCGGTTACCCCCTGCTGCTGGAGACCGTGGCCGGCGCCACGGTGGACCTGGCCACCGGCCGGACGGTGGACGCCGCCAGGGTGACCACCCTGCGTCAGGCCGCGACAGCGGCGCAACCGTAGCGAAAACAGTTGCAATTTGGCTGATTTCTGATATAAATTTGCTTATTTCGCGCCCATGCTTTCCTGCCGGTGACGGTCGAGAGGTAAAAAGCCACGGCATACCGGTAGGTTGCCGTTATTCCATAGCAGGTTGCGCCGTTTAGGCGGCTATCCCCACCACCAAAGGAGGGCTTCGGGAACCGGCTGAATACAAAGCAAGCAGCAAAAACAACGCAGTAATACCATTACATTAACATCAGTATTTTACGCTGTGGCCGTTGACAAACCAACGCAGCATACCACCCCAAGAAAAGGAGAACACAGCTTATGGCAGCAATCACCTCCGCACAACAGACCGCACTGATCCAGTACGTGGTCGGGCTCTACGGCGCCGCCGCCGGCGGGTACATCCAGGAGCTTTCCGGTTACGTGACCAACCAGGGCTACACCGTTGATCAGGTGGGCCTGGCCCTGGCCGGCTCCAACAGCTTCAAGGGTCAGAGCACCGCCCTGTCCGACGCCTCCACCAACAGCCAGTGGATCGACGCCTTCTGCACCGAACTGCTCGGTTCCACCGTGGCTGCTACCCCGCTGGCATCGCTCAAGTCCCAGATGCAGACCATCCTGGACGCCAACTCCATGAGCCGTGCCGCCCTGGCCCAACTGCTGGTGAGCAAACTGGCCAACGCCTCCACCACCGATCCCGATTTCGGCACCGCAGCCCAGACCTTCCAGAATAAGGTCGCCGTGGCCAGCTACTACACCTACACCCTGGGTGGCACCTCCACCGCCCTGAGCACCCTGCAGGGCTGCATCAGCAACGTCACCGCCACCACCGACGTCAGCAGCCCCACCGCCATCCAGAACGTCATCAACAGCAGCCCGGCCAGCACCACCGGTCAGACCTACACCCTGACCACCGGGGTGGACACCATCCTCGGCACCAGCGGCAACGACACCATCAACGGTCTGCTGGCCGGCACCGGCGGCACCGGCGCCACCTTGACGGCCCTTGACTCCATCGACGGCGCCGGCGGCCTCAACACCCTGAACATCACCGACACCGTCGGTGGCGCAGCGCTGCCCGCTGGCCTGACTCTGGCCAATGTCCAGACCGTCAACATGCGCAGTGCCGGCGGCGTCGGCGCTGGCACCGGCGCGAGGTTCGACCTCAGCGCGTATACCAGCGTCTCCTCTATCAGTGTTACGCAATCATCTGGCCTGGATTACCTTATGGCCGGCAGCGGCCAGGCGCTCAGCGTTGTCGACTCCACCACCGGTACCGGCGGCGCTGTTGATGTTGTGGCGGCCAATGCAGCCGTAACGGTTAACGCTGCAAGCACCGTGACGGTTGCCGGTGGTTCCACCCAGACCATCACCTCAAAAGGTGGTGCCGCCCTGTCCGGTGCCACCGGTGCCATCAGCCTGACCGACTCGGCTTTGGGTACCGGCACCATTTCTGTTGCTAAAGGCACCACCGTATCGGTAACAGCCACCAACGTACTGAGTAGTGGTACTGGTGGGACGGGCGTAAACATTACCATTGGGACTGGTACGGCTCTCGCCTCAGGTGCCATTACCTTAGTGGAGAACCTTGCAGGTGGCACCGGTGTAACTGGCACCGGTTTTGGTGGGGCGATCAGCGTAACGGGTGGTACCACGGTTTCTGTTACTGAGAATGCAACGCAAGCGACCACCGTGGCCAGCGGCACCGGCGCAAACCCCACGCTGACCCAGGCTAATGTCACCGTGAACGGTGGCGCGGCAACTACCTCGGTAACCGTGAACCAGACCGCTGCAGTGGCCGTAGTTAGCGGTACCGGTGCGGTTGCTGGCGTGAATGAAGTGGATACCATCACCTTTGGCACCGGCGGTCTGGGATCCGGCGCCGCTCAGGTTTTTGGTGGTTTGACGTTTACTGCAAGTAGCGCCTTGACCCAAGCCCAGGTTGACGCCGCTTTTGCCAATCTGGCTGCCGGTGCAACCCAGGGTTCGTCCACGCTTGGTGTGTACAGTGGCGTCTTTGGTACTGGTACCAGTGGTAGCTATTATACGACCGGCGCTGCGGGTACGGGCGGTACCCTTTCCGTTACGGCCGTTTCCGCAGGCACGGGCCTTACCTTTGGTACGGGCTCTGGTTATACAGTGGCTTCAGCAACTGCCGGTGTTGCTGCAGTTACGGCAGTCGCCGGCGTGGGCGGTATTGCCAACGGTGTTGTTAAAATTACCGACGCCGCCGCTGGCTCAGGCACTCCCAACACCATCAGCAGCGTGACCCTGAATGCTTATGGTTCCGGTTCAACGGTTGCTTCCGATGCTCTGACCTCACTGTCGCTGGCTAATACCGTTGCCTCGGATGCCCTGACTGTTACCAACGCTGCGGCGACTGCTTCCACCCTGGATCTCACGGTTAATAAACTTGGTTCAGGCAATACGCTGTCTCTGGCCGGGTCTGGTGCTGCCTCCACCCTGAAGATTCATACGACCGGTGCAGACTCTAGCTTGGCTATTACGGACGCTAACCTGCAGACCCTGACCATTGATGGCACCAACGCTATTAATTTGGGAACGGGAGCTATTGCAACAATTAAAACGGTAACCGTTTCAGGCGCTGCTGGTGTTACCGCCAACTTCAGCGGCACCGGTACAACCGACGTCAATGCCTCCGCTACCTCCGGCGCCGTGACTGCCAGTATCGATGCCTCCAAAGCAACCTATGAAGGTGGTAGCGGTGTGGATACCATTACCTTGACCAGCGCAACGGTAAGCAAGGCTATCAGCCTGGGTGACGGCAATGATACCCTGAACCTGGCAAACGGTACGACCGTGCTGACCTCTGTTGTGGATGGCGGCGCCGGTACCAACACCTTGGCCATGTCTGCCGATGATGCGATAACGGCATCGGCAACGACCGCCTTCGGCAACCAGATCACCAACTTTGGCGCCCTGACCCTGAACGCCGGAACTGGCACTGGCGGTACCGTCAACCTGGCCAATCTGGACGCCATCAGTTCAGTCACCCTGAACTCTGTTGGGACGGGTGCACTGACCCTTTCCACGATGGCGAATGCCGGTACCCTCACCTTGGTTGGCACGGGGTCTGCTGCTACAACGGTGGCCATGACCAATGCAACCGGTACGGGCGATAGCTTCAATATCAACGTTGCCATGAACGCTAACTACGGTTCTGGCGTTACCGTGAACGGTGTTGAAACCGTCAACATTGCGAGCAACAACACCGGCACCGGCATCGGTACCGGTACGTTGACTCTTAACGATGACAAACTGGCGAGCATCTCGATTACCGGTTCGCAACAGCTGAACCTTACGGCTACCGCTACCGGCACCGGCGGCAACAGCACTTCGGCCCTGACGAGCGTCAACGCCTCCGGCATGACCGGCGGCCTGACCTACACCACCCTTGGTGGCGTTGCAGAAACCGTTAGCGGTGGTGCGGGCAATGATACCTTGCTGGCAACTTATACAGGTGACGTTCTGAACGGTGGTGCCGGGAATGACGTGCTTTCCATCGGAACCGGTGTTACCACTTCCGCAAGTCTCGTCACCCTCACCGGCGGCGGCGGTGCTGATACCTTCAAGGTCGGCTCTGCAACGACAAACGTGAACAGCTACGCCGTGATCACCGACTTCACTGCCGGCGATTACCTTGACTTCTCCGCACAAGGTTCAGGTACAGGAGCCCAGTCCTTCAAGGCGGCTGCGATCTCTCTGGCATCGACCGCAGTGTTCCAGGATTACGCGAACACGGCCATTGCCAGCACAGGCACAGGTGTGGTTTCCTGGTTCCAGTATGGCGGCAACACCTATGTTGTCGATAATATCAGTGGTAGCTCCACCGCCTTCCAGAACAACAAGGATGTTATTGTTGAACTGCAGGGTCTGGTGAACCTGAGCACTGCGACGATCAACAAATCTACGCAGCAGATTATGGGTCACTAAAAGATCTTTTAGGCATTGTGCTTAGAAGAGTAGTACAACAAACCCCGCCCCTCATAAGGGGGCGGGGTTTGTTGTAAGGTATTTCGGGTTTGGCGATAGGGGAACCACGATGCATTTTTATATACTGACAGAGCCGGCTGATATGGCGAATGGGGCCGTGGCCAAACATGTTGAGGCCGCCCCATCCCTCGCGGATTGCCCTACCCATGCGATTCAGATGTGTGCCTCCGGCGAGTGTGATGCGGTGCAGCACCATCTGAAGCAGCTGCATGGGGTGGAATCTATTGATGACCGGGTGCGTATTGTGGCCGATGTGGGTTTTGCACACTGGCCCCATTTCCCGGTACGTATCGGGCGTAATTCGTTGAATCTGGTCGGCATCGGGACAGAATTCCTCCATGAAGACGAGTCGGAACCGCTGATAGGCCAGTTGCAGGTACTGCGTGCCCGTTTCCCGGACAAATCGCACTTCAGGATTGCCATCATCAATGGTTTTGGCACGAATCTGGGCGATAATCTGCTCGGCGCCACCGCCTTCAGGACGGTGCTGGAGGTGCTGCACAGATATCTACCCTCGTTTAGTTGTGACCTGCTCCTGGGGGTTGCCAACAATCCGGAGATCGCTTCTTTTTTCCGCACTATGCCCGAGGTAGGCAATGTACGAAGAACGGGTCTGTCGTTGGCTGAATTTGGCATCTATGACGCCTACTTTGATTTCAGCTACCTCCTGAACTACCCACGTTTCTTCGAGATGCCTACCGTCGATTTCTGTCTGTGGTGGATGGGCCTCGATCCTCAGTCGATTCCCGCATCACAGAAACGTAATACGATAGCCTTCTCGTATGCCTCCTGGCATAGCATGAAGAACATGGTGGCCCCTGCCCAGGGGAGAAAGATACTATTCTGCCACCGTTCCTCCGTCCCGTTGCGAACCTTTCCCGTGGAAATCGCGCGCCAGTTTGTGGGAAGCTTGCTGGAAGCCCACCCTGATATCACCGTTCTCATAACGCATACGCTTGAGCTTGATCATCCCCGACTGTTGAATCTCGATGGTAAGATTGCCAATATCGACATGCTGAACGCGTTGATCGCCCAGGTGGATGGCGTGATCACCGTGGATACCTTCCCGCTGCACATAACCGATACGGCTGCCATACCGACGGTGCTGCTGTCATCTTCGATCCCCCTGACGAATCTTACCTCGTACTATCCGTATGTCGCAGGGCTGCTCGTGCCGGGGGCAGAAGAACTTCCCGCCTGGAAAAAGGCGAAGACGAGTGATGCGGAATGGGCGGAGATGGCGCCGCGTTATATCCATGCCTGGAGCCTGTTGAAGGCCGATGAGGTGATGGGTCTGCTGCAGGAAAAGATACAGCAACGGGAGGCGCTACTGCCGACAGCACCGCCCAGATACAACTTTACCGCTTCGGCACAAAAGCCGGCACCGGTGGAGGTGCAACAGAGCGCCGAGGGCAGGCCTGACCTGAAACCACGGTATCTTGTCACCACACCACTCGAGCAGCAATCAAGCAATATAGTGATAAAAACAGCGATGAGTTTCTTGTATCTGGGCTGTACCATGGTGCAGTGCGGTGCCGGTGCGGGAGATGTCTCACTGGCTGTGGCGCAGTCTCTTGGCGCAGACGGAAAGGTGCATGTCTTTGAGCCGCGCCAGAGCTATTTCCGTATCCTCTGCGCCAGGATGCTTCTGGCCGGGCTTGCCAGCCCTAAGCTCTATCAGGAACTGCCGTTTGTCGGGGCTGGCGGCGAACGGTTCCTGGAAATAGACGAGGTTGACCTGTTATCCCCCCATGCGGAAAGTTTTAGTGGTAACGCCCATACGAAGACGCGGGTGGCCTGCAGACAGATTGATGAGCTGCAGCTCCCGATCTGCCGGCTTTTGACGGTTCAGCCGCCGTTACCCTTTCGCGAGGTGCTAAACGGCGCACTGGATACTTTGAAAAGATGTAGACCTATTGTCATGGCGATACCGTTCCCCTATAATCAGGCGGCCATGTTTAGCGATGTTTTCAACGGCCTCGACTATCGGCTCTGGTGTTTCAGACAACTCCCCGCCCTGCCGGATGGCCAGCCATCGGCCTGTTTTGTGGCTGTACCGCAAGAGATAGGTATTAGGTTTGAGAATTTTGAGACGATTGAGATATCTCCGACTTGATTATGAATTTAATAAATGGAGGCATTATAGCTGGTTTAGTTCAGTTCTTCCAAAAGCAGACACGCTCAGAACCTGTAGCTTTGTGTAGAGACTGGCCTCAATTTCTAGCCTCTTCTTGATTTTGGCAGCCGCTGAAATCGACGCCATGAACAATTTAGGCGCTTTTCAAAGAACTTGGATACTTACAGCAGTACAAAATCAACTATTCCGGACACTAGTGAAGGGAGGAGGCGTAAAATGAGAAATATTTATCAACTTGCTGGTACCCAGCGGATGATTGAAGGGCGTCATGGAAATTTTATTTACAATCACAACGACCTTTTTGTTGGGAAAGCTCTCGAGCTTTATGGTGAATATGGCGAGCATGAAGTCCAGCTCTTTGAACAATTAGTTAGAAGCGAAAGTGTAGTCATCGAAGTTGGTGCTAATATAGGGAGCCAAACGATTGCTTTATCAAGGTTAGTAGGTGAAAGAGGCTTAGTTTATGCTTTTGAACCTCAGCCGATAATTTTTCAGAATCTATGCGCTAATTTATCTGTAAATAGCCTGAAAAATGTCAGAGCATTTCCTTTTGCATGCGGAGATTCAAGCGGCTATGTAACTATACCTGCCATAGACTATGAATCAGAAGGGAATTTTGGTGGTGTAAGTATGCAAGTTGGAAAGGAAGAAGGCGAAGTTGTTACATTAGTTAAATTAGATAGTTGGTTTGAGGCAAATAATGTTTCCCTTATAAAAATAGATGTTGAGGGTATGGAACAATCTGTTATATCTGGTCTTGAAAAGACGATTGATCGGTGTAAGCCATTTATATATGTTGAAAATGATAGAGTTAATAATGCTGAAGCTTTAATAGAGTTTATTTGGAGCTTGTCATATAAATGTTACTGGCATACCCCTACTTTATATAATAAAAATAACTATTATAATAATGATAAAGACATTTATAAAAACATAATTTCTGTAAATATGCTGTGCATACATGAATCTGGTCCTGAAGTAAATGGATTAAATTTGATAATTGATGCTAAAGATCACCCATTTAAAAAATGAACCATCCCGCAGCAAGCTCCGGGGAATACGACCCGGAGAGATTTAAGTGGTCAAAATATTTAATATTGTGAGTGCATAATGAACATTGTCTTTGCTATCCCCACATGGAACCGTGCGGAAAAACTTGAGCGTTGTGTCCGTACTATTGCAGGGCGCATTGCTGAAGAAGCACCTACGGCAAGCATTTTTGTCTCCGATAATGCCTCTAATGACCATACGCCTGAGGTATTGCAGAAATTACAGAATGAGTATGAATGTCTAACTTTTGTTAGAAAGAATGAGCATGGCGATCTATTCACCAATATGAACAATCTGTTATCACAGGCATCAGGTGACTATATCTGGTTATTTGGCGATGACGATATACTGCATGTCGGGGCTTTGCAGCAGGTAAACCAAGTGCTTGAACAACATAACCCAGAGGTCTGTTGTGTAGGCAATGCGTGGTTTTCACCGCATACCGGTATGGTAATACAAGGTACATTATTACAGATCATGTCTCGACTAGGATTTAACCAGTCAGTCAGTTTTATATCAGCCGATATCATATCAGCAAACGTTCAAAAAAAAATTATTGAGCTGGATTTATTAAAACACTATGAAAAAGATGCTTTTGCCCATGTTGCATCATTATTACATATTGCTGCTGACAACAAGGCACTTTATGTCGATATTCCGGCAGTGTCCCCTATGGAAGCCCAGACACAGCTTGATTTGCAGAGATGGGCAGAGGCAAAAACAGAGCAGCGGTATTATTATTTTATAGACTCACTGCAACAACTTATGGATGAAGGCATTATCCCGAGAAAACTACCACAAGGGTTTTTCCGGTACCTTAATTTCAATTTATGGGACAGATTCTTGCTGCAGATGCTGTCATCCGCCGTTAAGGGGGCGGAATTTGTCCCAGATGGTTGGCAGTATATTCGAAGATTAGCGGATATGTTGGATAATACAGAGTTGAGCAAGCTGATTCATGTTTCTGTTGATGCAGCTCTTGCAATGGTGGCCCTACACCAACAAGCAGTGGCACAGGCCAACTTTACCTTAAACGAGCTGAATAAGCTGGCTAACCATATCAATAAAGCCGTCTATCCTAATCAATTTTTCAGTATGTAGTTCTTATTCTGGTGATTGAGGTCATCGTATGAAAGTCATTATTCTTGCCGGAGGTTTTGGTACTCGTATTTCAGAGGAGTCCCACCTCAAACCAAAACCGATGATCGAGATCGGCGAGCGGCCGATCCTCTGGCATATCATGAAGATCTATTCCAGCTACGGTTTCAACGACTTTGTGGTCTGTCTCGGCTACAAGGGATACTGCATCAAGGAGTATTTTGCCCACTATTTTTTGCATGAATCAGATATCACCTTTGATTTCCGCAACCAGAATCAGCGAGTGATCCATAATCACTCCGCCGAACCTTGGCGGGTAACCCTCGTAAATACCGGCCTTGAAACTATGACCGGCGGCAGGGTCAAGCGGGTTCGGGAACATATCGGCAACGAGCCATTCATGCTCACCTATGGTGATGGCGTCGCAGACGTGAATATCCAAGAGCTGGTGACCTATCATCAGGCCCACGGCAAACTGGCCACCGTCACCTCCATCCAACCAGCCGGGAGATTCGGGGCACTTGATCTCGACAGCGACAACGTTATTCATGGATTCAAGGAAAAACCCAAAGGCGATGGGGCCTGGATCAACGGCGGTTTTTTCGTGCTACAGCCGGAGGTGCTGGACTACATTGCGGGAGATGCCACCATCCTCGAACGGGAGCCGCTGGAAGCGCTTGCCAACGACGGTCAACTGGTCGCGTATAAGCACAGTGGTTTCTGGCAGCCGATGGATACCCTGCGAGACAAAACCTTGCTGGACGATTTGTGGAAATCCGGCACAGCGCCGTGGAAGGTGTGGTAGAGGCGGTTGAAGAGATGAAAGTTGAAAGTTGAAAGTTGAAAGTTGAGGGTGAGGCGTTGAGGAGTTGAAGGAACATCAATTTCCCCATGAAAAACTGAAGTCATGGCAGCTTGCCAAGATGTTCGCCAAACGGGTATATGAAGTAACGGCAAGTTATCCGGCTGCAGAACGCTATGGTCTCGTCGATCAACTGCGCAGGGCGGCGGTATCGGTTATGTCCAATCTGGCTGAAGGATCTGGACGTACCAATGCACGGGATCAGGCACACTTTTCCCAATTGGCATATGGATCACTGATGGAGACGGATGCACAGCTACAACTTTCTATGGATCTCGGCTACCTGTCTGAAACGGTATACCGCGAATTACGACAAACAATACAAGAGTTATCGGCGGCCATAAGCGGCTTGCGTGCAGCGCAGGTGAAGAAAGCAAATACATGACTTCAACTCATCAACCTTTCAACTTTTCAACGAATACTTTTTTCCATGGGAAAAAAGTATTCCTCACCGGCCATACCGGCTTCAAAGGTAGCTGGCTGACCCTCTGGCTGCTTAAGCTTGGCGCCGAGGTGCATGGCTATGCCCTGGAGCCCCCAACCGAGCCGAGTCTCTTCAACCTGCTGGGCTTCAACTCCTCAACTCCTCAACTCTTCAGCACGATTAATGATATCCGTGACGGCGCGACCTTGTCCGCTGCAATGCAACGCGTGCAGCCGGAGATCGTGATCCATATGGCGGCCCAGCCGCTGGTGCGCGACTCCTACACGATACCGGTGGAGACCTACGCCACCAACGTCATGGGCACGGTCAATCTACTGGAGGCGGTACGGCATTGCCCCTCTGTGCGAGCAGTAGTCAACGTCACCACCGACAAATGCTATGAAAACAAGGAGTGGGTCTGGGGCTACCGCGAGAACGAGCCGATGGGCGGTTTTGATCCCTACTCCAGCAGCAAAGGCTGTTCTGAACTGGTTACCGCCGCCTATCGCAACTCGTTCTTCAACTCCTCAGCTTTCAACTCCTCAACTCCTCAACACGGCGCAGCCGTGGCCACCGCCCGGGCAGGTAATGTCATCGGTGGTGGTGATTGGGCCACCGACCGCCTGATCCCCGACATCATCCGTGCCCTCATGGCCAGCCAGCCCGTGCAGATTCGCAACCCCCACGCCATCCGCCCCTGGCAGCATGTACTGGAACCGCTTTCAGGCTACCTGACCCTGGCGCAGCGGTTGTATGAAGAAGGTGCGGCCTATGCCGAGGGATGGAACTTCGGGCCAGTTGATGACGATGCCAAGCCGGTGGAATGGATTGTCAAGCGGCTCTGCCAACAGTGGGGCACGGACGCCCGCTACGAGATTGACAACGGTGACCATCCCCACGAGGCCCATTACCTGAAACTTGATTGCTCCAAGGCGCGGATACGGTTGCAGTGGCAGCCCCGCTGGAACCTATGCCAGACCCTTGACAGCATTATCGAATGGGTTAAGGTATACCAGGCCGGTGGCGATCTGCGGGCCTGCTGTCTGCGGCAGATAGAGGGTTATGAAAACAGTTGAAAGTTGATGGTTGAAAGTTGAATAATTGCTCTTTATGCCGCAATGCGAGGTGAGGTAAATGCAAGCGTTACGCATGACACAACATGTTTCACCGGATGGTTTTCTGCATATCAAAGTGCCGCCAGATTTTTCTGCAAAGCGGGTTGAGTTAATAATTCTGGCTATCCCAGAACCTCAAATTGAGTCAACCGCCCCGATTGTGAAAGAGCCTGAAGCAGTATGGGATATCGACTACGAAGCTGCAGATGCCGGCCTTGGCCAAACGCTTCACACCTTTGAACTGCTTGATCAGGAGTGCGGACCGGAGGACCCTTCAAAGTGGAAATAACTGCCGGAGCTGTTTATTGGGCCGAGATTGCCTTTGCCGATGCACAAGACAAGAAAGTTCGTCCTGTAGCCATCATTGAAATATCGTCAATGGACGATTTTATCTGTCTGCCGCTCACATCCAATCTATCATATTTGGACAACTACGATTGTATCCTCGAACCTGATGAAGCGCTTGAAGGCAAGATTCAGCGATCACGTGTCGTCATGAAACGCGCATCTGCCATACACCGCACATTGCTTAAAAACAAAACGGCACAGCTTAAGCCCGCTGCTTTGGAAAAGATTCAGCGTCATTTTATTCTGGCAAAAACGGCCAACTTTCACCGCACCGTGCATGCTGTACCTAAAAAACCCTTTTCCCCTGGCGACCGTATCTCCTATGCCGGTCGGGTATTTGATGAGAAAGAGCTTACCACCTTGGTGGATTCATCGCTGGATTTCTGGCTGACCACCGGACGCTATGCCGAACGTTTCGAGCGTGAGTTTGCCCAGTACCTCGGCGTGCAGCACTGTTCCCTGACTAACTCCGGTTCATCAGCCAACCTGCTGGCTTTCATGGCGCTCACCTCACCCAAGTTGGGCGACCGCAGGATTAAAAAAGGTGACGAAGTCATCACCGTGGCCGCTGGATTCCCCACTACCGTGGCGCCGATCATCCAGTACGGCGCGGTGCCGGTCTTTGTGGATGTCTCACTTCCCACCTACAATATCGATGTCACCCAACTGGAGGCGGCTCTCTCCGACCGCACCAAGGCGGTCATGGCGGCCCACACCCTGGGCAACCCCTTTGACCTGGCCGCAGTCAAGGCATTCTGCGACAAGCACAACCTCTGGCTGATCGAGGACAACTGTGACGCCTTGGGCTCGCGCTACCGCATGACAAATGATTTGTCATCTATCAACCATCAACCATCAACCATCAACTCTTCATCATTCAACGAGTTCCAGTTTACTGGAACCATCGGCCATATCGGCACCTCCAGCTTTTATCCCCCTCACCACATGACCATGGGCGAAGGGGGCGCGGTCTATACAAACCATGTTGAATTGAAAAGGATTGTTGAATCGTTGAGGGACTGGGGGCGTGACTGCTGGTGCCCGTCCGGCAAGGACAACACCTGCGGCAACCGCTTTGGCCAACAGTTTGGTGAGCTACCATTTGGGTACGATCACAAATATGTCTACTCCCACTTTGGTTACAATCTAAAAGTGACGGACATGCAGGCCGCCATCGGTTGTGCCCAGATGGAAAAACTTCCCGGTTTTATCGAAGCTCGCAAAAAAAATTGGAATCTGTTGCGCGATGGCCTGACAGACTTAGAAGATCGGTTGATACTGCCTGAGGCAACCGAAAACAGCGATCCCTCCTGGTTCGGCTTTCTGCTGACGGTACGTGAAGGCAGTGGCTTATCCCGCGATAAGATCGTAAGCCACCTTGAGGGCAAGGGGATTCAAACCCGCATGCTGTTTGCCGGTAACCTGATCAAGCACCCCTGCTTTGATGAGATGCGCGCAAGCGGCAAAGGCTTTCGCATTATTCCAAACTCAACCATCAACTATCAACCATCAACTCCGCTTCCGGTTACGGAAGCGATCATGAACAACACCTTCTGGGTTGGAGTCTATCCGGGGATGGCGGAGGAGATGCTGGGGTACATGGTGGAAACCATTCATGGCATATGCAGAGACGTCGGATAACTAAATCACTAACTAAGGGGAAAAAACATGTCTTCACTTCTACCAGAAAGATTTTTCGTTTTGGAAATGGCCAACAACCACATGGGGGATATTCAACATGGCCTCCAAGTGATCCGTACTTTTGGTGAAGTCTGTCGTAAATATCCCCAGTTTAGCTTTGCTTTCAAACTACAGTATCGCGACTTGGATACCTTTATTCATCCTGCTGCCAAGGGCCGCGATGACATCAAGTATGTCAAACGCTTCTCCGAAACACGCCTGTCCCGGGCCGAGTTCGACCAGTTGATCGCCGAGATGCGCAATCAGGGATTTCTGACCATGTCGACCCCCTTTGACGAAAAATCGGTGGACGTGATTGAAGACCAGAACCTCGATTTCATCAAGATTGCGAGTTGCTCCTTCAGTGACTGGCCGTTGCTGGAGCGGATCGCACTGACCGATAAACCGATTATTGCTTCAACTGCAGGGGCGCAACTTGAGGACATTGATCGCGTCATCAGTTTTTTCACCAATCGCAACAAAGATTTTGCCATTATGCATTGTGTGGGTGAGTACCCGACTGCCGATGACCATATGCATCTTTCGCAAATCGATTTCCTCCGCACACGTTATCCGGGGGTGCGCATCGGCTTTTCTACTCATGAGTCCCCGGATAATACTGATATTATCAAGATTGCACTAGCCAAGGGTGCAACAATATTTGAAAAGCATGTTGGGGCGGCGACAGATGCTTACCCACTCAATGCCTATTCCGCTTCGCCGGAACAGATTGACGCCTGGCTTGCAGCCGCTGCGTATGCTGTTACTTTGTGCGGCGTGGGTGATGAGCGTCTGCCGGCTAACCCCTCCGAGATCGCCAGTCTCCGTTCCCTTAGGCGCGGGATATTTGTCAATAGAGCGGTTAAGTCTGGAGAGACAATTTTCCCTGCTGATGTGTATTTTGCGTTTCCTCCGGAAGACGATCAATTCACCGCAAATGACTTTTCAAAATACGCTCAGTTTGTCGCTACGAAAGATATAGTTCCGGATGCAGCTGTGACCCCCAAAAACAGCAAACGCCAGGATATGCGCGAAACGGTCTGGAATATTGCCAAACGGGTCAACAACCTTCTGCAAACTCATAACATTACGGTGCCTGGGGGAATAGAACTCGAAATTTCACACCATTATGGAATGGACCGCTTTGATGAATATGGACTAACCATGCTTACCATAGTTAACCGCGGTTACTGTAAGAAGCTGCTCGTGGTGCTGCCGGGACAGAAACACCCTGAGCAGTATCATAAAGAAAAAGAGGAAACGTTCCATGTGTTGGCTGGGGATGTAAGACTTGAACTTGATGGCGTGCTTCATTTGCTTAATGCTGGCGATGTGGTAACGGTCGAGCCGGGTGTACGGCACGCCTTTACCAGCAAGACCGGCGCTATCATCGAGGAGATTTCTTCGACCCATTTCGCTAACGACTCCTTCTACACCGACGAGGCCATCGCACAGAATTCGGCCCGCAAGACACTGCTCACCTACTGGATGATGTAAGGAGTTCTGTGATGACTTCAACCACCTGCCGTGTTGCCGATTACATCGCCCGCTTCCTGGCCGACCGCGGCGTACGCCACGTCTTTGTGCTGCCCGGCGGCGGCGCAATGCACCTGAACGACGGTCTGGCCTGCGAGACTCGCCTGACCCCGATCCCCTGCCACCACGAACAGGCCTGCGGTATTGCGGCCGAGGCATGGGGCAGGGTAGACGGCTCATTCGGCGTAGCCATGGTGACCACCGGCCCCGGAGCCACCAACATCATTACGCCGGTCACCGGTGCCTGGATCGAATCAGTGCCGATGTTCGTGATCTCCGGCCAGGTCAAGCGGGCCGACCTGCTGAAAGGACGCCCCCTTCGCCAGAGCGGTGTGCAGGAAGCCGATATCATCCCGATGGTGCAAGGGATAACCAACTACGCGGTTACCGTGGAAGACCCCTCACTCATCCGCTATCACCTGGAACGGGCCTACCATGCCATGTGCACAGGACGTTCGGGGCCGGTATGGCTCGACATTCCGCTCGATGTTCAGGCGGCGCCGGTGGATACCGCTACCCTGACCGGCTACACTCCTCCCCCTCGGCAGAGCTCGCAGGCAGATGATCCGGCCATGCTGGACAAACTTGTCGAACTGCTGACCCAGGCTGAACGGCCGCTGATCCTGGCAGGGCACGGTGTCCGGCTTGCCGGGGCGGCAACGGCATTCCTGCAACTGGCCGAGAGCCTGAAGGTGCCGGTGGTTACTACCTGGAACGCCCTTGATCTGATGCCCTACGACCACCCGCTTCTGGTTGGAAGACCTGGGGTTGTGGCCTTACGTGCACCTAACTTTGCGGTACAAAACTGTGATCTGTTAATCTCGATCGGCAGCCGCCTGGACAATATAATCACCGCCTACAACACAAGCGGTTTTGCTCGCGGCGCAAAAAAGGTCGTTGTGGATGTTGACCAGCACGAGATCGACAAGCTTGATATGACCATCGACTGTGCTGTTGAAGCCGATGCAGCTGATTTTTTAACGGCAATGGTTCGTGGCACGGCAGATATGCCAGCCCTTGAGATCGGTGCCTGGAGAGAGCGCTGCGCTGACTGGAAAAATCGTTTTGGCATCAAGCACGAAAGCATCTTTTCCTGCACCGACCCGGTCAGCCATTACCAGTTTGTAGAGGCGCTATCTGATGCGATACCGCCAGATACACTCATTGTTACCGGCAGTTCCGGTCTGGCTGTCGAGGCATTTTATACCGTATTCCGCAACAAGCCTGGTCAGCGGGTATTCCTGACCTCCGGTCTGGGCTCCATGGGCTATGGCCTTCCGGCGGCTATCGGCGCCTGCTTTGCTAATGGTTGCCAACCGATGGTGGCGGTTGAGAGCGATGGCAGTTTGCAACTAAACATCCAGGAACTTGCAACCATGCGGGCCTTTAACCTGCCGATCTGCCTGATCATCATGAATAACGGCGGCTATGCCTCGATACGCAACACCATGCGCAACTACTTTGCGGGACGCTATGTGGGGACCGGACCTGAGGCCGGACTCTGGCTGCCTGCCCTGGAAGATTTGGCACAGACCTACGACCTCGCATTCATACGCATCGCACAGCCCTCCGAGCTGGAGGCCAAACTAGCAGAAGCTCTGGCTGCGCCACGCCCGATTATCGTTGATATGCGACTGGTTGCCAATGAGACACTGGCACCAAAGGTAGCCGCACTACCGCAGCCGGACGGCTCAATGCTCTCCATGCCGCTGGAAGATATGAGTCCGCTGTTGCCGCTTGACAGGTTAAAGGCCGAGATGCTCGTCCCGCTTACCGAAGCCTCACTGCGTTGCGACCGACCGGCATGAGTATGACTTTTCCTTATCAGGCGATCATTTTCGATCTTGATGGAACGCTGATCGATTCATCTCCCAGCATACTCCAGTGTTTCGGAGCCGTTCTGGCTGAAGTTGGCCTGCAACCGCTGGTGCCGCTCACAGACACGCTGATCGGCCCCCCGCTGCGACAAACCCTGATCAATCTGACTGGTACGACTAACAATGATCTGCTGGACCAGTTGGTTGACCGTTTCAAGGCTCGCTACGACACCGCGGGTTACCGTGAAACCAAGGCGTACGCAGGTGTTGATAGCCTGCTTGCGCGTTTGGCTGAAAGCGGCATCCCTGTAGCAATTGCGACCAACAAACGGCGCATCCCAACCCTCAAAATAATTGAGTATTTTGGCTGGCAGCGTTTTTTTTCACTGGTTGGGACGTTGGATACGCCGACACCACCCCATGCAAACAAGGCAGCACTGATCAAGTCTCAGCTTGCCGAGTTAGGCGTCAACTCCGGATCGTCTTTATATGTTGGCGACAAGTTGGAAGATGGCGAGGCGGCCCTCTCCAACGACATGCCTTTTTGCGCAGCAGCATGGGGGTACGGGCAATGGGAAAAAAGAACCATGCCTTCTGACTGGCATTATGCTGAATCTACATTTGAGCTTGCAAAATTTTTCTGATTTATAACTCAACTTTCGCAGTTACATAAAACTTATAACTAGTTGTAATTATAAATAGTATAGCGCCGCAAACTGTAGTAAAATGGCTTTGATCCCCATCAAATCCACTAACACAGAGAGACGACGCTATGCAGCAGATTGTAACAGGAGTTGCCGCAGTAGAAAACCGGATTCATACGTTCTTTCACAACCAGGGCCTCGGTCAGCTACTTCGTCAAAGCAACATCAGGAAAGA